>DATFXR010000245.1:0-2004 GCA_035315685.1 Vicinamibacterales bacterium | reverse complement strand
CTCGAGCCGGTTGTAGATCGCATGCGGGAAGACCGCAGCCACGTTCGCGTAGACGGATGGCCGATTGCTGCGATCGATCACGTACAACAGCCCGCGCGAATCGTTCACGAACCGGCGGCCGTCGGGAAGGTCACGGACGTAATTGATCCGCGCCCATCCAGCCGGCGTGACGTCCTGATCGAGCGGGCGCATCCCGCGCGTATCCGGCAGGCGCACGACGTCGCGGATCTCGACGGTCAACCCGTGCTTCGTGATCGGCGCCGGAGTCGGCGGGCTGGTGATCGGGGCGGGAGCGGTGCCGGTCTGCGCGGCCCCGATGCCGGCGGCTCCGGCCATGCCGAGCGCCAGCAGCGGCAATGCGACGAGTGCCAACGGCGTACGCATGAGGCCTCCTCTTCGTCCCGGCGACGTCTACGAGGCTCCAGCATAGCCGGAGTGCCACGAGCCAGGAATGATCTTCCGCGCGGGAACGGCGTAGAATCTCGCCCATGTCATTGCCACGTCATGCGCTCGCCGTCACCACGTTCGCTGGTCTGGTCGCGCTGGCGACGCCGACGGCGCAGTCGCCGAATCCGTTCGGGGTGCCCTCCACGGATCAGCCTCAACCGGGTGCCGCGATCAAGGCCGTGCCGGGATCTCGCGCGCAGGGCTGGTTGTCACAAGGCCGATCGGAGGTGCTCGCCCGCCACGGCATGGTGGCCACGAGTGATCCGCTCGCGGCTGAGGCCGGGCTCGAAATCCTGCGCCAGGGCGGCAATGCCATCGACGCAGCGGTCGCGACCGGCGCCGTGCTCGACGTCACGTCGCAGAACGACACCGGCATCGGCGGCGACCTCTTCGCGCTCGTCTATGTCGCGAAGGACAAGAAACTCTATGCGCTCAACTCCGGCGGATGGGCGCCCAGCGGCTGGACGCCCGAGTTCTTCGCGACGAAGCTCGGCGTCAAGAGCGTGCCGAACGACGGCGTCAACGCCGCCACCGTACCGGGCGCGATCTCGGGCTACGACGCGCTGCTGAAGCGCTTCGGCACCGTCGGGTTCAAGGAGGCGTTCGAGCGCGCCGCGCGGATTGCCGAGGAAGGCTGGGGCCTCGCCGAACGGCGCCATTCCGATTTGCGCAATGCGACCAACGGGCTGCGCAACGATCCCGATTCGAAAGAAACGTTCCTCGTCTCCGGTGAGACGCCGGCGCTCTACAGCATCATCCGCAACCCCGGGCTGTCGAAAGCGCTCCGCCTCATCCAGCAGCAGGGCCGTGACGCCTTCTACAAAGGTGCGATCGCCGACGCGATTGTCGCGAAGATGCAGGCGAACAACGGCGTGATGACCAAGGCCGATCTCGGCGAATTCCAGTCCGAGTGGATTGATCCGATCTCGACCACTTATCACGGCTACGACGTCTTCGAGCTGCCACCGCCCGGCCAGGGCTTCGCGGCGCTCGAGATGCTGAACATCCTCGAGGTCTGTGTGCCGAAATTCGGCACGAGCCTCGCCGCGCTCGGTCCCTCCGATCCTCAGTACTGGCACTACATGGTCGAAGCAAAGAAGCTGGCCTACTCGGACCTGCTCGCGAAGAACGGCGACCCGATGTTCGCGAAGGTCCCGGTGAAGGAACTGCTCTCGAAGTCGCACGCCGCCTCGCTGTGCGGCCAGATCGATCCGAACGTGGCGGCGAAGCCGGCGGTGGCGGGCGGACGCGACGGCGGGACGATCTACCTGACGACCGCCGATCGCTGGGGCAACATGGTGTCGCTGATCCACAGCGTCTTTGCCGTCTACGGCAGCCGCGCCACGGTCGCGCCGTACGGGTTCGTGCTGCACAACCGCGGCTCCGCGTTTTCGCTCAACCCGAACAGTCCCAACCTGGTCGCGCCGCACAAGCGGCCGTTCCACACCATCATCGCCGGCTTCGTCATGAAGGACGGTCAGCCGCTGATGACCTTCGGCAACATGGGCGGCAGCGTCCAACCCGAAACGCACGCGCAGCACATGGTGAACCTGATCG
>DATFXR010000244.1:0-3103 GCA_035315685.1 Vicinamibacterales bacterium | reverse complement strand
GAGGACGCCGGACGCGGATTGATGGCGCGTCCGCTGCAGCGGGAAATCGTGGGAGACGTCGGGCCGACGCTCTGGCTGCTGCTCTCGGCGGTGAGCGCGGTGCTGCTGATCGCGTGTGTGAACATCGCGAGCCTGCTGCTGGCGCGTGCCGCGTCGCGCGAACGGGAGCTCGCCACGCGCGTCGCACTCGGGGCGACGCGTGGCCGCGTCGTCCGGCAATGCCTCGCCGAAAGCGCCGTGCTCGGGGTTGCCGGCGGCATCGTCGGCGTCCTCCTCGCGGCGGCGAGCGTGCGGCCGTTCGTCGCGTTCTGGCCCGGCGGCCTGCCGCGCGGCGGCGAGATTCAGCTGGACTGGCGCGTCCTGCTGGCGGCGCTGGCCGTCTCGATCGGGAGCAGCGTCGCGTTCGGGCTCGCTCCCGCGCTGCGCGTCCCGATGGCCGGCATGGAAGCGGCGCTCCGCGCCGGCGGCCGCACGATTGCCGGCAACTCGAGGCGCCTGCACAGCGCGTTCGTCGTGACCGAGCTGGCGATCGCCGTCGTGCTCCTGGTGTGCGCCGGGATGCTGGGCCGGACGCTGATCGCGCTTGCGTCGCTCGAGCCCGGCATCAACCTGCAGAACGTCCTGACCGCGCGTTTCGCGGTGTCGCCCGCACTGCTCGAGCGGCCCGAGCAGATTCTGGCGGCATGGCAGGACGTGATCGATCGTGCGCGCCGAGTACCGGGCGTCGCGTTCTTCGCGCTCACCGACATCGTACCGATGCGCGAGGGCGAGAACGCGGTGCCATATTCGACGACGGCAGCCGCGCACGCGCCGGGCGAGTTGCCCCTCGCCCTTGCGTCGAGCGTCACGCCTGATTACCTGAAGGTGATGGGCATTCCGCAGCGCGCGGGCCGCTTCTTCGACGACCACGATGGCATCGGCGCGGAATCCGTAGTGGTCGTCGACGAGAATCTGGCCAGGCACGCATTCGGCCGCGTCGACGTCGTCGGCGAACGGCTCTGGATCCCGGTGATGGGGGCGGCGCCGGTGCGCATCGTCGGTGTCGTCGGCCACGTGCGTCACTGGGGCCTCGCCGCCGACGATCAATCGCGCGTGCGCGATCAGATGTACTACCCGTTCGCGCAGGTTCCGCCGCCACTGCTTCGCCTGTTCTCGACCTTCATGTCGATCACGGCGCGGACCACGATTCCGCCGCTGGACGTGGTCGACGCGCTGCGGCGCGAACTGCGCGGCGCCGGCGGTGATCAGGCCTTGTACGAGGTTCGGACGATGGAGCAGCTGGTCGCCGGGTCGCTGGCGCGCCAGCGCTTCCTCGTGCTGCTGTTCGGGACGTTCGCCGGCGTCGCGCTGGCGCTCGCCTGCGTCGGCGTGTACGGCGTCTTTGCCTATCTCACCAGTCAGCGCGCCGCCGAGATCGGCATGCGCATGGCGCTTGGCGCGACAGCCCGTGACATCGTCCGGCTCGTGCTCGGACAGAGCACCACGCTCATCGCGATCGGCGCCGCTGGCGGCCTGTGCGGCGCGTGGGCCGCCGCGCGACTGTTGCAACGATTCGTCGAGGGCATGCGGCCCGCCGATCCGGCCACGCTCGCTGCAATGACCGCGCTCCTCGTCGCCGCCGCGTTGTCGGCGAGTTACGTGCCGGCCCGTCGCGCCAGCCGTGCAGACGCCGCGCAGGCGCTCCGGCAGGATTAGCGGCGCCGACCGTTCGCGCGATCAGGACTACGGTCGCTCGAGCGCGCCGTCGAGCTCCATGTAGACGCGCTGAAGTGCAGACGCCGCGTTGTTCGCCGCGCGCGTCCAGCCGTCGTAGGGTTCGAGGCGCGCGGCGGTGGCCGCGTTCTCGACCGGCGTGCCGGCATCGTGAAGACGCCTTCCTTCCGCGATGACCTTCTCGATCGCCATCCGGTAGTTCCGTTCCTCTTCCTTCAGCACTGCAGCGGCGTCGACGAAGCCGTGCGCGGGCACGTACCAGATCGGATCGAGCGCCTCGGCCTTCTTCAGTGTTTCCACCCACTCGGACGGATAGCCGTTGGCCATCGACGGGAAGATCCGGTTGATGAACACCTCGCTCATGAACAGGATCCGCTCGCGCGGCAGGTAGACCTGCAGATCGCCGCCGGTGTGCGCTCGGCCCAGAAACAGGATCTGAATCTCGGTCGCTCCGAGCTGCAGCACTTTCTTGTCCGTGACCGGCTCCGTCGCCCGCTTGATGCGCGGCGCCGAAAACGGATGCGCGAAGAACGTGACTCCCGGCGCGAAGGCGCCAATGCCACCAGTGTGATCGCCGTGTTCGGATCCGATGACCACGTACTTGATCGGCTGGGAAGTCAGCCTGGCGATTTCCGCGACGAGACGCTTCGTGTTGTCCTCGGTACCCTGACTCTCAGCCACGAGCACGCCCGCCGCAGTGACGACGATCAGGTTGTTGACGGTGACGATGCGCTTGGTGGGATCGATCTGCTCGAAGGCGTAGACGTTGTCGGCGAGCTTCTTCACGCGCGGGAAGTCCGCCGGCTCGAGGCCGCGCGCTCTGTAGTCGCCGGTGCGGATCACGTCCTGACGCTCGGCTGAAGGCTTCGCACTGCGAGGGTCCGCGCCGTAGAGGAACTTCTGAACGCGCTTGCCTTCGTAGGTTTCGGTGATGAAAAGGTTGCCGCGCGAGTCCGCCGCGATGTTGTGTGCGCCGTAGAACTGGCCAGCCCAGTGTCCACCACCGCCGAACGTGTCCACGACTTCGAGCGATTCGCGCCGCAGGACGTACACCTGCTGGTTCGTGCCGTCGATGACGGTGATGAACGTCTGCTGCGGGTCGGGCGAGAAGGCGAGATCCCACACCGAGCCGCTGCCAAACGTCCGCCTGGCCAGAAACACTTCGCGCACGAACGTCCCGTCCTTGTGAAAGACCTGGAGGCGGTTGTTGGTGCGGTCGCAGACGTAGACGAGGCCGTCGGCGGCAATCCTCACCGCGTGGACGATGCGGAACTGCGGCGGCGGCGGACCGTCCGGATCGTACTGGCTCGGCTTGTTCTCGTTCTGCACGGCGCCGCTGAACGGTCCCGGCAGCCGTTCGCCGGCCTTCTCGAAGTACGAGTCGTCCGGC
>DATFXR010000243.1:0-24676 GCA_035315685.1 Vicinamibacterales bacterium | reverse complement strand
CGCGAACGCGCACGATTTCGTCGCGGCGCTGCCGCAGGGCTACAACACGATGATCGGCGAGCGCGGTCAGCGTCTGTCGGGAGGTCAGCGGCAGCGAATCGCGATTGCGCGCGCGCTGCTGAAGAACGCGCCAATCCTCGTCCTGGACGAAGCGACGTCAGCGCTCGACACCGAGTCGGAACTGCTGGTGCAGGAAGCGCTCACCAACCTGATGATGAACCGCACGTCGTTCGTGATCGCGCACCGGCTGTCGACGATCCGCCGCGCCGACGCGATCATCGTGCTCGAGCGGGGACGCGTCGTCGAGATCGGCCGTCACGAGGAATTGCTCGCGAATCCGGAAGGCACCTACGCGACGCTCTATCAGTTGCAGCTGCTCGAGGGCCGCCGCGCGGAGAGGCGGATGGTGCCGTCGTAGGACGGATGGGACGGATGGGACGGATGGGATAGATGCGAGGGATGGGGCGGATGGGTCAGGCGGGTCAGAACCGCGGGAAGGGCACAGCGAGAAGGCTTCAGCCGAGCGTCAGCAGATGATCAAGAGCATGACCGGGTTTGCGTCGGTGTCGCGCGAGGACGAACGTGCGACGGTTGCGGTAACGGTTCGCGCCGTCAATCACCGGTATCTCGATCTGCAGATCCGCAGCCCGCAGTCGCTCGCGTCCATCGAAGCGGACGTCCGGGCGCTCGTCGCCCGGCACGTCGCGCGTGGGCGCGTGGAGCTGAGCGTTTCGCTGCAGGTGCGCCAGGTCGCCGGTCTCGAGGTCGAGTTCAACGAGCAGTTCGGCCGTGCTCTGGAGGCGGCGCTGGATCAGGCGCGCGATCGCGGTCTCGTCAGCGGCTCGCTGACGCCGGGCGATCTGCTGCGCATGCCGCAGGCGATCACGATCCGCGAGCATCAGCCGTCCGACGACGAAGACGTGCAGACGGCGATTGCAGCGACCGCACGGTCGGCGGTGGAGGAGGCGCTCGTCGACCTCGACACGATGCGGTCGCGCGAAGGCGACCAGCTGCGCACCGATCTCGACAGCCGCCGGATCGGAGTCGCGCGCCTCGTCGAGCGCATCGCCACGGCGGCTGACGAAGGCCGCGCAGCGATGGAACAGCGGATTACCGAGCGTGTGCGCGAGCTGCGGACCGAGCTGCAGGCCGACGAGGCGGCTGTGGCGCAGGAGATCGTCCGCATGGCCGCGCGCTCCGACATCAGCGAGGAGGTGGAACGGTTTCGCGGCCACGTGTCGCACTGGAGCGCGCTCGCGGACAGTCCCGAGCCCTGCGGCCGCAAGCTCGATTTCCTCCTGCAGGAGATGAACCGCGAGGTGAACACGATGGGTTCGAAGGCGGACGGCCTGCGGGTCTCGGAGCTGATCATCGCCGCGAAGGCGGAGCTCGAGAAAATGCGGGAGCAGGTCCAGAATGTCGAGTGACCGCCGGACCGATCCCCCCTCGCGCGCCGCGGAAACGAACCGGTCGACCGGCTCAGGGCCACGCGGCCTGCTGTTCATCGTGTCGGCACCCTCCGGCGCCGGCAAGACGACACTCGTGGAGCGGCTGGTCGAGGAGACGCCGGGCCTCAGAATGTCACGGTCTTACACATCGCGTCCGGCGCGGCCCGGCGAGTGCGATGGCGTAGACTATAATTTCGTCTCACGCGAGCGCTTCGAGGCGATGGTGCAGGCGGGCGAGTTCCTGGAGTGGGCCTCGCTCTACGGCCATCTCTACGGGACGGGCGCCGCCGATACCGAGCGATTGCTTGCCGACGGAGATGACGTCGTCCTGGTGATCGACGTGCAGGGTGCGCGGAAAGTGCGTGCTGCCGGCGTACGGACGACGACGGTGTTCGTGATGCCACCGTCGTTTGCGATTCTCGAGCGGCGGCTGCGCGGCCGCAGCAAGGACAGTGAGCCCGAGATGCAGCGGCGCCTGCAGGTCGCGCGCGACGAAGTAGCCGCCTATTCCGAGTACGATTTCGTGGTCGTCAACGACGAAGTGACCGCCGCCGTCGATCGGCTGCGCAGCATCGTCATCGCAGAACGCGCTCGCCTGCGGCGAATGCAGAGCGAGGCAGAAGGCATAGTCAGGACTTTTTTATGATCGATCGCAGCAAGCTCCCGAATTCGTTCGAGTTCGTCGTCACCGCCGGCGCTCGGGCCCGCCAGTTGCTCGCCGGATCGACGCCGCGTGTGGATGTCGCCGATCACAAGAAGACGACGATCGCACAGAAGGAAGTCATCACCCGGGCGGTCGAGAAGATCGAGGCCGATCCCGCCGCCACCCGCGAGTAGCCGCATGAGCCTGGTTGCGCTTGGCGTCACGGGCGGCATCGGCGCCTACAAGGCGGTCGAAGTCGCGCGCGGACTGCAGAAGCGTGGCCACGACGTCGTCGCCGTGATGACCCACTCGGCGGCGAAGTTCGTCGGCCCGATCACGTTCGAGGCGATCACCCGGCGGCACGTCATCACCGATCAGTTCGAGGCCGGCATGAACGCCGACATCGAACACATCGCGATCGCGTCGACGATCGACCTGCTGCTGATTGCGCCGGCCACGGCGAACATCATCGGCAAGATGGCGAACGGCATCGCCGACGACTTCCTGTCCACGCTCTACACGGCGACGCGCGCGCCGGTGCTGCTGGCGCCGGCGATGAACACCCAGATGTTCTCGCACGAGGCGGTGCGGAAGAATCTGGATACGCTCGCGTCGCGAGGCGTGCGCTTCGTCGAGCCGGGCGAGGGCTACCTGGCGTGCGGGTGGATCGGAAAAGGGCGCCTCGCCGAACCGGACGAGATTGTCGCCGCCGCCCAGGCGGTGCTGCGGCCCGACGGTCCGCTGCGCGGCCTGCGGCTGCTCGTCAGCGCCGGTCCGACCTACGAGGACTTCGATCCGGTTCG
The DNA here is from genome assembly GCA_035315685.1 of Vicinamibacterales bacterium. GTDB lineage: Bacteria > Acidobacteriota > Vicinamibacteria > Vicinamibacterales > CAVVIG01 > QHWK01. The sequence continues at coordinate 21,782 of DATFXR010000243.1, read as the reverse complement.
CTACGTCGGCAACCGCTCCAGCGGCCGGATGGGCTACGCGATCGCGAGCGAAGCGATCCGGCGCGGCGCGGAGGTGACGCTGGTCACCGGTCCGACCACGATCGAGCTGCCGCAGGCGCGGGAGATCGTCCGCGTGCGACGCGCGGCAGAGATGCACGCGGCCATCGTCGCGCGTGCGGGCGACATGCAGGTGGTGGTGATGGCGGCGGCGGTCGCCGACTATTCGCCCGTCGAACCGGCGCGCCAGAAGGTGCAGAAGAACGCCGACGAGCTGACGCTGGTCCTGCGCAAAACGCCAGATATTCTCGGCGAGCTCGGGTTGCGGCGCCTGTCGTCCAGTCGCGGTCCGCTGCTCGTCGGATTTGCGGCGGAAACCGACAACGTGGTCGCGCGCGCGGCGGAAAAGCGCACGAAGAAGCACGCCGACCTGATCGTCGCGAATGACGTCTCGCGCACTGACGCCGGGTTCGACGTGGACACGAACGCGGTGACGATTGTCGGCGCGGACGGCGCCGAGACGTTGCCGCTGCAGCCGAAGTCGCGGGTCGCCGCCGAGATCCTCGATCGCGTCGAGAAGCTGATTGCGGAGCGGAGCGTCGGGGCCCGATCGTCGTAGCCGATGGATCGCGATCAACTGCGGGAGCATCTGCGCTTCGCCGCCGAGCTCGGCGTCCCCGGCGTCAGCCGCGATCCGGCCTGGCACGACCGTCCACAGGGGGTCGGGAAGGGTTTTTCCTCTCCCCAGCAAAATATCGAGCAAAACCAGCCCTCCGCGACGACGCATTGCAGCGATCCACAGGGGGTCGGGAACCGTTTCGAGACCGCGCCCGATCGCGTTGCGCTCCTCCGCAGTCCCGCCGAGGCGCTGGTGGCGCTGCGCGCCGACCTCGGCGATTGCACACGCTGCAAGCTGCATGCGCTCGGCCGGCGGCAGATTGTGTTCGGCGTCGGCAATCCGGAAGCTGACCTGATGTTCGCCGGCGAGGCGCCCGGCGGCGACGAGGACATCCAGGGCGAGCCGTTCGTCGGCCGCGCCGGTCAACTGCTCACCAAGATCATCGAAGCGATCGGCCTCAGGCGCGACGACGTCTACATCGCGAACGTCATCAAGTGCCGGCCGCCGGGCAACCGGAATCCGGAGCCGGACGAAGTGGATCAGTGCGAGCCGTTCTTGTTCCGGCAGATCGAGATCGTGAAGCCGAAGGTGATTGTCGCGCTCGGGAAGTTCGCGGCGCAGACCCTGCTCCGCACGCTTGATCCGATTTCACGCCTGCGCGGGCGCGTTTACGACTTTCGCGGCGCGAAGCTGATTCCGACATTCCATCCCGCCTACCTGCTGCGCAATCCCGCGTCGAAGCGGGAGGTGTGGGAGGATATGAAGGTTGTCCGCAGCCTCCTCAAGTCAGCAGACTGACGCTCGAATCCAGAGGCTGGTTCACGTCGCCGTTCCGGTTCCTGCTCTCGATCTCCTGACCTACGCGGTGCCCGACGGCGTCCCGACGCCGCCAATCGGCGCCCGCGTCGTCGTCCCCCTCGGCACGCGCGTCGTCACCGGCATCGTGGTTCAGAACGAGAACCCGAGAACCCAGAACCCGAACCCCGAACCTCGAACCCCGAACCCCGAACCCGATCCCGATTCACTGAAGCCTCTGCGCGACGTCCTCGACGCCGACGCCTTCGTTCCGCCGGAGGTCGTGGAACTCGCGCAGTGGACGGCCGAGTACTACGCCGCCGGCGTCGGCGATGCGATCCCGCTGCTGTTACCGCCAATGGCTCGCGGAGCGCGCGCCGACGCACACAAGACCATCCGCGTCGCCACCATCACGCCCGCCGGTCTCGAGGCGCTCAATGCAAAACTGACCGACAAGCAGCGCGACGCTCTCGAGCTTCTTGCCGGCACACCGACGGGAACTTCGACGCCGGCGCTCGCCGCGCGCGGGGTTGCAGCCGATGTCGTCTCTCGCCTCGCCAGGCATGGCTATATCAGCCTCCGTCAAGACCGCATCGAGCGTGATCCCTGGTCGGCATCCGGTCACGATCAAGTCGCGATCACGTCCCGATCAGATCGCAATCAGATCGGAATCAGGCCGGCGCCGGATCGGGATACGACCGGGGCCAGACTGGTGTCTGACCCCATCCTGATCGCGACGCCCGAGCGCGTGCTGACAGGCGAGCAGGAGGAGGCGCTCAGACGTCTGGCCCGGCTGGCCGCGGCTGCTGAGTTCAAGGTCGCGTTGCTCCACGGCGTCACCGGCAGCGGGAAGACCGAGGTCTACATCCGCCTCTCCGCCGCGGTTCGCGCGGCGGGACGACGGGTGCTGGTGCTGGTGCCGGAAATCGCGCTGACGCCGGCGACCGCCGCGGTATTCCGCGCCGCTTTCGGCGAGCGCGTGGCGATCCAGCACAGCGGTCTCAGCGACGGCGAGCGGCACGATCAGTGGCAGCGGATCCGCCGCGGCGATGTCGACGTGGTCGTCGGCACGCGATCGGCGGTGTTCGCACCGATCGAGCGGCTCGGCCTCATTGTCGTCGACGAGGAGCACGACGGGTCGTACAAGCAGGAAGAGATTCCACGCTACAACGCGCGCGACGTGGCGATCGTCCGCGCACAGCGCGCCGGCGCGCTGGCTGTTCTCGGCTCGGCGACGCCGTCGATGGAGAGCTATCACAACTCCGTCACCGGCCGGTACGAACGCGTCGTGCTGGAACGCCGTGTGCTCGATCGTCCGCTCGCGACCGTGACGATCGTCGACATGCGCGAGGAGTACGCGGCGGCCGGTCCGGAAGTGATTCTGAGCGGTCTGCTCCGCAGCACGATCGCCGGACGCCTCGAAAAGGGTGAGCAGTCGCTGGTGCTGCTGAATCGCCGCGGCTTCGCGACTGCAGTGTTCTGCCGGCAATGCGCCGGCACAATCGACTGTCCGAACTGCAGCGTTTCGCTGGTGGTCCACGGCGAGGGAAATGCCCGCCGCGCGCGCTGTCACTACTGCAACTACACGCAGCGGGTGCCGCCCGCCTGTCCGCGCTGTGCGGGCCCGTATCTCGAGCAGGCCGGCTTCGGCACCGAGCGCGTCGAAGCGGAGTTGAAGGCCGCATGTCCGGGCGCTCGAATCGCGCGCCTCGATCGCGACGCCATCCGCCGCAAGGGCGCGCTGCAGACGCTGCTGTCGCGCTTCCGCGACGGCTCGATCGACGTGCTCGTGGGGACGCAGATGATCGCGAAGGGACACGATTTCCCCCGCGTCACGCTGGTCGGCGTGGTATCGGCCGACGTCGGGCTCGGCCTCGCGGACTTCCGCGCGTCGGAGCGCACGTTCCAGTTGCTCACGCAGGTCGCGGGCCGCGCCGGCCGCGGCGAGCAGCCGGGCGAGGCGATCGTCCAGACGCTCTACCCCGATCACTACAGCATCCAGCTCGCGTGTCGTCAGGACTATGCGGCCTTTTTCGAGCGCGAACTGCATTTCCGGCGGGCGATGCGCTATCCGCCGCTCGTATCGCTCGTCAACACGGTCGTGCGCGCGCGAACATTCGCCGGCGCGATGGACGACGCAGGCGACATCGTGGAGAAGGTGAGGCAGAAGACGGCTGACGTCCGCGTCCTCGGACCGGCGCCCCCTCCGCTCGGGAAGCTCCGCGGTGAATTCCGCGCGCAGCTGCTGATCAAGGGCGCGAACCGGCGAAAGATGCGCGAGGTCCTGCAGTCGGCCCTGACATCGCGGCCCGATCTTCAGCGTCGTGTCGTCATCGACGTGGATCCGCTGAACGTGTTGTAAGGGGACGGCGATCACGGTGCGGCTGAAGCCAGCCACGACGGCGATGTCGAGCGATCACAGTCCGGCTGCACGTCGGACACGCGGCGCCCGGTCGAGCCGTCAGTGCGGGAGCAGATCCATGAGCCGAATCGGCGACGGCGTGAAGCACACGACCAGCATGATCGCCGCGAAGGCGGCCAGGACCAAGCGTCTGCGATCGAGCGGCACGTTCTCGTCGAACACGCGCGGATGATGCGGCCCGAACACCACGAGCATCACAACCGTCAGCGCCGTCCACACGATCCAGCTGTTGGCGTACCAGGCCAGGCCCATGGCGGCCGCAACGGCGGCAAACGTCACGTAGGTCGAGCGGCGACCGAGGACCGCGTACGAGATGTGTCCGCCGTCGAGCTGGCCGATGGGGAACAGGTTCAGCGCTGTTGCCAGCAGACCGAACCAGGCGCCGAACGCGACCGGATGCATGTTGAGCGACTGCCCGGCAGGGACATTTCCCCAGACCAGCGCTGACGCCGCCTTGTAGAGCAACGGCTCGCCGAGCGAGTAGCTGATCAGTCCCGCCGGGAGATCGGCCGGGTTGTAGTCGGGCGAGATGCGCGACATCCAGATGCCGATGAACAGCAGCGGCACCGCCATCACGAAGCCGGCGAGCGGACCGGCGATCCCGATGTCGAACAACATACGCTTCTGTGGAATCGGCTCGCGGATGCGGATGAACGCTCCCATCGTGCCGGTGAGCGGAATCGGGAGCGGAATGAAAAACGGCAGCGACGCGTCGACGTTGTAGTACCGGCACGCGAAGTAGTGGCCGAGCTCGTGGCAGCCTAAAATGATCAGCACTGTGCCGCTGAACCAGAGGCCGTGCAGCAGGAGGCCGGGCGTGAGCGACAAGCGGACCATCTCGCTCGGCTCGAGCGAGAACGATGCCCAGTGATCGGCGCCAGCGAGCGTGGTGGTTCCGATCGTAAGGGCTAACAACAGAACGTGCAGCCACACGCGATCTTGGAACTTCGGTCGGGGCTGCCAGTCGACGGCCGGCGTTGGGTCCAAGTTAGCCGATGTTCTGCAAATCTTTGCCGGGCTTGAAGCGGATCGTTCGCCCCGGCGGAATGCGAACTTCCTTACCGGTGCGCGGGTTCCGGCCGATGCCGCGCTTGCGAGGCTTCACTTGAAAGACGCCGAATCCACGCAACTCGATGCGCTCGCCCCGCTGCATGGAGGTCCGCATCGCGTCGAATACCGCATCGACCGCCACCTCAGCTTTCACTTTGGTGATGTCGGCGATCTTCGACACTTCGTTGACGATGTCGACCTTGATCATGCTTAGAGTCTCCAGAGGGCTTGTAAACACTATAGATTGTGAGACTTACGCTGTCAAGGCTGAGGCTAAGTGAAGTTTTGACAACTCCTGGAAATGGCCCGTAAATCGCCCTCTGTCGTCCTGGTCGGACGTCCCAACGTCGGCAAATCGACCCTTTTCAATCGGATGACCGGCAGCCGGCGCGCCATCGTCGCCCCCGTTGCGGGCACGACGCGGGATGCGCTCGCACGCCCCGTCGCCTGGCGCGGTGCAACCTTCGAGCTCTTCGACACCGGTGGCTTGTATGGCGCCAGCGAGGATCCACTTCACGATCTGGTCGTCGAGCAGGGCCGGCGCGCGATTGCGGATGCGGATCTGCTGGTCTTCGTGGTCGACGGCCGCGAAGGGTTGATCCCTGGCGACGAGCGGATCGCCCGTGAATTGCGCGAGACCGGACGGCCGGTCTTGCTCGCCGTGAACAAGACCGATGACAAGCGCTCGCAGGACTCGGTTGTGGACTTTCATCGGCTCGGATTCGATCCGCTGGTGGAAATCTCCGCCGAACATGGAACCGGTGTCGCCGAGTTGCTCGACGAGATCGTGAAGGGGCTTGGGGCTCGAGGCCTGGGGCGAGCTATCAGTTCGGGAGATGGTCAGCTAGACCCCAGCCCGGAGCCCCGAGCCCCGACGGTGCGCGACGAAGAGACCCGCGTTGCCGTCGTCGGACGCCCGAACGTCGGCAAGTCGTCGCTCGTGAATCGGCTCCTCCGGGAGGAGCGGGTGCTCGTCAGCGCCATGCCCGGCACGACGCGCGACGCAATCGACGCGCCGCTGATGTGGCATCGCCGGCGATTCCGGATCATCGACACCGCCGGCATGCGCCGTCCGGGCCGCGTGAGGAGCGGCGGTAAGGTCGAACTGGTGAGCGTTTCGCTCGCGAAAGCCTCGATTGCCGACGCGGACGTCGTCGCGCTGATCATCGACGCGGACGGCGGCGCCACGGATCTCGACGCGGCGATCGGCGGCGAGGTCGATCGCGCCGGCCGCGGCATCGTCATCGTCGCCAACAAGTGGGATCTGGTGAAGAGCCAGGATCCGAGCTTCGTCAAGGTCTTCGACGAAGGTCTGCGACGCCGGATGCGCTTCCTGGACTACGCGCCGATCCTCCACGTCTCGGCGCTTACCGGCGAGCGCGCCGGCAAAGTGCTCGAGACTATCGACAAGGTTTCCGCCGCGCGGCGACAACGCGTGCCGACGCCGCTGCTCAACAGGTTCGTCGAATCGGTCACCGCGGCACACCCGCCGGTGAGTCCGGAACGCAGGCACGTGCGCATTCTCTACGCGGCGCAGATCGGTGTTGAGCCACCGTCCTTCGTCTTCTTCACCAACGTCGCGACGACGCTGCACTTTTCGTACGAGCGGTTTCTGGTGAATCAGCTGCGAGACAGGTTCGGCTTCGTCGGCTCGCCAATCCGCGTGCAGGTGCGGCGCCGCGACAGGTCGCGTGGGTCAGGTGGGCCAGGTGGGTCGCGTAGGTCGAAGCCGTAGATGAGAGCGTTCGCAAAGATCTGTCCGACTTACCTGACCCACCCGACCTACCTGACCCACCAGGCCTACTTGACGAGGTGGAACGGCACGCTCGTCACGACGGTGTTCGGCCGGAATAGCAGCGCGCCCTTGATCAGCAGTGCCCGCTGATTGTGGAGCAGGTGCTGCCACCATCGTGCCGGGACGAACTCGGGCAGGATGATCGTCACGTAATCGTCCGGGTGTTCGGATTCAACGTCGCCGATGTACTCGAGCAGCGGCTCCATCAGCGAACGGAACGGCGATTCCAGGACGACGAGCTGTACCTTGCCGCCCCAGTTCGACCAGTCGCGCTCGATCTCGGCCGTGCTCTTCGGATCGACATCGACATAGACCGCGCGCACGTCGTTCGACAGCGTTTCCGCATAGCGCAGCGCCTGGACGACCGCCCGCTGGATGCCGCCGATCGGGATCAGCACCGTGTTGTGCCGCCGCGGCGGCGCGGCGTATCCGCGAAGGGTGAGCTGCGCGGCCACGTGATCGTAGTGCCGCCGCGTCGCCTTGAAGACCGCGACGATGAACGGGATGAGCAGCAGCACGATCCACGCGCCTTCCAGCGTCTTCGTGACGGCGACGATGATCAGCACGATTCCGGTGACCATGGCGCCGAAGCCGTTGATCGCGGCGCTCGAGCGCCAGCCCGGCTCTTTCGAGTGGCGCCAGTGGATCACCATCCCTGCCTGGGACAGCGTGAACGAGATGAACACACCGATCATGTAGAGCGGCAGCAGCGACTGGGTGTCGCCGCGGAACACGATGATCAGGATCGCAGCGAAGGCAGACAGGACGAGGATGCCGTTCGAGAACGCCAGCCGGTCGCCCTGGTTCGAGAACTGCCGGGGCAGGTAACGATCGCGCGCGACGATTGACGCCAGACGGGGGAAGTCCGCATAGGCCGTGTTTGCCGCAAGCACGAGGATGAGGGTGGTCGCGGCCTGCACGACGTAGTACGCGACGGTACCATTGCCGAACACGGCACGCCCGAGCTGGGACACGCCCGATTCCGTCGCCGTCGGAATCACCTGATATGCATGGGCGAGAAACGTGATGCCGGTGAACATCACGATCGCAAGCGTCGCCATCGCGATCAACGTCGAGGCGGCGTTCTTCGGCTCGGGCGGGCGGAACGCCGGCACGCCGTTCGATACCGCCTCGACGCCGGTCATCGCCGTGCAGCCGTTGGCGAAGGCCGTCAGCAGCAGAAACGTGGTGAGCGGCTGCGTTCCCGCTTCCGGCGGCAGCGGCGCGTTCACGAGTGCGACCGTGCCGGTCAGGTACTGATACGTCCCTGCCGCGATCAGCAATATGATGCTGACCACGAAGAAATACGTCGGCACGGCGAAGATCTGCCCCGACTCGCGGATGCCGCGCAGGTTCCCCAGCATGAGCACCAGCAGGAACCCGAGGCACAACTCGACGCGAAACGGGATCAGTGACGGCGCGGCTGACGTGATCGCGAGGACGCCGGCGGAAATGCTGACCGACACGGTCAGCGTGTAGTCGACCAGCAGCGACGCCGCCGCGATCAGGCCGGCGGTCGGGCCGATGTTCTCCTTCGCGACGATGTACGCGCCACCGCCGGTCGGGTAGGCGTGAATAGTTTGCCGATAGGAGAACGCCACAATCGCCAGCAGCGCCGCAATCACAATACTTATCGGTATCGCGTAGCGGAACGCCGCGACGCCGGCGACGACGAGCGTCGTCAGAATGAAGTCGGTCGCGTAGGCCACCGACGACAGCGCGTCGGAGGAGAGAACGGCCAGCCCCGTCACGCGCGACAGACGCTCGTGATGGGCGAGATGTGACGGAATCGGTTGACCGAGAATCAGCCGTTTCAGGCCGGCAAAGCCAAACGGTTCAGTCGCGCGTCCAGCGTCCGACGTCGTCACGACAGGTGAGCGGAGCGAACGAGGGCGTGCAGCTTGCGAGTCGCGCGCCACTCCGCGACTGCGGCTGCCGCCGGAACGGCGACCGACAGCGCCGTCTGCGCGAGCAGTGCGCCGCGCGCAAGCCATCCGGCCGCCGCCTGGACTACGACCAGGAGGCCGGTGACGACCGGGACGGCGGCGCACAGGAATTGCCGGGAGGCGCGGGCGCGCTGCGCCTCGAAATATGCGCGGAAGACCGTCGCCGGGTTGGTACTGGGCATCCCGCCGGATGACGCAGCAGGGAATTCGAGAATATCCACACCTCACGTTCGCCGATCCATCGTTACCAGATACTAAAAAGTCCCTAAAAACCCCTAAGCTGTAGGCATGCGCAGGTTTTCGGGTTGTCTCGCGACTGACGGAACCGACCAAATGACCGGCGCCGACGACGACTGACACGATGCAGAGGACTCGCACGAACGACCTTCGTGACGCCGTGGCCGCCGCCGCCGGGGTGGCGTTGGTGACGGTGGCCTATCGCTGGGCGCACATCGCGAATCCGACGACGATTGCGCTCACTTACCTCCTCGTCGTGCTCATCGTGGCCGCCGCATCGCGGCTCAGCGTCGCCGTCGTGACGTCGGCGATGTCGGTCCTTCTGCTCAATTTCTTCTTCCTGCCGCCGGTCGGACGCTTCACGATCGCGGACCCGCAGAACTGGTTCGCGCTGCTCGTTTTTCTTGCCGTCAGCCTCGTCGCGAGCAACCTGTCCTCGGTTGCGCGCCAGCGGACGGTCGAAGCCGTCGAGCGGCGCGACGAGATGGCGCGGCTGTTCGATCTCAGTCGCGACGTCCTGCTCACGACCGACAGCCGCGAGGCCATTCAGCAGCTGGCGCGGTTCGTTGCGCGCCGCTTCGATCTCGACTACGTGGCGATCGCGTTGCCGCGCGGCGCCGACTGGCAGGTCGTGACGACCGGATCGCCGCCGATCGAGCTCGATCGCGAACAGCTGACGCTCGCAGCCGGCGGCCTGGGACGGACCTTGGAGTTCGACGCGCGCGAGCGCACCTACTCCGGCCACCGCACGATTGCCGCCGACGGACGCGATGTGCGGATTGTGCCGTTGCGTCTGGGGATCAAGCCAATCGGCGTGCTCGCCGCCGCCGGCCGGCCGGTCGAACCGGGATCGCTCGACGCGCTCGGCGGCGTGGTGGCGATTGCGATCGAGCGCGTGCAACTTCTCGAAGAGCGCAAGGCGGCGGAGCTTTCGCGGCAGAGCGAGGCCCTGAAATCGGCGCTGCTCGCTTCGCTCGGCCACGATCTGCGGACGCCGCTGACGGCGATTCGCGTCGCCGCCACCAATCTTCAGGCGTCATGGCTCGGCGAGTCCGAGCGTCGCGACCAGAGTCAGGTGGTGCTGGCTGAGGTCGAGCGGCTCACTCGTCTCTTCGAGGGCATCCTCGACATGGCGCGCATCGACGCCGGCGCAGTCGCGACCGACGTGCAATGGGTGCACCCGGCCCAGATCGTCGAGTCGGCGCGCGAGCAGGTGGCACACACCATCGAATCGCACCCGATGCGCGTCGACGTACGCGCCGAGACGCTCGTCCGCCTCGATCCGCGCCTGACGGCGGCGGCGCTGGCGCACCTGCTCGACAATGCCGCCAAGTACTCGCCCTCGGCTGCGCCGATCGAAGTGGACGCGTCGCTCGCCGACGGTGATCTGGTCATCGCCGTGCGCGACCACGGACCCGGCGTGTCGGCCGCCGATCTCCCGCGGCTCTTCGACCGGTTCTACCGCGGCGCGCACACGAGCCGCGTGTCCGGCACCGGCATGGGTCTCTCGATCGTGCGCGGACTGCTGGCGGTCGAGCGCGGTCGCGTCTGGGTCGAGAACTGTGCCGGGGGCGGCGCGCGCTTCGCGATCGCCGTGCCGGTGGAGCAGAAGCCGCTCGAGGCGACGGCGTGATGCCATCGGCGCGCATCCTGCTCGTGGACGACGAGGTCTCGATCCAGCGCACGCTGGCGCCGCTCCTGCGCTCGCGCGGTTACGACGTGGACATCGCCGCCACCGGTTCCGACGCCCTGCAGGCCGCCTCGCAGCGCCCGCCGGATCTCATCGTCCTCGATCTCGGTCTGCCCGATCTCGAGGGATCGGAAGTCTGCCGGCGGATTCGCATGTCGGCGACGATGCCGATCATCATCCTGTCGGCACGCGGCAACGAGAAGGACAAAGTCGCCGCCCTCGACCTGGGGGCAGACGACTATGTCACCAAGCCGTTCGGTCCCGAAGAGCTGCTCGCGCGCATTCGAGTCTGGCTCCGCCGCATGGTGTCCGACGATCGCGCCGAGAGCGGTCGGCAGACGCTCGGAGACCTGACGATCGACTACGACCGGCGGCGTCTGCTGCGCGCGGACGAGGAGATCCGTCTCACGCCGAAGGAGTTCGAACTGCTCGCCTTCCTGGCCCGCAACGCCAATCGCGTGCTCACGCACCGTGCGATTCTCAAAGCGCTGTGGGGACCGAACGCGGTCGATCAGCCCGAGCACCTGTGGGTCCTCGTGGCGCAGGTGCGCAGGAAGATCGAGCCCGACCCGGCTCATCCACGTTATCTCGTGAGCGAGCCGTGGGTCGGCTACCGGCTCGCCGCCGAGTCGTAAGGACAACCGGCCGAGACCAGCGTGGTGTTTTTAGGCCGGTCTTAGGTACTCGCTGCTAAGTTCGGTGTCATGCGGGCCGACTCGCCGGGAGCGTTGATTCCCGAGCGCGTGATGGTGTGTATGAGCTCGAACGCCCACGCGCCGCGCGTGCTGCGGACCGGCGCGCGGACTGCCGGACGGCTGGGCGCGAAGTGGTACGCGGTCTACGTCGAGACGCCGCGCGAGCGGCCGGGGCGCATCCCGACGGACGACTCCGAGACGCTGCGCCAGAACATCGCCCTGGCCGAGAGCCTCGGCGCGACCGTGGTGATGGTCCGCGCCGATCGTCCTTCGGACGGCTTGATCGCCTTCGCGCAGCGCGAGGGCATCACGCACGTCATCTTCGGGGAGAGCGCGCGATCGCGATGGGAAATCCTGTGGCGCGGCTCGACCATCGATCTGTTCCTCGGCACCGTGCGCGACGCCGCGGTGCAGGTCGTGCCGCTCGACGTGAGTTAACATCTCGCGGGTGTCTCAGCGCGTCGCCGTCCAAATCCGCCGGCTTCCACACGCGGCCGACCTCGATCTGCCCGCCTACCAGACCGCCGGCGCCGCCGGCATGGATCTGCGTGCCGCCGTTCACGACGAGGTGCGGATCGAGGCAGGGCAGATCATGCTGGTGCCGACCGGACTGCAGATCGCCATTCCGGACGGCTTCGAGGCGCAAGTGCGCCCGCGGTCGGGACTCGCGGTGACGCACGGCATCAGTCTGCCGAACACGCCCGCGACCATCGACAGCGACTACCGCGGCGAGATCCGCGTGCCGCTCATCAATCTCGGCCGTGCGACGTTTGCAGTGACGCGGGGCATGCGCATCGCGCAGTTGATCGTCGCACCGGTCGTGCGCGTCTCGTGGGACGAGGTTGCGGAATTGCCGGAAACCGATCGCGGGACTCGCGGCTTCGGGCACTCGGGTGTCTAACGCGCGCTCGAGCGTCCGGCTTAGCGCATTTCGGTCGTAGCGTGAAGGCTTCAGCCGAGCGTCATCGGAGACGCGATCACACTGTCGTTCGGCTGAAGCCTTCGCGCGACGTCCATTCGAGACGCGTCGTCTAACGTTCAGCCGATGTCGACGGCGTGCGAAGCGCGTCTGGCGTGCACGCGTAGGCCTGGATCACCACGTCGAACCAGGCGCCAAAACTCGGGGGGCAGTCGGTGATCGGCGACGAGCCCGGGCACTCCGAATCGTGACGCGATATCGTCATGCGCGACAGGACCAGGAGCGCATTCCCTCCGGCGGCGCCCGCCTCGTTCCTCTGCAGGCGAAACGGATCCTTCTGGCCCTCCAGGTCGAGCTCGGGCATCGAGACGCGCGGCTTCGTGAACAGCAATCGGCACCCAGAAGGCATGCTGCGTTGCGCGGGTGGGGCGTTCAGCGGCGCGCGGAACACCGACACCCGCAGGCCCTCCTGGGTCAGCGTCGCACAGCTCGACACTGCGGCTGCAAGGACGAGCAGCCCCCATCGCATCGCGACAGCGTACACCGCTCTCGGTGCGAAGGAAGGAAACGGGTCTGCTATACTTTTGGCGCAATGCCGGAGGCCTCCACCCACGTCGACATTCCGAAGCGCGCCTTGTTCAAGGCCGCTGAGGTTTGCGATCTGGTGAAGGTGCAGCCGTATGTCCTGCGGTCGTGGGAAGCGGAGTTTCCGGATCTCGGCGTGGCGAAGACGGCGGGTGCCGCGCGCGTGTACCGGCGCGTGGACGTCGAGCAGGTACTGCGGATCAAGCATCTGCTGCTGGTCGAGGGACTGACGCTTGCGGGCGCGCGGCGGCGGCTCGAGGAAGAGAATGCGCCGGTCGGCGCCAACGCACCGGCGATCGACGAGCTGATCGGACGCAACGCGCGCGAGCGGCTCACGGTGATCAAGCGCGGCTTGCAGTCGATCCTCGATCTGCTCGCCGCACGCGGGCCGCTGGTCGACGACTTTCAGCTCGCACCGCAGGCGGCCGCGCCACAGCCGTCGCGGCTCCGATCGCTGCCGCCGCCACGCGGGAAATCGAGTCGCGGCAAACCCGCGCGCGCGGCCCACTCGCGGCGGAGCCGATAGCGAGCGTCGATCGTGTCCGGCGCCGGCCGGAACGCAGGAACGGGATGTAGCGCAGCCTGGTTAGCGCACCTGACTGGGGGTCAGGGGGTCGCCGGTTCGAATCCGGCCATCCCGACCACTTTCCTGGCGTTTTTGGACGTCTTGAAATCGGGTCCACGCGGATCGAGCGTTGGCTGACAATTGGCTGACAATCGGTAGCGTGCCAACCGTGCTCAACGCGCATTCCCTCACCCCATCTGGACGCTGATGTCGGCAGACTCGAGTCGGCTCGTTCAGCAGCGCGCAGGCGTCGAGCAGCCGTTGTTCCTCGGCCTCCGACACGCGACGCTCGCGTCTGCGTTCATTTTTCGCATGGATCCGCACCCCACGAGGGTGGAACGGCGTCGCCTTGAGAAGATCCCGGGCCATCGCCCAGTTGCAGAGATGACGCAGCCGCGCCAGGTAGCGGTTCCTCGTCGCGACCGCCCGGTCCGCGTACCTCCGCTTGAAGTCCTCGATCGCGTCCGGCCGTTCGAGCGCGGTGGCCGGCAGCTGACCGAGGTGAGCGGTGAGGACGTCGGCTCTCACAGTCGCAACCACTGGTGCGCCGAAGGGTCAAGTCCTAACTCACCTGTAAAAAGCGTGATGGGCGTTGGTATCCTTCCGTCTCACGACACCCGTAACCGCTGCAACACGAAGTCGCAACGCTGCTCGACCGACATACATGGCAATTCGATCAACTCGAAGCCGAGAGCACCATACCAATCGCTCGCGCGGCGATGCACACGAACGGATTCGGCGAATCGCTGGTCGCGTTCGTTGTCGGTCGTGTAGATCTCTTCCCACGGCGGCGCCACGAAGACTTGGCGGAAGTACGGAAAGTCCAAAACGGACTGTGCGGCGTCCGCCATCGACAGAAGGCCCAGATCATTCAGCATGCACAGCGCATCCGGAATCGCCCGATCGAAGAACACGAGGTCGGCCTCCGTGGGAGCTTGTCGATACCGCTCGATGTCCATGCGCAGGGTCGCCATCGCGAACTCCGCCGGATCGGGTCGAGCACTCAAGCCGCGGCGCAAGCGATCCTGAATGATGGCTCGAGCGCTGTCGTGCACACATGCGTAGCCCCGCCCAGCAAGCGTGGTAAGCAGCGTAGTCTTCCCTGCACCCGGGCCCCCCGTGAAGATCACCCGCCGATTGCTCATGGCTTGCTTGATCACGCCGCGGCTTCCTCCTTTGCCGTGACCACTGTGCGGAGCTGCTGCAACTGCTTCACGTCCCGGACCGTCATCTGAATCCCTCGCCAGTGCCTCGACGCGCTGATCAAGCTCGCGTACAGCAAGGACAAGCACGAGCGCTCAGTGGGAAACCGCGGGATCACTTTCGTGCGCAGGCGGCTTTCGCCGTTCAGACGCTCGAGACGATTCGTGGTGCGGATCCGTTGATGGTGCGCCTCGGGAAAGCGCAAATAGGTGAGGCACTCCTCAAGGTCACGCTCGAGGCACTCGATCGCGGCCGGATACCGGTCCTTGAACTTTGCAATGAGATCGCGCCCCCGCTTCACCGCGGCCGCGTAGGTCGGCGCAAGGAACACCTGCTGCACGAGGCCCTTCATCTTCGCCTGCATCAGCCGGGGCAGCTTCGCGAGAATGTTGCGCATCTTGTGGACTTGGCACTTTTGCCGATACGCGCGTGGCCACACGCGTTTGACCGCTTTCACGAGCCCGGGCGCGCCGTCCATCACGACCAATAGCGGAACCCGCAGCCCCCGGGCCACGAGATCCTGCAGGAAGTGAGCCACGCGTCATACGATTCGCGCGGTCCGAGATCCAGATGCAGCAGCACCGGCCGGCCGTCTTCCAGCAGCGCATAGGCCGACAACACACCTTCCTTCCCGTCCGTCCCGCGGCGCGCCGCATGGTATTGGCCATCCAGAAACAGGTACACGACGGGCAGATCGCTGAGATCCCGCCGGCGCCACGTTTCAGGCCAGAAGGACCGGCCAACGATATTGCCAACCGCCGTCGTCGAGCCGCTGGTTCACCATCTCGAGTTTGTGAAGCGACAACAGGAAGCCGATCTCGCACGAGGGTTGGGGCGGGTCGTGCTTCCATTCGCGCTCGACCGCAAATACCCGAACGCACCCGTAGAATGGGGTTGGCAGTTCGTCTTTCCCGCGTCTCGGGTGTGTACGGATCCGAGATGGGGCCACCGACGCGGTTTCATCTGCACGAATCCGTCGTGCAGAAAGCGGTCGCGCACGCGGCACGGCAGGCCGGGATCGCGAAGCGTGTCGGTCCACATACTTTCAGGCACTCATTCGCAACACACCTGCTCGAGGATGGCTACGACTTCAGAACAGTGCAGGAGCTGCTCGGGCACGCGGACGTCAGCACTACGATGGTGTACACGCACGTGCTCAATCGCGGTCCGCTCGGCGTGCGCAGCCCCGTCGACCGGCTTTGATGTCACAAACCGGCGGTTGGCCGCGAACGCTGGCGTCCAAGCGAGGTTCAGCGCCGTTCGCTCGGACCCGCGAACTCGCTGATCCTCGGGACGTTGTCGTTGCGGCGTCGTCGCCAATGTGGGTCGTTGGGCGCGAGCGCTCACGTGCAAGGCGCCCATTGGCGGCCAATCACGATTCGGATCGATGGGACCGCAGACGTGTTACGATTCGCGCCCACAAGAACATACCTTCGGAGTACGTCCATCGGCCCGCCGCGAATGGACGCGACGTGGCGTGGTCGGTCTACTCCATAAGTAGTTAGGCGGATTGAAGATTCTTCGAGCTGCGTACCGATCGGATCGACCCAAAATGATTAGCGAAGCCGACCCTCAATGGAAGTGGGTGGTCGTTGTGGCGCTGGGCTTAGAGGCGCTCGTTGGCTGCACCTCGACGGAGAAGGCGATGGACGTCGCGAAACTGAAGGAGTTCGGAACGAAGCACACGGCGGCATGGTGCAGCCAGAACGCGGCTAGCGTCGCAGCCTTCTTCGCGGAAAACGGGTCGTTGACAATCGACAACGGCACTCCGTCCGTGGGAAGGAGGGCAAATTACCGCCGCCGCACAGGGTTTCATGACCGCGTTTCCGGACATGGTTGTGGCGATGGACAGCGTCAGCCTCGATGGCGGTCGCGTGGTGTACCGGTGGACTCTGACCGGGGCGAACACAGGCCCCGGAGGAACCGGCAAGTCGGTGCGCATCAGCGGATATGAAGAGTGGACGTTCGGAAGCGATGGCCTGATTGCAAAATCAAAGGGCCACTTCGATGAGGGCGAGTACAACCGCCAACTAGGGAAGTGACGAACCGCCTGACATCGGCTTGCAGCCGACGGCGGCGAGTGAAATGCTGAGGCCGCCGCGGCTGAAGCCGGGCGTTAGGCGGCACAAGTCGCGGCAGGTTGCAGCAAATGCGCGCATACGACTTCATCCTTGTGCTTTTCTCGTTCGTGTATGCCGCAGCCGTAACCCACATTCTTTCGACGGTGGGCCAAATCATCATCGCGTCGAAGCGGGTGCGGCTGTCGTGGTTCAATGCAGGCTGGATGTGCGCCGCCTTGCTGTTCACGTGCGCGTGGTGGATCGGGCTATGGGATTTACATGCGGTAGCCGTTTGGAACGTCGGTTCTGTCGCGTTCTATTTTTCAGTTGCGGCGGGGATCTACCTGAACGCGCAACTGGTTTCACCGCGCATTCCCGAACAGGGCGAGATTGATCTGCGGGCTTTTCATGCCGACGAAGGCAGAAAGTACCTTCTCGCCTACACAGTACTGTCTGTGGTCACGGTGATTACGAACGCTGGGTTGGGCCAGGGTGGCAGCGCAGTGCAGTGGCCAGCTCAGAATATCGTCATCGCTCCCATGACGGTCGGCACCGGAATCGCGGCGATCTTCATCAGGAACTGGTGGGTGCAGGCCGTCGCGGTCGCGATGCAAATCCTGGGCTGGCTTTGGTACTTCGCCAAACTTCAATCGGCGCTGTCGGGATAAGTCATGTTCACAGAGAGTGCGGTGTGCTGACTTCAGGCGTCCCCACCCGCCGCCTAACTCGCGTTGCACCCGGCGGCCGGGGTGACGATCGCCGGCCGCGGGTGAACGAAGACGTCAGCCGGACCGAACCAAGCTCCGAGAACGTTGGGGACGTCATGAAGAGAATCGGAATCACTAGGCAAAGTATGAGGATTTCGTTGTCAACGACGTCGTCGAGTACGTAGACAGCCGATATCGGACAGTCGCCTCGCGAGAAGGGCGCGCTCTTGCTGGCATCTCGATGGGGGCCTGGGGAGCGATGCTGCTCGGCTTGAAGCATCCGCGCGTCTTCGGGGCCATTGGTGCGTTGAGCGCGCCGTACGGAATCTCCAGGCAGGACCCCAACATGGACATGACATCGCGAACGCAGCAGCGTTTCGGTGCTCCAGACACGCCCGAACGGCGGGCGAGAGACCCCGGCACCTGGTCGGCACTATCGAACTCGACTCGGCCCCGATGGCTCATGCGCAATCGTTAGCCGACATGCGCGTCGTTATGGACTCACCGCTCCGGCAAGCGCAACAGTCGCGGAAGCGCGCCGGACGGGTCAAGGGCGCGCAGCGGCGAAGCGAACCCTTGACGCGTCCAAGCGCTTCCGCAGAATCAATCGCCGGAGCGACGGGTGGTCACTCTCTTCACCAACCGTCCCACCTCCGGTACGTTCAAAAACTCGCGCTGCCGATCCATCACACTCGTCGGCGTTGCCCCGAGTGATGCTGGCCTGGTCCCCGGAGACGTCGGCCCGTTCGATTGCTGCGCCAGTTGTGAAGCGCGCGCGCAGGCCTGGGCTCACGTGGAATTGCTGAGGAAATTCCAGACCTGTCTGGAGCACGTCGACTTCTACTGCGGCCAACCGTTCTGCGGCAGACCCTTCACGATGCGCAGCGCGTTCTTGTAGTACAGCTTCTTCAGCACGTCATCCGGAAGGTTGATTCCGTACAGCTTCCAGAACGCGTGATAGTCGCGGTAGTAGTCGAAGTACTCGTCTGCAGTCTCGAACACGCGCCAGTAGTACGGGTACTCGCTCGGTTCGAACGCATCCTTGCCGAACAGGATGCGGTCCTGGTACTTGATGAAGAAGTCGCGCGCGGCGCGCGGCTGCCGACCCACGTCGTAGAGGACGGCGCCCACTTCCACGGTAACGTTGGCAAAGTCGTCGAGCATCTTGCCAGCGCGCGCAAGGTCGTTGGCGTGCCAGCCGAAATGCGCCGCGATGAACGATGTCTTCGGGTGCCGGCGGAACACGTTGTTGCGCTCCGTCAGCAGCTCTTCGAATGTCACACCACCTGGCTGATTGTTGCGGCGATCGGCAAACAGGGCGAGCTCCAGCCACCGCTCGTTGTGCAGATCGAGCGGCTGAAAGAATTCCTGCGGCTCAGCCGTGTGGATGAAGACGGGAACGCCCAGACGGGCGAACGCCGCCCAGATCGGATCGAGCTCGGGATCGTCGATGCGCAGCCGCGAGCCATCGGACTTGCGGTTACGGAGGCCAAACGACTTCGGTACTTCGCCCACACCGACCGCGCCGGCCTTGATGTCGGCTTCGAGCTGGGCCACGGCCCGCGCGCCCCAGTCCAGGCCGACGTTGCTGAAGTTGATGCCGCCCAGCACGCGGAATCGATCCTTGTGCGGGCTGGCGTTGATGGCGGCGAGCGCGCGCGTCAGGCGATCGCCCGACGAGTTGTCGGCGCTGACCATCAGCCGCAGGTTCAGCTTGTCCATCTCCGCGACAACGCGGTCGATCGATTCGAGGCTGGTGAGCGGTGGCGGATGGCCGTGAATGTCGATCGACGGAAACTTCGACCGCGGCACGCTGTGCTCCGCCGTGACGAGCGTCGACCGGGGACGATAGTCCACGATGCTCGGCGGAGGGAACTCCGGGGCCTGGCAACTGCCCGGGCGCGTTTCAGTCGTCCCGGGCGGACATTCCCGTCCCGCCGAAAGTCGAACACGATTCCCGCCACGCTGCGCCGTCATCGCCACGCCGAGCGCACCGACGACGACCGCCACACCAATGAGAGGACGATTCATCTGAAACCTCGACCTTCGAACTACCGCGACAGATACGTCGAAGGGATCGGCTTGTCAGCCGTCTCTGCGTCCCAGAAGATCGTTACGATCCACCATCGCGTCCCATCGCTGTACAGCTGAAAGCTGTTGATGCCGCGCGCGAAGGGCTGGCCGTCCGGCGTGCGCTTCGAGTCGTACGTGCTGAAGGCGTGCAGCACGGCACCGAAGGCGTCGGCCGTGCGGTGAATCTCGCGTTCGAAGAAACCCTGCCTCTCAAGTCCGGGGCCAGCTGCGGCAATGTACTCCTCCGCGCTCCACACCACCGGCGTCGTCGCGCCCGGTGTGCGTCGCGTCGACGGGATCAGGCGCGCACCGGGGATCAGCAGCGAACGGAATCGGGCCCAGTCGCGTGGCTGACCCGCCGGCCCGGAGATCGACGCGTAGACAGCGTCGATGATCGCGTCTGGCGTTGCGACATCCGCCGGGACGGCGGCCGGTGTTCCGGCGGTCGTTTGGGCCGAGACCGCGGCTGACACCGAAAGCAGCGCCGCTGCCAGCAGCAAGGTTCTCAGCTTGTCCTGCGTTCGCGTCATGGTTGCCCGAAACCTCAAGGGCTCAGCATCCGTCAACGTAATGCCGCTCATCTGCGTGGCGTCAACGATAGCACCGCGCGCGAGGGGCGACCTCACGCTGTCAGGTGCTGCGGCCCGTAGCAGGCCGATGAAAAAGTGAGCCTGATGGCTAAAGGCTGATGGCTGATGGCTGAAATACGCGGGCTTTTCGCCATTAGCCATTAGCCCTCAGCCATGCAGGATGCGTTTTTCAGCATCCTGGTAGGCCATGTGTACCCTCGTGTGGCGCGCGGAAATCGGAGCGCTGCAGTGGCGCACTACACGACTAGAATTGGCTCGTTCGTGGAGGTCACCATGCTGACGGTAGTCACCCGACTATTCTGTGGCGCTGTGTTCCTGTTGACACTCGGTTGGGGCAGTGCGGCGTATGCGCAGCTCGGCGTTGGCGAGTGGGCCAGGACCGATGCTGCGGGCAAAGGCATGACCATGACCGTCGCGTCGTGTTGCAAGGGCGGCTATCGCCTCACTTACACCGTTCCCATCGGAAACGGACAGCCTCCGCTGATCCTGACCGTCGAATTGCCAATGGATGGAACCGAGGTGCCGACTCTAAACGGCGGCAAGCCAACAGGGCAGACGATGTCCGCCAAACGCGTGGACGACCATCATTACACCGGCGTCGTGAAGCAGAACGGCCAGCCCTACCTCACGTCCAACGCAACGCTTTCAGCGGACGGAAAGAGCCTGACAATCGAAGACCGGATGACGGACAACCAGAAGGTCACCGAGACGTGGGTGAGGAAGTAACACCACGCGTCGTGTCTGGTCGGCGTCCGCGGCAGGTAGATCAACACGCGGGACTTGCAGACCCGTCAACCGGACTGTCGAGCTGACACACCCTCATGAAGCGTCGCGATATGTCGCCTTGTCGCGAGCAATCCGGCACTCGGAACCGGTTGCCACTGCGGCGTTGATCGGTACCTATCCGAAGTGGCGTCTGTCACTGCTCTCAATCGGCCATTTCAATGCGCGCTTCCGCTCGCCGCGAATCCTGACGAAGCTGCTCACATCACACGTTGGCGGTCAGCGGATCCATCATCGGGGTTCGGACCTCCAGCGCCATGAGAATGCCGTCGAGGTTCACGGGCGCGCGCCGGAAGACCTCGTCACCCAGCGCCGCAGAGATCGCGTTCAGAACCGCGGCGCAACCGCCGGCCACCGGAGGCTCGCCGATGCCGCGTGCACCAACCGGCGTCTCCGGATCCGGGAGCTCGACCGCCGCCCACGCCATATGCGCCGGTGCATCGAGGATGGTTGGCGGTTTGTTGTGATGGAATCGTCTGGCGACTGGCACGCCGTACTGCTGGTCATACACCCACTTCTGGCCAATCGCATGTGAGATACCCAACATCGAACGGCCCAGAATCTGGCCGCCGAGGGCCGCCGGATGGATGACGGTCCCGACGTCTGCCACGGCGAGGAAGTCGACAATGTGGTACGCGCCCGTTTCGACGTCGACTTCGACTTCAGCAAACGACGCGACGAAAGACAGCGACGTCCCGTCGCGGGGGTACATGTCCTTTGCGACTCCCATCAGGCCCTGTCCGGCAAGCGCTGTCGCAGAGGCAACCGTGAACTTGTTGATGTCCTTGGGCAGCTCGTGGCCGTCGTAGATGCCTCCGAGCTCGATCGCCCGCTGCGCGGCGCGCGCCAGCGTCATGCCGGGGCCGCCTCCCTTGCGCGACACGCGCTGGTTGGCCACGACGTAGTCTTCGGGCCGGCCGCCGAGATCCTTCGCGGCGATCTGCTGCAGCTTCGTGATCGCATTGCTCGCCGCGGCATGGGCGGCGCGCGTCATCGCATGCGTCGTCTGGCTGCCGCCCGAGACGCAGCTCCACGGCAGGTTCTTGGACGT
>DATFXR010000242.1:0-18570 GCA_035315685.1 Vicinamibacterales bacterium | reverse complement strand
ACGTCGACGTCGCCATTCCGAAAATCACTCCACGTGACGTACATCGCGCGCGTCTTGCCATCGATTCCGATCTGTGGAAACCCCATCGCCCGCGAGACGCCCGGGATGCCGGCCGCGCCGCCGAAGTACGGCGGCCCGACGTCGAAGATCGGACGGGAGGCCTCGAACGTCCGGCCGCCGTCGCGCGACACCGCCAGCGTGACGTTGAGTCCCTCGTTCCAGACGATGTACTGCGTCCCGTCAGGCGCGACCGTGCCGATGATCCCGACGACGGCGCCGTTGTCGTCGCGCGGGAGCCCGGCTTTCGTGCTGATGCGTCGAGGCGCCGACCAAGACACGCCGGCATCCGACGAATGGCTGAATAGCACGATCGATTTGTCGATCTGCCATTCGATCCAAGCGACGTACAGGCGGCCGCGGTACGGACTCTGCGCGTGCGTGTCGCTCCAGATTCGGGGCATGTCCTCCAGCTTGACGTCCGGCTCGTCACCGTTCCATTCGATGACGGGCACCGCGTCGGGGCTCCACGTTTTCCCGCCGTCGGCCGAGCGCCTCACGTAGATCCCGTTGGCGCCGGGGCCGTGCCCCCAGTACCCGGGCAACCCGTTTCGCTGGATCGAGAGGAACGACAGGAAGACGTTGCCCTTATCGTCGAATGTCAACGACGGGTCGCCGCCTCCGCGGCCCTGCTCGCGGGCCGGCTGGACCGCCGTGAAGGAGCGCCCTCCATCCGTGGAGTACGCGGCCCATTGCCCGCCGACTCCGACGACCTGATTGGGATCGTTCGGGTTGACGGCGATCGCGGGCTCGCTGCCCGTGAACCCTGGTGGCGTGATGGTCACGACCGTCGCGCCCGGCGCGCGCTGCAACTGCGCGTCGATGCTCGCCACAGATCCGACGACGGCGAGCGCTGCCACAATCGAAATCCAGCGGTGTTCGCTCATGCTCGCGCCCCTTCTCAGTTCGTGAACGGACAGTCGTCCATCAAATGGACACTACTGCCGAGCTGGTCGGACGGCATCTTGAAGCCACGCACGCTTTTTCTTGCAACGCCTACACTACACGCAGTTCCGACGCGCAAGAATACGCACCGAGGCCATGACCATGCACACACGTCAATTCGTGACCGCGACGATCGTTCTGCCTGTGCTGCTCATCGGCGTTTCTCCCCGACCGCTCTTCGCGCAGGGGACGGGCCAGATCGACGGCGTCGTTCGCGACGAGCAGGGGGCCGTCCTGCCGGGGACGACGATGTCCTTGCGGAACGAGGACAGTGGCGTCACCCGAACGGTCGTCAGCGGTCCGAACGGCCGCTACGTGTTCCCGGCGCTGTCCCCCGGACGCTATGATCTGCGCGGCGAGCTGTCCGGTTTCACGGTCGAGGAAGTGCGCGACGTGGTGATTACCATCGGACTGGAGCTGCGGCAGGACTTCACCTTGAGGCTCCGTGCGATAAGCGAGACCGTCACGGTGCAAGGCCAGTCGCCGGTTGTCGACACTACGAAAGCCGAAGTGTCGGGCATCGTCACGCGGCAGCAGATCGAGACCCTGCCGATCAATTCACGGCAGTACCTGTCGCTGGCGCTGCTCATGCCAGGCACGACCGTCGACGCCACGCGATCGTTCTTCGCAACGGTCAACGTCGGCGGCTCGATGACGTTCAATGGAACCGGCAACGTCGTCGACGGCACCATCAACAACTGGGTGGAGGACGGAGAGCCCCGGCAAGACCTGCCGGAAGATGCCGTTGCGGAATTCAAGATCACCAACGCGTTGCCGAAAGCCGAGTTCGGCCTGGCGACGGGCGGCGTCGTCCAGGTGGTCACCAAGTCCGGCACCAACACGCTGCACGGCGATGCCTTCGAGTATTTCCGCCACAAGTCGCTGAATGCGAAGGGCGTCTTCGAAACGACTAAACCGGACTACCAGCGGAATCAGTTCGGCGGCAGCGCCGGCGGCCCGGTCGTGGCCAACAAGATGCATTTCTACGGCGCATTCGAACGCACCGCCATCGACGAGTTCTACACCGTCACCGCTCCGGCCGCGTTCTACTCGGCGGTCGACGGCACGTTCCTGAGGCCGACGACGAGGAATCTGTATTTCGGACGGGGCGACTGGCAAATCAGCAACGCGCAGAGCGCGTTCGTCCGGTACCTGCAGGAAGACGAGCTGACGCCTTGCGTCAACTGCGGCGGCGTCACGGCATCGACGGGGAGCTTCGATCAGAGCGTGCCGCGCAAGTCGCTGTCGCTGGGACACACGTGGATTCGAGGATCCCGGCAGCTGAACGACTTCAGGTTCCAGTACGCGCACGCGGCGTTCTACGGCTATCCGTCGGGCACCTCGCTGTTCACCGACATCGGAAACTTTCCACCGGAACGGACCGATCGCCAAACGCGGACCTATGTCTTCCCGTCGCTCACCTACGGCAGCAGTTACGACGATGCGAGCCCCGAGTCGCGATGGGAATTCAAGGACGTCTACTCGCTGAACCTGGCGGGACACGATCTGAAGGTCGGAGGCGAGTACGACCACAACCACTACAAGGTCGACGATGCGATCGGGCTGATCAAGGGCACCTACACGTTCGCGCAGGATCAGCTCTTCGATCCGAACAACTCGTCGACGATCGCGAACTTGAGGAACCCCATCCTGTTCACCGCGACGAGCGCTCCGGTGACGACGATCGATCCGTCGAGATATTACGTCACGTTCGTCCAGGACGACTGGCGGCTGAAGCCCCGGCTCACCCTCAATCTCGGCTTCCGGTGGGAGTATCTGTGGGGTCCATCGAACGAGGGTCTCGATCCGAACGATTTTCCCGTCACGCTGCCGTACGTCGACGTCTCACAACGGGGCCACCGGACCAACTTCGGTCCGCGCACAGGCTTTGCCTGGGATGTGAGCGGCGACGGCCGGACCGTCGTGCGCGGCGGCTGGGGCATCTACTACGGTCACATCCGCACACTCGCCGCGATCGAGGAGTACCGCAACTTTCACCGGCTGAGCATCACGATCAACAACCCGGCATATCCCGATCCTTATCAGGGACAGGATCCGTCGAACTTCATCGTCACGTCGAGCGCACCGAACATCACGATTGCCGACAACGACCTGCGTCAGCCCATGGCGCAGCAGGCGAGCGTCGGCATCTCGCGAAATCTTGGCAGCGACTTCGCAATCCATGCCGACGCGATCTACAACCACACGCAGTACGACTACAAGACGCTGAACGTCAATTTTGCGAATCCCGCCACTGGGCTGACTGTTCTTGGAACGCCGCCGCTGACGAACTTCACGCGCATCGATCGGGTGCAGCCGACCTCGGACCTCAAGCTCCGTCAGGTCTATGTCAAGTTCGAGAAGCGCTTGAGCCACCGGTATCAGTACCTGGCGTCGTACACCTACACGAACAGCCGTGATAACGCGCCGATGGCGCGTTATATCGATGCGTTCACGTCCTACGACTTCGGGCCCTCCAACGGCGAACGGCGCCACGCGGTCGTGGCCAGCGGATCGTTCCTGTTTCCAGCCGGCTTCACGCTCGGCGTCGTATGGACGGCCAGGTCGCCGCTGCCGTGGTCGGCGACGGCGGGCAGGGACCTCAACCGCGATGGCTTCAACACCGATCTCGTGCCGGGCACGTCGCGCAATTCCGGGAGCCGGGATCTCAATCTCGCCGCCGTCAACGCATGGCGCGCGCTGAACGGTCTCTCGCCCGTCAGCGAGTCGCAGATCGACAGTTCCCGAATCAACATCGTCGACGCGCGGTTGAGCAAGGCGTTCACCTTCTCCGGCACGAAAGTGGAGCTCCTGGCTCAGGGGTTCAACCTGTTCAACACGAAGAACCTGCAGGCGCAATTCGGAAGCGGCCGAATCGGGAACTCGCTGTCGCCAGTGTTCGGCAGCATCGCGAGCGCCCGCCCGAACTTCCAGGGAGAGCTGGCCGTGCGATTCACGTTCTGAAGGAGGGACGCCTAAGAGCCAAGAGCTGGCCTAGCCTAAGCAACCCCGCCGCGAACGGAGACGCTGGCGGTCATGCTGTCGTTGTTCAAACGGCTCGCGTCCAACGGCAAACGGAGCAGGCTCTTCGGAAACTCTTGCTGGGCAGCACGGGCGGCCATGATCATGCGTGCCAGCACGGTGTCCACTGCCGTCAGGTCGTTCGCAGCAACGGGAATCAGACGCTGGATCAGGCGCGCCTTTCCTCCGTCCGACATCGTCGGCGACGCCAATACTTCCGCCGCACAGAGTGCCGCCAGCAGAGGGGCGAATCCCGGAATGGGAACGTTCGCCTCGGATCCGGCCTGCAGTACGTCATCGAGGCCCTTCCCGGCATTTACCGCCAACAACTCGTTCTCGTCACATTCGTAAATGGAAGCAATCTGTCGCAGGCTGGCAGCGTTGCGCAGCCAGTCCTGCATCGGTATCTTATTCATGCTGGCGCGGAATTTATATTCCTCACCTACTTTATGCACAGCGCACAATTCTGCAGATGCGGAGTTACGGACTAGAGCACTGGCGAGCACTTCTGGATCGAACGCGCGATGATGCCAACGCAATGTCATCGCGTTCACCTGAGCAGTGATCCGCGCCGAGAATCTCGGATCCTGGATGTTGTGCGCTGCCGCTAAAGCGGAGTCCAACACACTGTCGGGAGAAATGCCGGCCTCTGATCCACAGATGCGGAGCGCTTCAGCAAGCGCCAGGCACGCCTTTGCGCGAAAGCCCGCGAAGCCGTACGGCAGCTTGGACGCTCGTAACAAGAGTGCCTGGGCATCCGCAGGCCTTCCTAGCACCACCGCGTACACTTCACCCAGTCCTGTCAAGCGGCGCAATTTGAACGACCATGGATCACCGTTACCACGTCCTGCCTCCAACGCCTGGACGTCTTCCTCGACGCTCACTCTGAACGTTTCCAGGTTCCCCAATGCCTCAGCGTCACCGCTCCGCGCGCGAACGGCCGTGATGGTCAGCGGAAGGCAATCACTGAATTCGACGTCGCTGGCTCCCATCGCAGCAGTTACGACGTCTATCAAAAGATCCTTCACCCACGCAACGTCCGGTACTCGCAGCACACATTCGGCAATCACTTCCAGGGATCTGTTGCGGTAGAAGACGTAATTGTTGGTCCCGTGAATAGAAATGTACTGCTTCAAGTACTTGGTGTTTACGGTCGGGTCTTGCCTGGCAAACGCCACCAGCATCGGCGCGTCCAGCTCCGCTAAATAGGCTGGCGCCGCGTCCGTGTTCAGCACTTCGGAATTCAGGTTAAGCGGTTCAATGCCTGTAACATTACCCGGTCCAGCCATCCGATTGAGAATCGATTCCACGGCATACAATGGAGGAGATTGGGGCAGCGGGCCTGCTGGTGCGCCCTGCCAACGCGCGAGGAGGCTGTTCGTAAGCAAGCCGCTCGCGCGAGCGGCTACTTCCTCCCGTACAGCGATGGCCTCGATAGAGTTAGACTCAGTCGCCAGCCAGGCCAAAGTCAATAGCGCAACATCGCGCCATTCGATGTCCATCTTGATGAGCGACAGGAGTTGTGCGGCAGCCTCGAGGTTACCGCGTCCCGCCAGCTCGAACAAACGAGCAGGGCGCAACTGCTCTCGAGGAAGCGCCGCCAGCGATACTCCGATCGCAGCGATCGCAATAGGCGCACTCTGGTCGCTGTCCGACACCGCCGCGTGCAAAGCCGTCGTCAAATCTCTTCGGGTTGAGAACGGATTACCGGAGCGTCTCTGATACTCCTGAAAGCGATCGTCATCGAGAAGCTGTGCAAGCTGCTGGGTGCGAACGTGGAGCTGCTTCTGATCCGCTACGCGCATGGACTGCGCCAGATGGTAGAGAACATGAGTCCTTGCGTAATCGGTAGTCAGCTGATCGAAACCGACCCATGTGTCCGTGAGCCTGGCATGCAGATCGGGGGCATGTTGCAGCCGCCCCTCGAGATAGGCACGCATGGCATCGTGAAGACGCACGATCTTCGTGCCGGCGTCGAAGCGCAGCAGCGACAGCTGACCGAGCCGCATCAGGAGCTCCCCGGTGTCGAATTCGTCCAAGCCCCAGAGTGTGCACGCGCTGCTGATGGGTACATCGGCGTCTTCCGGAAACACGCCCAGCGAAAAATACTGCAGCTGTTCCGCAGGCGACAGCAACTCCAGGCTGACGGCGATGGTGTTGCCAATGGCCTGATTACGCTCCGTGGCGTTGCGCCGGTCGAATGCGACCACACCGCGCCTCTTCAGGGCTTCTCGTACGTAATTGAGCGCGTCGGCTGCGCTGGCCCCTTGCTGGACACGCAGGCGCATGGCGGCGTTAGCAAGCTCCAACAGCAGCGGCCATGCCCCGAGGGATTCCACAATCGCGCGAACAGCAGCCTTTAGTTTCTCCGCGCCTTCGAGGCGCCATGACAGTACGGCATCCGCCTCTTCAAGCTCCATCTGCGCAGTAGGCACGCGTGCGCTTACCATCGATGCGATATCGAGCTGCCGGGTTGTGATGAGCCGCGCGCTGGCTTTGGCGCCGCGCATAAACGGTTGCAAGTGCGCCGGCTCCCAGACATCGTCTACAACGATAAGGCAGCGGCGGTCGGCCAGCTTCTCCGAAAGATTGAATGCAGCGTGATCGGCGTCCAGAAAATCTGACTGCGCGCCAGTGAGCGCCTGATACATTTTAGTCAGCTCGCGTTTGAGGTCGGGCTTTTCGCCAAGCGTGGCCCAGAGAATGCCGCCGTCAAAGGCTGTGTGGACGTCATCGTCGTTACACAGAGCTTTCGCGAGAGTGGTCTTACCGAACCCACCGGCCCCGTACAGAGCCACGCCGCCAGGCTTTGGATTCTCGCGTCTTTCATCGACCAATGCGGACAGAAGAACGTTGAGCGCAGCCGGGCGTGAGACAAAGTTTGCCGGCGGAATGTCGGACATGAAGGGCACGCGAACGCTGTTGCACGGGCTTTTAAGCTGCAGGCAGAACCGATCCCACTCTTCGCGGAGATCGAAGAAATGTTTGCTCTTCATCCAGCCCGGCGCGTTCGAAAAATCCTGTTTAGGATCGGTCTTGACTGGAACTACGCAGACGCCTTGCTGGCGGGCATAGCGCCATTCCCGGCGGACCACTTCGGATTTCATCGATGCCGGAGTCATGACCAGAATCAAGAAGCTGACCTTCTCGATGGCCTGTT
The DNA here is from genome assembly GCA_035315685.1 of Vicinamibacterales bacterium. GTDB lineage: Bacteria > Acidobacteriota > Vicinamibacteria > Vicinamibacterales > CAVVIG01 > QHWK01. The sequence goes on along the minus strand of DATFXR010000242.1, from coordinate 11,387 downwards.
GAATCTGAAGCCACCAGTCGGCGCCGCCCTCCATGCGCTCGCGGTCGCGCCACAGCGTGATCTCCGGCTGCTCTGTCGTCAGCCTGTCGCGCAGATCGTGGGCGAACTGCTCACCATCGTCGCGTGCATATGAAATGAAAGCAACCGCATCCGACGCCATCATGACCCTCCGACGCCGGCAATTATAGAGCCGCCTAAAAGATTTCGTGGTGCGATCGGGATCCAGGACATTCTCACGGCTCCACGGGTCACCGTGGCAGAACGCGTGCGCGGAGCGCCTGATCGGATCCATTCGCCGCGAGTGCCTCGCTGCGTCAATTAAGAAGAACTTGCGTCCACAAGATTGCTCCATGGAGTCGCAAGATCCTGATTTTCTCAAGGAATGTGGAGACGCCGCCCGGATTTGAACCAGGGATGGAGGTTTTGCAGACAGGCACACTACGATCTGGTCGCTACGTGAGCGGACAGGGCCGTCGGAAGAAACCTACGGTTTCGGCGGAATGGAGTCGCAGGCTGCGGCGACGTCCTTGATCATCTGCGCGTCGATCGTCGGCGGCTCGTATCGCGCGACCGATAGATCGCTGCCCAGCTTCGGGTCGCCGCCGCCGAGATAGATCTTCGCGTTGTTGGAATCCGCGACAAGTATTCCCGTCTCCATGCCAGGGATGCCGCGAAGCGCGCCCGTCACCTCCACCTGGTGGCCATTCAGTGCCTTCACTTGATCGCGAATGACCCGGATGCTGGCGACGGTCAACGTATCCGGAAGTTTCAGCTCGAGGTCCGCGGGCAGCTGAGTCTGCGGATCGATGTGCGTCAGTTTCGATCCGGTCAGGCACCCACGGACGACCACGCCCTTGCGCGGCTGCGGCTTGGGCGGCGCCGTCTCCTGAACGGCATCGACAGCGGTGAGCGAGACGCTGGCGACGAGGGCGATAGCTGCGAGTGCCGGCGGGACAATGCGTCGAACAACTGATATCGCCATCGGTCAGCTCCCGAGCGTTTCTGGCGGCGCCACGACATGCGGTGCAGCGATTCACCGCGAGCTCGTCGCGAGCCTTCACGGCGCTCCGGTGCGCAGACGCCTCGGCATCCGAACCCTGCGCGTATCCGGTCCCGCTCGAATTTCCCGACCGTCTCACCGCAGTCAGGAGATCGACTGATCGCTCTACAGTGTACACGCAGACCGGCGATCGTCCACCGACCGCGCGGCCTGGGCTCGCGAGAATTGACCAAGCGACAGCCACCGAGTGAGCCGAATGCCGGGTACGAATCGCGCCCAATACCAACGGAACTTGGCCCGCGCCGCGGCATCAGGCCGAGTGCGCCGGCCGCGCACTTCAGCGCCGTGATGACTCGTGATTTGCGATCCATCGACCCACCTCGCAGCCGAGCAGGCGCGTATGCCGACGTCAGAAGGCCATCCGGAGTTCATGAGTGGCTCAATCCCTGGAGTCATGCATGCAATCGCGGTCATATTCGGAGGCCGACCACTGCCAGCCCGACAAGAGCGACGACGCAGCCGGCGAGGGCATCGCCGTACCGCTCCGCCCAGGCGCCGCGCACGGCGGCGGCCGCGGCGCGCGCCGGCACCACCAGCAGCACCATCGCCGTGATCGTCGCCGCTTCATAGATCACTGGATGCCATTTGCCGCGCTCGGCCGCGCAGAAGGCTGGTCGATGCGCCGGACTGCCGCGATCAGGCGCGGCCGTGTGCACGGCTCCAACGCTGACGGCAGCCCCGACAAGCGCAGCGCCGAGCGTCACAGCCGCCCCGCACCCGCGGCGGCGGTGCCGAGTGCCGGGCGCGGCCGGCCGATGCCTTCGAGCCAATTGATCCAGCGATCGATGCCGCTGCCGGTGACAGCCGAGACGACCAGCAGCGCCGGCCGCGGCATCACGAGCGCGAGGTTTCGCTCGATGGCATCGATGCTCACCGCCGGCAAGTGCGGCAGCAGGTCGGCTTTCGTGACCAGCACCAGATCCGCCTTGTGGAACATCGTCGGATATTTGAGCGGCTTGTCTTCGCCTTCGGTCACCGACAGCGCGACGACGTTGACGTCCTGACCCAGGTCGTAAATCGCAGGACACACCAGATTGCCGACATTCTCGATGAACAAATAGTCGAGCGCGCGCCAGGGCAGCCGATGCAGGCCCTGGTGCACCATCTCGGCGTCGAGATGGCAGGCTGATCCGGTGGTGATTGATTCCGCCAGAATGCCGGCGGCACGCACACGCGTCGCGTCGTTGTCGGTCGCGAGATCTCCCGCGAGGACGCCGAGCCGCGCCGTGCCGCCGAGCGCCCGCGCGGTCGCTTCGAGAATCGCGGTCTTGCCGGCGCCGGGCGATCCCATCAGGTTCACGGCGACGACGCTGTGATCGCGGAAGTGCTCGCGGTTGTGGCGCGCGACGCGATCGTTGCCGGCGAGAATCCGCTCGTGGACATCGAACGGCACCACTTTCGGGTCTCCGCACCCGCACGAATCGCACATCACGGCACCTCCAGCTCCAGTTGATCGAGCGTCAATTCGTCCGCGTCGCTGGCGTCCACGATTTCGAGCGGTGCGGCGGCGCAGGCGGTCCCGACGCGGTAGACGTCATAGGCCGTTCGAAACAGCGCCGGCTCGACGCCGGCACGCGCGCCGATGCGGACACGAACTCGCCGCACGGCGATCGCGTCGTGCGTCCGCATTGCGGTTCCGATCTGATCGAACATGGCCTGGACGAGGCTGAATTCGTGCACGGCGTCACTCGAGTAGTGTCGGGTTACCCGCCGAGCGGTCGGCGGGCAGGCGCACGCCGCCGGAACCTGCGTCAGCAGCCGCGGCTCTACGCGACTTGTGCGACGCGACGAATCGCGCCGGCCGCTGGTCGAAGAACGCGTCCAGTCCTTCGGCGAACTCTGTGCCGTCGGCCGCCCGCGTCAGCTCCTGCAGCTCACGATCAAGGTGGGCATCGAGCTGGTCCATCTCCGCGGCCTCGTTCAACAGCTCTTTTGCGACGGCGAATGCCCGCGGCGGTCCCTCCGCGATTCGCGCCGCGAGCGCCATCGTCTCCTGCTCGAACGTCTTCGCGTTGAATACTGCGGTCACCAGGCCGGCGGCGTGCGCCTCCGCCGCGCTCAGCCGCGGATTCAGCAGCATCAGCTCCATCGATCGGCGCAGGCCAATCAGGCGCGGCAACAGGAACGTGCTGCTTTCGGCGCCGGTCAGGCCGGTCCGGCCGTAGGCCCACTCGAAGGACGCACGCGTCGAGGCGACGACGAGATCGCATGACATCGCGAGGCCGAGGCCTCCGGCCGCCGCGACGCCGTCCACTGCAGCGATGAACGGCTTCGGCGCGCGGCGGATCTCGGAGATGGTGCTGTGGATGTATTCGAGGATCTGCTTGAACACAGCGCCGTAGGAGGTTCGTCCGGGAGCGGCGACTGGCCCAACCAGATAGGACAGGTCCGCCGCATCGCCGCGATCTCGGATGAATTTCAAGTCGGCGCCACTGCAGAACATGCCAGGCAGACCTCGGATCACGACGACCCGGACCGCTTCATCGCGCGCACACTGCAATCCGGCGCGGCGGAGATCCTGGGCCGTCTCGACATCCAGGGAGTTGAATCGGCCGGCACGGTCGAGCGTAATCACCGCGATGCCACCGCTGTGCCAGAGGCTGATGTGCGTCATGACCGTCTCACCGGCTGTGGGCGAATGCGAATTCAGGCGCCGTCAGGACACCTCCGCGCTCGAGCAGCCACGGCGCGCCCGCCGGTGCATCCCCGATCGCAGCGGCGTCGAGATCGACCGCGCCGCTCGAGACCAGGCCGAACGCCGCCGCGAGCAGTGGACCCGACGCCGTCCGCAGCATCCATTGCTCGTGCGCAAAGGCGTATGCTCTGAACGCTCGGTCGTCGCTCTGTGTTCGCAGCTCGTCAACGAGCGGCGACACGGCAAACGGCCTGGATCGAACGATCGGTGGACCACCATCGGCTTGTTCGTCGACGAGATGCACCGTCGCACGCGTCTCCGAACAGCCGGCGGCGAGCGCGTCGCGGACGGCACGAATGCCGGGATAACGGGGCGCGCCAGTGGAAGTGCGCAGCGTGAGATCGCTGAAATGCAGGTTGAGCACGCGGTGGCGGAATCGCTCCAGCAGCGGGGCGGTCACCAGGTGCAGATACCCGTCGAGCAGGATGATGTCGGGAAACCATGGCTCGACGCGCGCCAGCAGTTCTGTGTCGTAGGCCGCCCGAAGCGTCATGTCACGGCAGTCGTGCGCGCCGCGGGCAGCGTAGAAGGCCCCAATCGGCTGCGACGCGATGGGAACGCCGCGGCGTTCGACGCGCACCTGCTCATCGAACGTCGTCTGGTTGGTGACGCAGCCGACGATTTCGTAGGCGGCGCCGCGATCGGGCGCCCGGTTCAGCAGGTGCATCAGGCCCGGCGCGCGATGCGAGCACAGGACGGCGACGCGAAGCGGACGATGCGGTTTCAGCATATGCGCGGCAGCAGTTCGCCGTCGGGCTCTGCCACCAGCCTGCGGCCGAATCCAGTGTCGAGAATGACGGCGCCCGGGTGATCGCTGACGCACACGCCGATCACGGCAGCGTCACGTCCGAGCGGGTGGGCGCGGAGCGCAGCGAGCACCAGATCCTCGGCCTCGGGGCGCACGCCGAGCAGCGCCTTGCCCTCGTTCGCCACGAACAGCGGATCGATGCCGACGAGTTCCGCGACGCCGCGCACCGGCGGCCGGACCGGAAGTCGCGCCTCGTCGATCACGACGCCGACGCCGCTCTTCTCCACCATCTCGTGCAGCGCGCCGGCGACGCCGCCGCGCGTCGGATCCTTCATCGCGGTAATCCCGTCGATGCTCGCGTCCATTGCGGCGCGAACCAGGCCGTTCAGCGGCGCGACGTCCGAGATCAGGTCAGAGTCGAGCTGCAACCCATGACGAAGCGCCATCACGCTCATGCCGTGATCGCCGATCGTCCCGGTGACGACCACGCGATCACCCGCGCGCAGCCCGCTGTCGCGGATCAGCCTCGGCGCCACGCCAATTCCGCTCGTGTTGATGACGATGCGATCGATCTCGCCGGCGCCCATCACCTTGGTGTCGCCGGCGATCACGATGGCCGAGGCCTCGTCGCACGCGACGCGCATCGAGGCGAGAATCCGCTCCAGTTCGGCGCGGGCGAAGCCTGCTTCGACCATGACGGCGCAGGTCAGGCCGAGAACCTCGGTGGCGCCCATCATCGCCAGATCGTTCACGGTTCCGGCGATCGCCAGCCGTCCGATGTCGCCGCCGGGGAAGAACAGCGGCTGAATCACGTGCGAATCGGTCGTCAGCACAACCCAGCGATCGCCGAGCCGCACCGCGCCGCCATCGTCCATCGCCGCGATGCCGAGGACACCGGCGCGCTCGGGCGGGTCGGTCTTGAACGCCGCCAGAAACGCGTCGGCGATCAGCCGGCGCATCGCGCGTCCGCCGGCGCCATGCTTGAGCAGGACGCGGTCGTCCGTGGCGATGGTCATGCGTCCCCCTTTGCAGCTCGCGCGAACGGCTCGCGCGGGTCGAGCGGGCGGCGTTCAGCAACGCGATCGCGCAAATCAGGCACGCCGCCGTACTCGTGCCAGATCCGGCAGGTGCCTTCGCTGCTCACCATGCACGCGCCTACCGGCGTGTCCGGCACGCATGCCCCGCCGAACAGGGCACAGTCGCCGGGCGACGCGATGCCGGCCATGATGTTGCCGCAGATGCACTGGCGCACCAGCGTCGGCGGCGCGCTGCGCCATAGCGACGCGACGTCAATCGCGAACTGCCGGCGCGCATCGACCGCCGCCCATTCGTCGCGCAGGCGCAGGTTGCCGTTCGGCACGTGGGCAATCCCGCGCCATCGGCCGCCGATCGGCCGGAACACGCTCCACAATTGGCGCTGCGCGTTGAGGTTCCCGTCGCGTGTCACGCAGCGCGGAAACATGTTGACCACCGACCGCTCGCCGCGTCCCACGAGCTCGACGAGCTTGACCAGCCCCGCGAGGATGTCGAGCGGTTCGAATCCCGCGACGACGACCGGAACCCCCTGCCGCGCGACGAACGGTTCGAAAATCGCCCAGCCGGTGATCGTCGCGGCGTGCCCTGCGGCGAGAAATCCTTCGACCCGCGTGCCCGGCATCTCGGCGACGATCTCCATCACCGGGGGGATGTACTTGTGCGCGGAGAGGACGAAGAAGTTCGGCGGCACGCCGTGCAGCAGCACGGCCGCGGTCGCGACGGCGGTCGTCTCGAACCCGGTCGCGAAGAAGACCAGCGGCTCGTCGCTGGCGCGGGCGTGCTCGACCGCCTGCGCGACGCTGTAGACAACATCGATGTGGGCGCCCTGGGCTTGCGCGTCGGCCAGCGATCCCGCCGTCCCCGGAACACGAACCATGTCGCCGTAGGTCGCGATGTGAACGCCCTGGCGCGCGAGGGCCACCGCCTCGTCGATCTCCGGCTGATCGGTGATGCAGACCGGGCATCCGGGACCCATGATCACGTTGAGCGCCGGCGGAAACGACGCGCGCAGGCCGAATTTCGCGATCGCCTGCTCGTGGCTGCCGCACACGTGCATCACCGAAAGCGGCGCGCGGCCGACGTCCGCGGTCGCGCGCGCCAGCGCCTCGCGCAGCGCGCGAGCGCGCATCGGATCGCGAAACTCGAGTGCGCCGATCATTCCGATTCCTCCGCGCCTTTCCGGCGCTCGCCGCCCGACGCGCTCGGGATGGCTTCGCCGCTCGCGGCGGCCGCGTTGATCTCGCCCCGAACGTCCGTCGCCATCAGGTCGTCGGCAGCGGCCTCTTTCAGTAACTGCTCGTACAGCGCCAACGTTGTCTCGACGTCGCCGTGCGGAATGCGTCGGATCGCAAAGCCGACGTGGTTCAGCACGTAATCGCCAATCGCCACCGGCTCGTCGACAAGATCGAGGCGAACGCGTCGGCGGACGCCCCAGAAATCGACGGTCGCACAAAGGTCGTCGAGCTCGACGACGACGCCGGGAACTCCTAGACACATGGCCCACTCTCCGATTGGCCCCTTGCGATGGCATTGGCAACGACCGCCTGGCCGAGCGCGATGCCGCCGTCGCCAGGCGGCACGATCCGATGGAAGAGCACGTCGTGCTCCGGCGCGAGCATCGCGCGCACGCGCTCGGCCAGCAGCGCATTCTGGAAGCAGCCGCCCGACGCGACCACCGGCAGCGAGCCGGCGTCATCGGCGATCGCGCGGACCACGGCGGAGGTCGCCGCAGCAATCGTGTTGTGGAAGGCTGCCGCGATCGCCTCGACGCCCAGGCGATCGGCGAAGTCGGCAACCGCCGCGCGCACAGCCGGCCGCAGATCGATCTCGAGTACCTGCGCATCGGCGACCGTGGTGTTCCGGTTCACGCCGACGGCGACGTCGAAAGGATACGAGCGCGTCACCCGTGGATCGGCAGCCTGATTCCATTCGAGCGCCGCCTGTCCCTCGAATCTGACCTGGGCACGGCCCAGGAACAGCGACCCGAACGCGTCGAAGTACCGGCCGACCCCGCGGGCGTGCGGCAGCTGTGCACGGCCTCGCAGCATCCGGTGCGCTGCCTCGAGGTCGCGCGGGGCAATCCGAGTGAATCGTGCGCGCACGGCCGCCGGCACCACGCCATCGAAGGCGTCGTCGACGAGCGCCAGCGCAAGGCGCCAGGGCGCCCGGACGGCGGCATCGCCGCCGATGAGCGGCAGCGGCCGGAAGGTGGCGACGCGGCGGTACGCGAACGGCGTAGCCAGCATCACCTCGCCACCCCAGATGGTGCCGTCGGCGCCATAGCCGGCGCCGTCGTACGCGATGCCGATCGCGGGCCCGGCAATACCGTGCTCTGCCATCGCGCTCACCACATGCGCGTGGTGATGCTGAACCGCTATCTTGATCGGCTCGCGACGCGTTCGCGCGTATTGAGTCGAGAGGTAGTCCGGGTGCAGATCGTGCGCGATCACCTCCGGGCGAATCCGGACGAACCGTTCCATCCGCTCGATCGCCGCAACGTAGGCATCGTACGCGGCGAGGTGTTCGAGGTCGCCGATGTGCGGACCGAGCCAGGCGGTCGATCCGGCGCCGAGACAGAAGGTGTTCTTCAGCAGCGCGCCGCACGCGAGCACCGGCCGCGCGAACCGTTGTTTCACCTCGATGCCGCGCGGCACGAAGCCGCGCGATCGGCGAAGCACCGTTCCGCGGCCGGCGATGATCGCCACCACCGAATCGTCAGCCCTGGAGGCAATGTCACGATCGTGCTCGACGAAGACGTCGGCGATCGCGCGAAGGCGACTCAGCGCCTCGGCGTTGTCGACTGCGATCGGCTCGTCGGACAGATTGCCGGACGTCATCACCAGCGGCCGTTTGACGTCGGCGAGCAGCAGGTGATGGAGCGGCGCGTACGGAAGCATCACGCCGAGCATCCGGTTGCCGGGCGCGACCGCCTCTGCGATCACCGCTTCGTCACGCCGCGGCAGCAGGACGATCGGCCGCTCCGGTGACGTCAGCAGGCGTTCGGCTTCGCCGTCGACTTCGACCAGCGCAGCCACCGCATCGAGATTCGCGACCATCACTGCGAACGGCTTCTCCTCCCGGCGCTTGCGGCGGCGCAGTTCCCGGACCACGCCGTTCGCGGTCGCATCGCACGCGAGATGGAAACCGCCGATGCCCTTCACCGCGACGATCGCGCCGTCGACCAGGGCGCTCGCCGCGGCAGCGACGACGTCCCGGGCCTGGATTTCCGCGCCGGTGGCGTCACGAAGCGTCAACCGGGGACCGCAGATCGGACATGCGTTCGGCTGGGCGTGAAAACGCCGATCGGCGACGTCTTTGAATTCACGGCTGCATGCCGGACACAGCCCGAAGCGCGCCATCGTAGTCGTCGCCCGGTCGTACGGGATGCCGGTGGCAATCGTGAACCTGGGACCGCAGCGCGTGCAATTCGTGAACGCGTAGCGGTATCGGCGGTTGGATCGATCGAACAGCTCGGCGACGCACTCGTCGCACGTTGCCAGGTCGGGCGGGATCGACACGCGCAGCTCGCTGCCACGCTCGCTGGCGACGATGTCGAACGACGCGGCGTGTTCGGGTTCGATGTCGACGACGGTCATCGTCAGGACGCTGGCAGCAGGCGGCGGCGACTCGAGTGCCGCGACGAACCGACCGAGCGCCTCCTCCGAGCCAAAGGCGTCAATCGTGACGCCGCTCGCGTCGTTGCGCACGCGGCCGGTGACCTGCTCACGCGTGGCGGCGCGATATACCCACGGCCGAAACCCGACGCCCTGGACGGTGCCGGTGATGTGAATGCGCCGGCCTGCGACATCGGCGATAGCCATCTACCGGGCCCTGTTCAGGACTTCGTCCCAGTCGATCGGCATCACGTGCGTCTCTGCCGCGTACGCATCGGCCTCGGCCCTGCCGCGATACGCCCGATAATCGGCCTCGCCGGTCTTCCGATCGACGACCTCACTCACGTAGACCGCGGCGTTTGGCGGGAACAGCTTTCCCGTCGTGTAGTCGGTGACGTAGACGGTCGAAGAATCGTCGGGATGAGCCACCAGGTACTTCGCCAGGCAACCCGGACCGCGGAACTTCGACACGAACTGATTCGAATCGATCGTTTCCGCGGCTACCCGCTCGTTGCTGATATAGCGTCGGCAGCGGAAACACTGATCGCCGGCTGCGATCTTCACGGGAGCATGGGAGCTGCACGACACCGTGACAACCGCCAGGAACACGAGGCAGGCCGAATGCGCGTGGGTCATAAAATCCTCCGGCGATGACCGCAACCGCAATGGCGGTGCCACAGCAAAACGGGCGCATTTCAATGGCGATGAACGGAAGGCGCCGGGTTTCCGGCACGCAGGGGTTCGGGGTTCGGGGAGTCGGCGTTCAGAGTTCTGGGTTCTCGGTTCTCGGTTCTGAGTTCTCGGTTCTGGTTCCAGGGTTCTGGCTTCGGAAGGACGAGGCGCTTGTTCTAGGTTCGAGGGTGCGCTCCAGACGGGCGATCGAGTTGGTCGATCGCCGCGTCAGCCAACGGCAGATCAAAGATCGAGGCCGGCGGCATCCGACGCTGCCGCGTGCGCTGCGCGACCGGCCGGCCGAACCTGGCGAGCGTGACTTCGATCGCCACGAGAACGGTCGCCACCGCCGAGCGAACCGGCGGCGTGAGCTCGAGTCCGATTGCCGTCGACGCGGGAACGACGCCGATGAGCGTGACCTCGCGCGGCGCGCGGCCCGCGAGCTCGAGCGCCCGCAGCGCTTCCTTCAGGCCGGGGTCGTGCGGCCCGACCCGTGCGCTTGGTGGGTACCGAAGCAGGTCAGCTTTGTCGTACAGCCGCACCGTCCCCGGCGGTCGATCGCTCTTCACCGTGTCAACGATGATCACGCGGCCCACGTCGGCGAGCCACGGCAGGAGATCCAGTCCCGGCGTTCCGAGATCGACCACCTGCATGTCGGCAGGGACGACGTACTCGGCCTCGAACGCCCGAACGGCGACCGGTCCCAGACCGTCGTCGCTCATCAAGACGTTGCCGAGGCCTAGCACGGAGATCGTCATGCTGAATACTCGCAGCGTCGGGGCTCGGGGCTGCGGACTGGCCGGCGCGCGGCTGAAGCCTTCGCGTACGAGGATGTCCAGTCCCTCGCCCCTAGCCCCTGGCCCCTAGCCGCTTCACGATTCAGAGTCCCCGCACGCGCGCGAGCTCGCGGCCTTCCACATCGAGCGTGTGGATCGCGCACGCGATGCACGGATCGAACGAGTGCACGGTGCGGAGAACTTCGAGCGGCCGTTCCGCGTCCGCAACGGGATTGCCCACAAGCGATGCCTCGTACGGCCCGGGCTGATCCTTTGCATCGCGGGGTCCCGCGTTCCACGTCGAGGGGACGACGGCCTGGTAGTTCTTGATCGCGCCGTTCTCGATGACCACCCAGTGCGACAGCGTGCCGCGCGGCGCTTCGTGAAAGCCGAACCCCTGTTGCTCGCCTTTCGGGAACACCGGCTGGTTGAAGATGCGCGTATCGCCCCTGCCGATGTTGTCGGCGAGGAGCTGCCACTGCCGGTCGGCGAGCTCGGCGATGACCGCCGTGCGGATCATTCGCGCCGCGTGGCGGCCGAGCGTCGAGTGCAGCACGGCGGGCGTCAGCGTGGTGTGGGCGACCTGACCGGCGGTCGTGAGCGCCTTCGTCGCCCACCGTACTGTCGGCTCGTGCCCCTGCGCGACGCCGACGAGGACCTGCGCGAGCGGACCCACCTGCATCGGACGACCGTCGAAGCGAGGCGCTTTGATCCACGAATACTTCCCGTCCGCTTTGTACCCGGTGTAGCGCGGGACCGTCTCTTCTTCGTACGGGTGCCGCATCCA
>DATFXR010000241.1:0-5504 GCA_035315685.1 Vicinamibacterales bacterium | reverse complement strand
GATCCATGTCGACGCCGGCGACGATTCCGCCGGGATCGATGCGTTGAAATGCTCGAAGCGGGCGCCGTAGTTGAGCGTGAGCCGGTTCGTCGTCCACGCGTCCTGCGCGTAGGCGCCGAGATCGCTGTTGACGTTCTGGATACCGGTGGTCGGCGTGTTGTAGACGACGGCCTGGAAGGGAATGTCGGTGAGGCCTGCGGCGTTGACGGTGATCAGCGTGTTGATGTCGGCCTTCTCGATGAACGTCCGCGAGTTCTGGCCCCACAGGTTGGTCATGCCGAACTTCATCGCGTGCGAGCCGGTGATGTAGCTCGCCGAGGCCAGCACGTTGTAGTCCTTGGTCGTGCTCGAGTACTCGGGGATGAGATAGCCGCAGCGGCCGCTCAACAGGCCGGTGGATCCGTTGAGATGCGCCAGCGTCGTGCCGCCGGGCGCGGTCCGCGAGCAGTCCTGCTCGTACGGCTGATCGTAGTAGGCGAAGCCCGCCTCGAAAAGCAGCTTGTTCGAATGCGCCCGCGTCCACCGCACCTGCGGGATCCAGCCGACGCCGAACGCGTCGGTCGACGCTTCCGGCGTGGTCGTCGCATACGTGTTGAAGCCGTTGTAGAACTCGCCGTTGTACTGCTTCTCGATGTAAGCGCGAATCTTGTCCTTGCTCGTCACGGCCCACGTGACGCGCCCCACCGCGCTGTAGTTGCCCATGAGGTTGCGGTAGGCCTGGCTGCCGTCGGGGAATTTCGCGCTCGGAACGTAGACCTTCGTGTCCTGGTACTTGTAGGTGAAATAGAACCACGCCTTGTCCTGCTTCAGCGGTCCGCCGAACGACGGGTTGATCTGCCAGTCGTAAGCGGTGCCGGCGATGAGGACGCCCGCGGCCTTGACCGTATCCGAGCGGTTGTCGGACTGGAGGCCGCTGCCCTGGTACTGCGCGAACAACGTTCCGGAGAACCTGTTCCCGCCGTCCTTCGGCACCTGGTTCACGCGGATGCCGCTGCTCTGGATCTCCGCCGACTGCGCGCCCGTCGTGTAGCTCAGCTCCTGGACCGCCGCATCGTTCATGTAGAAGCCGCTGTACTGGCCGCTGCCGCAGAGGTTGTTCACGCGCAGGCCGTCGATGGCCATCGTGAAGTCCGACGTCGAGGATCCGTGGACGGTGAGATTGTACTGACCCAACACGAACGGTGTCACCGTGGTGCCCGGGATCAGCAGCGCGCGCGCTGGCGTGTTGCGGATCGGCGTCGGGATCGAATCGAGCACGTCACGGTTGGCGACAATCGTCGACTGGTTGTTGATGACGTCGACCGCCGGCGTCTCGCCGGTGACTGTCAGGGTCTCTTCCACGGCGCCGACCGACAGCTCCGCGGTCACCTGCGCGGTGAAGGTGCCTTCGAGTACGATGTCGGTCCGCTTCACGGTCTTGAAGCCGGCCAGCGTGAACGACACCTGATACGTCCCGGGGACGAGGTCGACGATCTTGTACTGACCGGCCGCGTCGGTGATCACCGAGCGGGTCTTCTCAATCAGCGCGGGGCTCGAAGCTTCGACGGTCACTCCGGGCAGGACAGCGCCAGTGCCGTCCTTGACGACCCCGGCGATCGCCGCTTGCGCATGGCTGGTTGCGGGCAACAGCAGCACGGCAGCCGAAAGCATGGCCGCACAGAGCAGGACTCGACGCATGACGGTCTCCCTCCGAGGTTGTAAGTGAATGTAGACCGGCACGGTACGGTGCGGTTGGTTGCGTGTCAAGGCGAAACTGGGACCGAAACGAACAGTTTCTGGCGGAGATCCGGTCCGCCGGACCGGAAGTCTGCCGGGGCGGCGCACGCCGACCCACGCACGCGAACGGTGGAGTGGATCGCGACGCTGCGCCCGTACGGACGCGTCGAACGTCAGGCCCGACGCTGAATCCCGAGCCGATCCTTCAGTTCGCGCACGCGATCCCGCGCGACGCTCAACTCGGTCTTGCCTTCATCTTTGAGCCGGACCTGCACGCCGCCATCGACGGCCGGGAAGAGCTCCTGGACGAACGGAATGTTGACGATCGTGGCGCGGTGAATGCGCGCGAAACGCCGCGGGTCGAGCCGTGCTTCGAGCTCGCTCAGGGTGAGATCGACGACGTGCTCGCGGCCGCCGGCGCATGCAAACGTGAGCTTGTCCTTCGAGACGAAGTGACTCACGCGTGCGACGTCGAGGATCGTCGTTCGCTCGCCGACGCGCGACGCGATTCGCTCGAGCCGGCGCGTCGGTGACAGCGCCGCCGCCAGCTCGCGCGCGAGCGCGCGGACGTCGTGCGGCTGCAGCGTCATGCGCTCGGCCTTGTCGAGCGCTCGCGCGAGTCGCTCGGGATCGATCGGCTTGAGCAGGTAGTCGATCGAGTTCACGGCAAACGCGTCGAGCGCGTAGCGGTCGTAGGCGGTCGTGAAAATCACGGTCACGTCGCGATCGAGCCGTTCGAGCAGCTGAAATCCGGTGAGTCCGGGCATCTGGATGTCGAGGAACAGGATGTCGACTTCGTGGCCGTGCAGGAACCCGACCGCGGCCTCGGGGTCGGTCGTGGATCCGACGACCGTCACGCGCCCGGTGGCGTCGAGCAGCCGCGCGAGCCGGTGTACGGCGAGCCTCTCGTCGTCGACGATGTATGCGCGCATCGGATCACGGTCCGGCTAAAGCCGGACACTACAGTTGAAAGTCCGGCCAGAGCCGGACACGTATGTCCTGGGGCGGGGCTAGGGACTTGGGGTTAGCTACGGCCGAGCGTTACGGCCAACCCCGAGCCCCGAGCCCCGAGCCCCGGTAGTGTCCGGCTTTAGCCGGACCCTTGTACATCTGTCGGAACGTCGATTTGCACTTCCGTTCGTCCGTCATGGCTGTCGACGACGAGCGACGCGCGATCGCCGAACAACATCCGCAACCGCCGCTCGAGGAGATCCAGTCCGTGGCCCGGCGTCGGCGCCGATCCCTCGAATCCGGGTCCGTCGTCTTCGACCGTGACGCTGAGGCGGTGGTCCGCCGCAGCCGCGCGCACCCGGATCGACGCGCCGTCGCGCCGCGGCGAGACCGCGTACTTCACGCTGTTCTCGACCAGCGTCTGCAGCGCCATGCGCGGCACCGGCAGCCGGCCGGCACCGTCGACCACGTCCACCGAGTAGCGCAGGCGATCGCCGAAGCGCACGCGCTCGATGTCGAGGTAGGCGCGCACAATGTTCAGCTCCTCGTCGAGTGGCACCAGCGGCGTTGCCGTGCTGTCGAGTGCAGATCGCAGCAGCGACGCGAGCTGGCCGGTCATCTTCTCCGCGCCGGCAGGATCGTCGTGCACGAGCGCGGCGATCGAGTTCAGCGTGTTGAACAGAAAATGCGGCTCGACCCGCGATTCGATCAACGCCAGCTGCGCCTCGGCGGCGACGCGGCGTGCCTCGGCCTCGTCGCGCTCTTTGGTCCGCAGCGCGACCGTCGCCTCGTCCAGCCGCCGCCGCATCGTCTCGACCACGCTGATGAAGATTCCGAAGGTCAGCGTGATGACAATCGACGCCTTCAGCGAGCCGGCCATCCATGTGGCGACGATGCGCTCGTCATGGAGGTAACCGACCGCCACGAGGATCAGAATCGCAGCGAAGCTGCCTGCCAGGGCGATGGCGACCATGATCGCGATCAGCACGATCCAGTCGAGGGGGAATGCGTAGCGGGCGACGGACCGGCCGACGCGCGGCATCAGGATGCCGAGCGGCGGGCCGATGATGAACGAGAAGAGCAGTGATATGCCGAAGGTCTCGAGCAGCACCCGGGGTGGAGTCCGGAAGGTGACGCCGCCGTAGACGAGCGTCGCGAGGATCGCCGCCGCGATGCTCGCAGCGGCGATGCGCGCCCAGTAGGCGCGTGAGAGGCGCCGAGGCCGCTCGCACGCGGTCATCCTCCAGACGGTACGCCAGATGAGCGCCGGACGTCGAGGTTGGCCGGACGAAAGGTGCGTCTTTCTGATGGAAGGGAGCCGGCGTCAGCCGACGGTCGCGGGCTCGACCGCGGCAGCTGCCGCAACCGACGCGGGACCGGCGACCGGCTTCGGCCGCCACTGCACGAGCCGGCCATCTTTCGGAATGTGCAGCGCGATCGGCCGTGCATAGGCGGGCAGCGGCACCGCCTTCTTCGGGTTGGCGTAGACGGCATGCTTGCCGTGCTCCTTGTACCAGTCCGCCACCGTCGCGCTCTGATACATGTTCTCGACGATCTGCCGCCAGCCGACGCCAGTGTTGTAGGCGCAGAAGGAGATCTCGCCCATCTGGGTTGCGTACGGGATGATGCACATCTCGGTGCGGCGGAAGTCGTAGGTCCAGAGATCCTGGAACCACATCCCGGCAACGAACATCAGCAGCCATTCGTCGCGCTTGCGATTGGCGTTGTCGCGCGCCCCGAGCCTGCCGCCCAATTGTCCGCCGCTCTGCTTGTCGAACTTGTGCAGGAGATCGACCAGGCGGAAGCCGGCCGGCGCTTTCATCGGGTTGTAGTTGCGGAGCAGGCTCAACGCGGTCTGCACGATGGTGATCACGCGTCCGCGCGCCGCATCGGCAATCGTCGTCGCATCCGCGAGCACCTGTTCGACGTCCAGGAACTCCGAGAGCGGCGCCCACTCCTTCGTCTTCTTGCTGACCATGAAGCCCATGCCGACGCCGCAGTCGGGGTGACAGCCGCAGCTGAGCGATCCCCAATCGGCGCCCGGGCCCCTGATCAGGTCGGTGACGTGCGACATCGTGCTCGAGGCGGAGAGCGGGAACCAGTCGCGCAGCGGGTCGGTGACGCCGGTCTGCCGCTTCATGTCTTCGGCGAGGTGCGACAGCGTGTAGCGCCTGCGATGGCGCTCCGCGTCGCCGATCTCCTCGTCGCGGCCGGTGAACGATACCGGCTGGAACGACACGAAGCTGACCTTGTCGCAGTTCTGCAGCGCGAACTTGACGATCGGCCCCACCTGGTGGTCGTTGACGGTGTTGACGATGGTGACGACGAGGCAGATGTCGACGCCGGCGGCGTGCAGGTTTTCGATTGCGCGCAGCTTGACGTCGAACAGGTTGCCGACCTTGCGGTGCGCGTTCGCGTCTTCGCCGACGCCGTCGAACTGCAGATACGCGATGCGCATGCCGGCGTCGTGCGCCTGCCGCGCGAACTCCGGATCCTGCGCGAAGCGGATCCCGTTGGTTGCCGCCTGGACGCTGAAGTAGCCGATCGATCGCGCGTAGCGGACTGCGTCGAGGAAGATCGGCGAGATCGTCGGCTCGCCGCCCGAGAACTGCACCGTCATCTGCCGCCGCGGCTTGATGCTGATCGCATCGTCGAGCAGCTTCCGCACTTCTTCGAACGTCAGCTCGTGGACGTACCCGACCTGGTTCGCGTCCATGAAGCACGGATCGCACATCATGTTGCAGCGGTTGGTGAGGTCGATCGTCAGCACCGCGCCGCGTCCGTATCTGATCGACGAGGTGCCGTGGTTGTGCAGCGTGTCGGTGATCGCGGGAAAA
>DATFXR010000240.1:0-2376 GCA_035315685.1 Vicinamibacterales bacterium | reverse complement strand
GGAGGCCGAGCACGTCGCGGTAGAACGCCACCGCGCGCGGAAGGTCCGAGACCGTGAACGCGATCTGCCCGATGCGCGAAACGCCGACGTCGCCGCCTGCTGCAGTCATCGTGCCTCCTTGCTGGCGTGGATCCGCCACCGGTGGTATATTAGCCACGCTAACTAATTAGTTAGCACATGCAAGTATCTTGAGGCAAGTACGCTGATGCCCGCCGCCACCCACCGCGCCGTCGCCGACCGGCTCCACTCGGCCGCCATCCACCTCCTCCGCCGGCTGCGCCGGCACGACGAGGCGATGGGCCTGACGCCGGCGCGTGCCTCGGCGTTGTCGATCATGGTGTTCGGCGGCCCGGTCACCCTGGGCAGCCTCGCACGCGCCGAGCAGGTGTCGGCGCCGACGATCACGCGGTTGATTGTCGGCATGGAGCGCGACGGCCTCGTCCGCCGCGAATCCGACGACCAGGACGGCCGCGTCGTCTGGCTGCACGCGACGGCGAAGGGCACGCGCCTGCTCCACGAAGGGCGGCAGCGACGCGTCGCCGCGTTGGCCGACGATCTCAATCGATTGAGCGATAGCGAGCGTGCAACCCTTGCCGCCGCGGCGGACATACTGGATCGGATGCTGGCCGGAAGCAGCCGGGAGGCCGGCCAGGCCAGGCCCCTCCGCCACGCCGGGCGGACCCGATGACTCGCGCCGTGACCGCGGCATTCCTGGGACTCGTTCTCGCACAGCCGCCTGGCATCCCGATCACGCCCCGCTCGCGATCGATCCGACCTGGCGAGCTGGTGATCCTCTCGATCGCGGCACCGTCAGCCGCCGGCGCGATGCATGTCCGCGCCTTCGGCCACGACGTCGCCGCATACCGGGTTGACGGCGAGTGGCGCGCGCTGGTCGGCATCGATCTCGACGTCAAGCCCGGCACGCACCCGGTCACGGTCCAGACTGGATCGGCTCGCACGACCTACGACCTCGTCGTGAAGCCGCGCGCGTTCCGCACGCGGACGCTCACCGTCGATCCGGCATTCGTGACCCCGCCGGAGTCCGAGCGTGAACGTATCGAGCGGGAAACAAAACTGCTAGACGAGGTCTGGAAGTCGTCGTCGCCTGAGCGGCTGTGGAGCGAGGAGTTCGTGCGGCCGGTGCCGCAGCCGGCGAACAGCGCCTTCGGCACGCGCAGCGTGTTCAACGGCCAGCCACGGAACGCTCACGGCGGCGCCGACTTCCTCAGTCCTGCCGGCACCATCATCCTCGCGCCGAACGCCGGCCGCATCGCCGTCGCGCGCTCGCTGTACTTCTCCGGCAATACCGTCGTCATCGACCACGGCCTCGGCCTGTTCTCGACGCTCGCACACCTGTCGGCGTTCGACGTGCATGAGGGCGACCGTGTTACCGCCGGACAGCGAATCGGGCTGGTGGGTGCAACCGGAAGGGTCACCGGCCCGCATCTGCACTGGGCCGTGCGCGCATCTGGCGCTCGCATCGATCCGCTGTCGGTGCTCGCATTGCTGGGCCGATGAATCCGATGCCGTCGAGGTTGCGTCGTGCGTTGCTGCACGACGCTGCCGTGTTGTCCTGCGTTCCGACACGCGATCGCATGCACGGATCGGCCTCGCGGCGATGAACGTCCGAAACGAACGTGGTACTCAACTTGCGAGCGCCGATTCAGCCATGGCGATTTCCCGCTCCGACGACGGCTCGTCCGCTCCTTCGCTCGAGCAGCAGGTTCGCATCCTGAGGTGGACGTTTCGCCGCGACGAGGGTGCCGTCGTCTGTGAACTTGGATTGAACGGAGACGATTCGGCGTACGAGCTTCGCGTCAATCCGCCGCCGAACGGTACTGCAGCGACCACCGAGCAGTTCGACGATGCGATGTCCGCCCTCCACCGGCACGCGGCAATCGAGCGCATGCTTGTCAAGGAAGGCTGGCTGCTCGAGGGCTTCGAATCCGAACACGTGACCCGTCGCCGTTGAGGCGCGCACCTGCGCGGCGCGATCAGTCCGTCGGTCCTCTGAATGTCGTGGCGTCAGGCAACTCCGGACCGTCAGGAAAGATGCAACGCGGGTACGCGATCGGCGGACCCGCGGGATCGATCACGATGTTGCAGGCGCAAGGCGCGGAGCCCGCCCTTACTTGCGCCGGCTGCGCGACGGCTGTCGAGCGTTCTGACGGCCGCCATGTGGGTCCGCGCGGTTGGACTGCGACGCTGCAGACGAAGGCGCGCGGAAGTCCCGGATGTCGTGCAGCGGATCGCGCTTCGAGGCCGTTCGATCACGCTCGACCGCCTCGGACAGTTCAGCGGCGCTGTTGCGCAGACGGGTCATCTGCTCCGTCATCTCTCTGATGCGCTTGAGTTGTTCCTCCAGAAAATTTTCCG
>DATFXR010000239.1:0-3479 GCA_035315685.1 Vicinamibacterales bacterium | reverse complement strand
GCGTGCAAGCGGGTCGGCAACGCCAAGGTCCTTGTACGGCACCATCCCGGTCAGCACCGCCCCGATGACGACGTAGATCAGCGTGCAGATGGCGAGACCGCCGAGAATGCCGATCGGCAGATTGCGCTGCGGATTCGTCGTTTCTTCTGCCGCGGTCGAGATCGCGTCGAAGCCGATGTAGGCGAAGAAGACGATCGCCGCCCCCTGGTGGATGCCGGTGAAGCCGTTTGGCGCGAAGGGATGATAGTTCTCGGGATGCAGATGCGTCGCCCCGACACCCACGAAAACCGACAGCGCGATGAGCTTGATGACCACCATGATGTTGTTGGCCGTCGCGCTCTCGCGCGCCCCGCGCAGCAGCAGCCAGGTGATCACCATCACGATCGCGAATGCGGGCACGTGAAGCAGGATCGGCATGCCGGCGAGGTGCGGCGCGCTCGCCAGCAACCCATGGATCTGCGGATCCGCGCTGAGGAGCGCCGTCCGGTAGCCGGTGTGCAGCCAGACCGGCAGGCTGATCCCGAATCCCTGCATCAGCGTGTTGAAATAGTCGCCCCACGAGATCGCCACCGCGACGTTGCCGACCGCGTACTCGAGAATCAGATCCCAGCCGATGATCCACGCCACCAGCTCGCCCAGCGTCGCGTAGGAGTAGGCGTAGGCGCTGCCTGCCTGCGGGATCATCGCCGCGAGCTCCGCATAGCAGAGGCCGGCGAGCGCGCACGCCGCCCCGAGCAGCAGGAACGAGAACACCAGGGCTGGCCCCGCACCGTTGCGAATCACTTCTCCACCGGGTCCCAGCTGCCCTGCCGCCGCGGTGCCGATCGCGCCGAAGATGCCGGCGCCGATGACCGCGCCGATCGCCAGCATGATCAGGTCGCCGGCGCCGAGCGTCCGCTTCAGGCTCTGCGCGCCGATCGTCTCGTCCACGAGCGCGGCGATCGGCTTCCGCTGAAAGAGTTGCGACATAGATGCGCGGGATTGTACTCGTGATCGCCGTCGCCTCCGGAAGCAGACGGACCGATCGCCGAACGTCAGGCGGGCCGCGCTAACCGGTACGCCGTCTCGTTCGACGAGACGACCATCGAGTCGTCAGGAGAGAATGCGACACCGACCAGCCCCGGCCCGGAGAGCACGAGCTCGGGCTTCGTCCCGGGACGGAATCGATAGAGGCCGCTCGCACCCGCCAGCGCCTCGATGACGAACAGCGTGCCGTGTCGATCGAAGGCGAGCCCCTGTGGGCGGCCGAACGCGCTGTAGGTTGTGGTGACGTCGCCGTTGCGATCGATCCGGTAGAGCACGTCGTACGGCGACAGCGTCGGACCGGTGACATACAGCGCCTGATCCGGCCCGATTGCCAGGTGAAACGCGGCGACGCTCGCCGGCAGCGACGCGAACGTCGTCGCGTGCCCTGCGCCGTCGACGCGGAAAATCGTTCCCGAGCGATCGCCCACGAACAACGTTCCATCGTCGCCGAACGCGAGGCCGCACGCGACGCCGAGGTCGGTCGCGAACGCTTCCGCAGTGCCGTCGTCGGCGACGCGGTATACCGTTCCCTCGAAGCGGCTGGACACAAAGAGCCCACCCCTTGGATCGATCGCCATCGAGGTCGGGTTGACGATGCCCGAGGAGAACGTTTCGCGGGTCCCGTTCGGACGCACGCGAAAGATCGAGACGGGGACCTGCTGCCCGCGCGTGCCGCTGTAGGTGACGTAGAGATTGCCGTCGCGATCGAACACCGGGTTGTCGACCTGATGAAGCCCGGTGGCAAACGACGACGCGATGTCGACGTGCGCGG
The DNA here is from genome assembly GCA_035315685.1 of Vicinamibacterales bacterium. Taxonomy (GTDB): domain Bacteria; phylum Acidobacteriota; class Vicinamibacteria; order Vicinamibacterales; family CAVVIG01; genus QHWK01. Next base: position 1,681 of record DATFXR010000239.1, on the reverse strand, counting down.
TTTCGCCGGGAATGCCCGCGATGCGCACCGTTGCGCGGCCGCCCTCGAGCCCCGGCGGAACGATCGCGGCGATCGCCGTGGCCGACGCGTACACGATTCGCGCGCGCGAATCGCCAATCCGGACTTCGGGCAGAAAGGGACCGTCGATCGCAAAGCCTTCGCCCTGGATCGTGACGCGGCCGCCTTCAATCGTTGCAAGGGGCTGTATGCCGGTGAGTCGGGGGGACGACATGAGGACGGTCTACGGCTGAACCATGAAGCCGGAAGTCTGAACGGCCAGACTTCGCACTTCTGACTTCATAGGATCGTCGTGGCTAGGTGTCGTCGAGTTCGACGTTCCAGTAGAGATAGTCGCGCCAGCTATCGGGCGCGTTGCGGAGGCCGACCGTAATGCGGATGGCCGGCGCCGATTCGGGGCGCTTCGGCATCCGCAAGAGATGCATGCCGGCTTCTGCCGGCGTACGCCCACCTTTCTTGCGATTGCACGTGACGCAGCAGGTAACGATGTTCTCCCAGTCCTTTCGGCCGCCCTGGGCGACCGGGACGACATGATCGAACGTCAACTCGCTCGTCGGGTAGCCGTCGCCGCAGTACTGGCACCGGTGATCGTCACGCGCGTAGATGTTCGCGCGCGAGAACGGCACGTAATCGAACCGGCGCTTGATCTTGATATACCGCAGCAGGCGGATGACCGAAGGCAGCTTGAAACTGATGGAAACAGCGCGGATTTCACGGTCGTAGACCGAGATCACCTCGACCTTCCCCTGGCATAACAGCGTGACCGCCTTCTGCCAGTGGACGATCTTCAGCGGTTCATACGACGCGTTGAGGAGCAGCGTCTGTTCCACGCTGCATAAAATTCTGCCCGACGACTGTCGAGGTGTCAAGCCAATGACACGTGCAACTCGCTTGTACCACGGCGTTTACGGGACTGTGATACGGTAGCGGTCGATCCGCTCGTGGTGATCGTGACCTCCAACACCCGTCAGGTGCCGTGGCTGGGCCCGTGCATTGGTGCGGTGTGCCTCTATTCGGCCGCGTGCGCGTCGACTGGCGCGACGCCGAAACCATTCCCGGTGCCGGGTACACCGCCGGCCGCGCGGCACGCACCAGCGCCTGAAGCGCCGCCCGACCCAGGCGTAACCGCAACGCCGGAGCGCGTCCCTGTCCCGCGGCCGACGCCGGACTCGGGCCGGCCGTCCGCGTCCGCGCGGCGTTCGGCGTTCGACGGCTACGCGTTGGCAGGAACCGCGCTCGCGCTGCGCGGCGTTCCGTATCGGAACGGCGGCAGCGATCCCAACGGGTTCGACTGCAGCGGGTTCACGCAGTACGTGTTCGCGCAATACGGCATCGCGCTGCCGCGCGAAGTTCGCGATCAGTTCCGGTTGGGGACGGCGGTGCAGCCCGACGATCTCGTCGCCGGCGATATGGTCTTCTTTGCGACGACCGATCCCGGTCCATCGCATGTGGCCATCGCGATTGGCGGCGACGAGTTCGTTCATGCGCCGAGTACTACCGGTGTCGTGCGCGTCGAGCATCTCAGCTCGAGCTACTGGTCGCCGCGCTTCCTGGGCGCACGGCGGATCAATTGAGAAGTAAGAATTGAGGATTAAGAATTCGTCGAGCGAATCCGCGACTCGCGAACGCGCGCCAGAATTCTTAGTTCTTAATTCCTAATTGT
>DATFXR010000238.1:0-5850 GCA_035315685.1 Vicinamibacterales bacterium | reverse complement strand
TGCCGCGCCCTGCGCAGGAATCGACATCACGAACCGCTCGTAGCGGATGCCCGGGTTCAGGGTGACGCGTCCAAGCCGCCACGCATCCTGCGCGTAAATCGCGCCGTTCACGCCCTCTTCCTTGTGGCCGCTCGGCGTGTTCACCAGCCGTACCGAGTTCGCCACGCCGTTGCTGGTGATCTGCAGGATGTCGCCGCGGATCGTGAACAGCTCCTGTGACCACCCGGTGCGGACCTGCGTGCCGACTTTCAGGTTGTGTGAACCGGTGACGTACGACACGTTGCCGGCGTAGGTGAACATCCGCGCGCTGTTGGTGTCCATGCGCGGCGAGACGCCGCTGATCGTCGATCGGACCTGGTCGAACGTCGCGATGGCGTCCGGCGCGGCGTCGGGCTCGAATCCCAGCGTGTAGTTCACCGGCAGCGTGAACATCGCCGCCTCCGCGAGCACCCGGCCGCCGAGCGTCGACGCCCACTTGATCTCGCCGATGTAGTTCAGCTGCGTCGTCTGCACGACGTCGGACACCGGATCGTTGATGCTCGCCGTCAGCCAGTTGTTGGGCCGGTGGCCGCGCCACTTGATGCTCCGGTCGTAGTGGAAGGAGAACTTGTCGTTGTGCGTCGCCTGCCAGGTGACACGGCCCGTTGCGTCGGTGATGTGCTGATCGTCGATCGCCTGGGCGCCAGTCGACGTGAAGGTGTTGCCGAGGAAATTGTTCGCGCTCCAGCGCCGGAAGGTCGTGAAGAACCAGACGCGGTCCCGCCGGACCGGTCCGCCAAGCGTCGCGTTGATGTCGTAGACCGTGTCGACACGGTTCTGCGCCTTGAACCCGAGATCGCTCAGATCCTGCGACAGATTGTTCGCCTGCAGGCTCGAGTTGGCGGCGGTCGAGAAGAAGGTGCCGTGGAACACGTTGCCGCCATCGTGCGGAATCATGTTGATCTGCACGCCGCCGACCGGCGCTTCCGCCGGCAGCGAGCTCGTCTGATAGCTGATCTCCTCCATCAGCCCGTCGTTGAAATAGAAGCCGGTCTGATTGCCACCGAACCCGATGTGCTGAATCTGAACGCTGTCGACCATGAACACGTTGTCGTTGTTCGACGAGCCGTGCACCTGCAGCGTCGGCTGCTGCATCACCTGTGTGCCGCCGACGTCAGGCGTCGACGTCGTGACCCCCGCGATCAGCTGGCCGACGGCGAACGGATCCTTGCCGGTCGGCAGCGTGTCCAGCTTCTCGCGGTTCATGACCGACTGCGAGACCGAGCCGCGGACGTCGACCAGCGGCGACTCACCGGTAACGACGATCGATTCCTCGAGCTGTCCGAGCGACAACTCGGCGTTCACCTGCGCCGTGAACGACGTCGGCAGCACGATGCCTTCGCGGCGCACCGTGCGGAATCCGGTGAGCGTGAACGTGACGACGTACTCACCGGGGCGGAGGTTCTCGATGCGATATCCGCCCGCGTTGTCGGTCACCACCGTCCGCGAGCCTTCGATGAGGACCGGGCTTGCGGCTTCTACCGAGACGCCAGGCAGAACCGCGCCCGACGAATCGCGAACCACGCCGGCGATTGCGCTCTGTGCTTCGGCGCTGGAGATGAAGGCAAGGACCAACAGGACAGTCGCGCCGAACGTGCGACACACCGCGACGCCACCGCGAAAGGAAAGCCACGTCATCGTTCCCTCCTGCCGCGGCAGCTTAGGAGCACGCCGGTTGCTAGTCAACGGCTGATCCACGTCAGCGGTGCTACATCATGTCAGCCGCCGGCGACTCCGGCCACGCCGGCTCCGGCCGCGCAATGTACCCGGCGTGTGCCAGGCGGCTCTGGAAGAGCGCGGTCTCCGACGCCCAGAACGTCAGCTTTACCCACAGGCGGGCAGCGATGTACGCCTGGCCGATCGCCAACGCCGCCCAGACCATCATGCCGCGGCCGCCGCCGCCCGGCGCCACGGAACCGTAAGCGGCGACCACCGCGACGAACAACAGGAAGTCGAGCACGAACAGTTGCATCACCCGTGCATAATTCCGGGAGATGAAACCGATCGCGGCGTTGATCGCGCCAAGCATGCTTCGTCGATCCTCGACGACCGCGCGAACCTTGGCATAGTCGAACACGGTCGCGCAGGCGGCGACCAGCACACCGAAGACGGCGTAGAGCGCGACGCGGACGAAGAACGCGGTGCGCTCGGCCGTCATCTCATGGATCAGGCGCGGATAGACACGGCCGAACAGCCACGGATGCAACGCGCCGAACAGCACCGCATAGACGATCCACTGCACGGCTGCGAGCCGGAGGAAGCGGAAGAAGAACACGCCGCACGCCGCAAAGAATCCGTGGGCGCGTGTCGGCCGGTCCCGCGCGAATCGATCGATGATGCCGCCGGCGAGAAACAGCCAGCCGAGGATGTAGACCGACGCCGCGCCGACGATGACGACGGGCCGCGCGGTGTCGTCGAGGAACGCGCTCAGATTGTCGAGCACCGCGGCGAAGCCGATGATCGTCGGTTTGAACGTGACGCCGAGACCGCTGGCCTGATCGGCGAACTCCTGCATCCAGTCGTAGTTGACGCCGGCGGCCGCCGAATCGGCGAACAGGCTGTCGCCCAGGTGCTGCGCGAGCATCCCGCGCATCGCGACCGCCAGCGGCACCGACACGATGAGCGTCAATGCAAATACGCCGAGCACGACCGCCGGCGCCCGGTTCACGCGGCGCATCCCGTCGACCACAGCGCTGAACGCACCGGCGGACAGCGCTGGCGGCGAGGCGGCCCGGTGGTCCGCTTCGCTCATGCCAGCGCCGCCCAAGAGAGCAGGCAATCCTGCAACCAGACCATCCACCGGGTTGCCCACTTGCTCGCCGCCGCGCCGCCTTGCGGCGCCAGCGTCTTCGAGTTGTTGGTGTAGTTCACGTCGAGCAGCAGCACACGATTTGGATCCACTTGCGCCGAGATCGCCGGCGCCGGGCCGTTGTACACATATGCCTTCCAGCGATCGGCGTCGTCCCAGCGCTGCAGCTCGGTTACCTGATGGTCCTTGAAATCGATCCGTACCCTGATGAAGTCCGGCCACCGCGCCTCGCCGTAGCGTCGAACGACGACGGTCGTGTGATAAAGGTCGCCGTCGCGAACGCTCTTCAAGTCGGCGATGCCGTAGTCGAACGCGTTGGAACTGCGGTACACCTCGTCGAAGAACGGCGTGAGATCCTGTCCGGCCACTTCGCTGGCCGTTCTGAAGAAGTCCTCCGGCTTCGGATGCTTGAACTGCCACCGCGCGAAATGCGTGGCCATGATGCGCTGCAGGGTGGGCCATCCGCGCCAGCGTTCCAGCGTGTTCAGCCACAGCGCAGTCTTGTTGTAGGTGATGCTGCCGCCGGTGGAGGGGAAATAGCGAAACGACGGCGTCGACGGCGTGTCGCTTTCAGCGTCGTGGCGGTATCCGGTCAGCCGGTTGCCTTCGGTCTCGCGGCTGAGCGCGATGTCGCGGACCACCCAGGGCACGAAGCCGCCGAAATAGCGCAGCGCGAGGAAGTTCGGCTCGTAGACCTGCGCGATTGCGCGCGCTGTCGAGAAGGTGTTGAAGCCCTCGTCCATCCACGCGTCTTCGAACTCGTTGTTGCCGACGATGCCGTACCAGAACTGGTGGCCGGCCTCGTGCACCGTCACGCCTTCGGGCGTCGTGACGCGCGGCGGCGCCAGCCAGCGCGTGCCGGCAGTGAAGAGCGTCGGGTATTCCATCCCGCCAGCGCCGCTCTGAAACGCCGGATCGACGATCGTGATGTGCGCATACGGGTAGGGTCCGAACCATTCGCCGTAGTACTTCAGCGTCGTCCGCGTGGCGTCGAAGTGACGCTCGGCCTGCGGTTCGTGCTCGGGCTGCAGCAGGAGCCGCATCTCGACCGGCGGCAGCGTCGGATGCTCGAAGCGCGCCGTGCGAACGACGTAGTCAGGGCTCGTCGTCCAGGCGAAATCGTGGACGTCCTCCTGATAGAAGCGGTGAACCGTGTGAGTCCCTTCGTTGCGTTGCTCGCGCTCCACGCCGGTCGCTCCGACCGGCCAGGCTGACGGCACGGTCAACGCGACGTCATACACACCGTAATCCGAGAAGAACTCCGTGCCGGCATGAAACTGGTGGCAATTCCATCCTTCGTCCTGCAGCACGCCAAGTTTGGGAAACCACTGCGCAATGAAGAAGAAATTCCCGACTGCGCCGGTGCGCGCGAACGTCCGCGGCACGTGCGCAGTCCAGGCGACAGTAATCGTCGCCGTCGCGCCTGGTGCGATCGGGGTCGCGAGCGGAACCTCCATCACCGTCTCGTCGTTGGCGTTGTCATCGTCGGGTGTGACGAAGCGGCGGGAGGCGGTGCGATCGACGCCGCCGACGGCGACGCTGCTGATGTCCATCCGCGCCCATTCGTCGGCGCGCCGCACGGCGTCGCTGCCGAAACCGCCGAGTGCCTGCTCGCGCATGAAGGTCGACCGTGGGTTCTTCCACGCATTCCAGTAGAGATGGAACTGCAGCGTCGTCGCCGCGTTCTGGGTGACGTTGCGCCACGCGATCACCTCCGAACCGGTAATCGTGCGGGCGGCGGGATCGAGCCGGGCGGTGATGGTGTAGTTCGCGTTGCGGGGCGAGCGCGGCGGAGTCAGGGTACCGTCAGTCGAGGACTGAGCGAAGGCCGGCGCCGAGCTGCAGATGCACGCGAGGACGGCGTGCGCAATATGCCGCATGCGCGGCAATGCTATCACCGGCGCGTGGCGCTCACGCCGGTGCCCAGACGGTCAGACCGGCCTTGCGGGCGGCGTCGGCCAGGCGCTTGTCATAGACCACCATCCCGGCGAGTCCGTCTCGTAATGACATCGCGGAAGCAAGATGAATCGCGTCGAGCGAGCGGAGCGGGCGCGGTTCGACCTCTGACGCGACGGCGACGATGCTCCCGTTCAGCTCGAGGAGGTGGATGGCAGCCAACACCCGACCGGCGTGTCGTATGACGTCAGGATCGCCGACCAGGCGCGCGGCGCGCATAGTCTCGATCGCCGCGACCACGCTCGACACCCGAATCGGCGACGTCGTGAGGAACTGTTCGAGTGCCGTCGTCTCGGGCTCGACGAATACCAGCTTGACGATCGCAGAGGAATCCAGGTAAACGGCAGCGGTCACAATCGGCGATCGGCGCGGAGCCGTTGCAGCGCGCGGCTGGCACGGCGCGCGACCGGCATCACTGGCCGTTCGAGATCGAGCAAGTCACCCTGCGCGGGAATCACCCGCCCCTCGGCGATCAGGCGATCCAGCAGCGACGTGGTCCTGGGCAGCGGCGCAAGGATCGCGACCGCTTGGCCGCGGTCAGTGACTTCGAGCGTCTCTCCGCGCAATACGCGCCGGAGGTGCACGCTCAGGTTCTGACGCAACTCACGAACGCCGACGCGATTCGCTGCCCTGGCGCCGGTTCTTCGTGGCGCTGCCCTGAGATGTGCCGCAGCCTTCATGTAGCACATTGTAGCACATCACGGAGGCGTTGTGCGAGACCGCTCTGCGACCGCGATTATCGACCGGGAACGAACCCGACCGACACCAGCGCGTCGGCCGGTGCGCGATCGAGCGGCGCGCCGATCGAACCATTCTCGACCAGATGGGCCCGATAGCCGAGCGCACGCAGTTGATCGAGAAAGGCGTCAGCTGTCGTGCCCGACGCGCGGTGGAGTTGCACCGGGTGGAGCTCGGACAGGAGCGTCGGGCGATCCTCGCGCAGGATCCGCGACGCGCCGCGAACGATCAGCGGCTCCGCGCCCTCGACGTCCATCTTGATGAAGCGGACCGGACGGCGGATGTCGAGATCGTCGAGTGCGACCAGC
>DATFXR010000237.1:0-3284 GCA_035315685.1 Vicinamibacterales bacterium | reverse complement strand
GTGTAGCGGCCGCTCCCGGCAGTGATCGCCTGAAACATGTTGCGTATCGCGCCCAGGCGCTCGGGATTGCGCACGTAGCTGACCCGCGCGTCGCCCAGGCGGGCGGCCCACGCCCGGTACTCGTCGGACGCGCCGTCGTCGAGCAGGATCACCTCGAAGTCCTGCAGCGTTTGCCCGAGGATCGACTGCAGGCACCGCCGCGCGTGCTCCAGCTGGTGATAGCACGGGATGTTGATCGAGACGAGCGGCGTCAGTTCCCGGTCAGCCATTGCTGGTGGATCACGAAATCGCCGTCGTTGACGTTGGCGATGCCGTGTCCCGTGTGAAAGAGGTCGCAGCGCTCGATCGTAAACCCGACGGCCTTGCTCCAGGAGTCCCAGCGCTCGGTGTTCCACACGCCGACGCTGAAGCTGAAGGCATAGGCACCCTCGGTGAGCGGCAACGGACCGAGCCGGCAGACGAAATGCTGATCGTCGGCCTGGTAGTAGGTCTTCTGCACCGGGTTGGCGGCGCCGAAGCTGATCACCTCGTCGTCGTCGTTGAGGAGCTTGAACTCCACGCCGTAGGAATTCTCCGGCGCGCGCCCGCTCGCCCAGAGATGGATCTCCATCATGTCGCCGGCATCGAAGCGGCTCGTCACGGCGCCGCCGGCGTTGCGCAGTTCCGCCCGGCGCAGGTGATAGCCGCGAGGCGGATGCGCGCGATCGACTGCGCCGGTTCGCGCCGCGGCGTGCGCATGATGCTGCTGCTCGTAGCGCCGTGTGACGTCGCCCGGCGCGCCTTCGTCCACCACCCGCCCGCCGTTCAGGAGCAGGGCACGGGTGCACAGCTGACGAACGCTGGTCAGATCGTGGCTGACGAACAGGACCGTTCGTCCCTCGCCGCGCAGGTCCTGCATCCGTCCGAGGCACCGGTTGCGGAAGTGCAGGTCGCCGACCGACAGCACCTCGTCGACGATGAGGATCTCCGGGTCGAGATGCGCGGCAACCGAGAACGCGAGCCGCACGAACATCCCGCTCGAGTAGTGCTTCACCGGCGTATCGATGAACTTCTCGAGCTCGGCGAAGGCGACGATCGCGTCGAACTTGCGGCGGATCTCCGCGCGATACATCCCGAGGATCGCGCCGTTGAGAAACACATTCTCGCGCCCGGTGAGTTCCGGGTGAAAGCCGGTGCCCACCTCGAGCAGGCTCGACACGCGCCCGGTGAGATCGACGAAGCCGGTGGTCGGCGGCGTGATTCGCGACAGGATCTTCAGCAGCGTGCTCTTACCCGCGCCGTTCGGGCCGACGATGCCGATCACCTCGCCGACGTCAACGCGAACGCTCACGTCCTGCAGCGCCCAGAACCGTGTCGCAGCGGACGAATCGCCAGCGAGATGCCGGAAGCGCTGCCACGGCGCCGTGACGAACGACATCACGGTTTCCCGCAGCGTCGTATCGCGCGTCTGCGGTGCGCCGATGGTATAGCGCTTCCCGAGCTTCTCGATGACAATCGCCTCAGATGACATCAGCGAACCGACGCTCCACCTGGAGAAAATAGCGGATCCCGACCGTCGCCAGCACTACCGTCGTGATCGTCGAGATGAGGACGACGTCGAGCGGGAACGGTCCGCCGAGCACGCTGGTGCGAAATCCGCTGATCATGCCGGCGAGCGGATTGATGGCGTAGACCAGCCGGTATTGCGGCGGGATGATGTCGATGGTGTACAGCACCGGCGAGGCGAACAGCCACAGCTGCATCACGAACGTGAGCGCGTGGCGAACGTCGCGATAGGTGACGATCATTGCCGCGAACAGCACACCAGAGCCGGCCGCGGCGACGATGGTCCCGGCCACGAAGAGCGGCAGCGTCACGATCCGCCACGTCGGCGCGACGCCGTAGATCGCCATCATGATCGCCAGCACGAAAAACGAGATCGCGAAGTCGACGAGGCTCGAGGCAATCGCCGCGACCGGGATCAGGATGCGTGGGAAATACACTTTGGTGATGAGATGGCTGCTGCCGACGAGGCTGTTCGCCGCCAGCACGACCGCATTGCTGAAGAACGTCCACGGCATCATGCCGACGAACACGTAGAGCGCGTACGGGCCCGGCACCTGCCTGGACATGCCGCCGAAGCGGCCGAACAGCAGCGAGAAGAAAAAGGTCGTCGCCAGCGGCTGGATGACCGCCCACAGCGCGCCGAGCACCGTCTGCTTGTAGCGGACCTTGACGTCCCGCCAGACGAAGAAGAACAACAGCTCGCGATAGTCCCGCAGCTCCGCGAGATCGAGCATCTGCCAGGCGCGCGGCGGCTCGAGTCTGAGCGTGCGGCGCGCTGGCGAGACGGGGACCACGAGCATCTTCTCGGTATCGTCGCGGACGTCTCCGGCCTTTAGAGTCACTCGAGCGGTGTTGCCGCGCGAACGGGTGTGTCGAACCGATCGCCCTTGTAGAACACTCTTTCGAGGAACAGCCCCGACGCCGGCGCGGTCAACCGCGCGGGCGCCTCGGACCCGGTCGCGAGGATCGTCGCCACTGCGTCGACCGGCAGCCCGCCGCGCCCGATCTCGACGAGCACGCCGACAATCCGTCGCACCATCTTCCACAGGAAATGCGATCCGTGGACGCTCACCAGGATGAGGTGACGATCGTGCACGACCTCCACCTGTTCGACCAGCACGCGGGTCGACGCGGACGGCTCGTCCGGATCGTCGCGCGACTCGCTGGCGGCGAACGATCGGAAATCGCGGAGCCCGATGAACGACCGCGCCGCCTCGCGCATCCGGCCGGCGTCGATTGATTCCTTCACCCACCACACGAAGGGCTTCGCGAACGCTGTCCGGCGGGTCGCGACCTGATACAGATAGCGGCGCGCGACCGCGTCGTGACGCGCATGAAAGCGGTGTGGCACCGGTGTGGCGCCGAGGACGTTGATGTCCGCCGGCAGTTCGTCGTTCAACCGGCGGCGGAGCGTCTCGGGCGGCAGCATGGTACTGACGTCGAGGTGTGCCACCTGCGCGAGCGCGTGGACGCCGGCGTCGGTGCGGCCCGATCCGTACAGCTCGAAATCGTTACGGCCGGTCACCCGTCCAACGGCGCGGTCGATCTCGCCCTGAATCGTGCGCGCGTTCTTCTGAATCTGCCAGCCGCTGTATCGTGTGCCGGCGTACTCGATCGTCAGCTTGAACCGGGGCACGCGCCATTCTAGCGTCCGCCGTCGCATATAATCGCGACGCTATGACGGACTCGCCGCCGGCCCCCAGACTGGTCGTCACCGACGCGCTCGGCCGGCGCATCGT
>DATFXR010000236.1:0-6909 GCA_035315685.1 Vicinamibacterales bacterium | reverse complement strand
TCCATCAGACAGCCGATCGTGGCGCTGTCGACGTAGGTGACCGGGGTCATGTCGATCAGGATGTCTTTCCTGCCGGCGGCAATCAGGCCCGCCACGGCGGACGAGAAGTCGGACAGGATCGGGTACATGAGGCGCGTCTCGCCGACGCGAACGATGCCGATGGCGCCGGAGGTGTCAGTCTTCACATTCATCAGTACGCTCCAGTGCGTTTCAATTCCGCGCCGGTTGGACCGAAATCGTCGCCGCGCAGTTTCTTGATCTGCCGTGCGAGCTCGGTCCGGCCACGGTTGATCCGCGACTTCACGGTGCCTTCCGGCAGCCGCAGCCGATCGGCGATTTCCTGATACGACAGCTCCTGGATGTCCCGCAACAGCACGGCGGTCCGCAGCGTCTCGGGCAGCCCCGCCATCGCCTGCTTCAGCAACTGCACGCGATCCTGCTGCTCGAGCGCGGCCACCGGACCAGGATCGTGCGAGAGCGGGGACAGGTCGCTCGCGTCCACGTCGCGATCGATGGTCTCGCGCTCCTTGCGGACGCTGCGGTAGTGATCGATGCAGAGATTCCGGCTGATGCTGATCAGCCAGGTCTGAAAATTCGCGCGGCGATCGAACGTGTCGAGCGACTTGAAGATCTTGAGAAAGATGTCCTGCGTGAGATCTTCGGCCTCGTCGTGCTTGCCGACGAACTTGTAGGCGACGTTGAACACCTTGCGCCAGTACTGGCGAACAATCTGTTCCCAGGCGACCTGATCGCCCTGCAGACAGCGCTGGATGAGCGCTTCAACGGCGTCTCCCGACTCCGGCGTCATGTGGGTTGAGTAGAATAGCGTATCACGTTGCCACCGCCCACCTTGCCGTCCGGCTGCGTCCGCCGCGACCACGACCTGGTTTGTGATGGCGTGCCGCTGGCCGAGATCGCTGCGGCGGCCGCTACGCCGGTCTACGTCTACAGCGCCCCGACCATTCGCGATCGGTACCGCGCGATCGACGAGGCGTTTCACGGCTACCCGCACGCGCTGCATTACGCGCTGAAAGCGAACTCGACGCTCGCGATCGCGCGGCTGCTGCGCGCCCTTGGCAGCGGCGTCGACGCGAACTCGGTGTGGGAGATAGAAACGGCGCGACGAGCCGGATTCGACGCGTCGCAGATTGTGTTCACCGGTGTCGGCAAATCGCCGGCGGAGCTCGAATGCGCGGTTGCACTCGGCGTGAAAGCGATCAACGTCGAGTCTGCCGGCGAGCTGGCGCGGGTCGAAGCGATCGCGGAGCGGCTCGATCGCGTGGCACGGGTCGCCGTGCGCCTCAACCCGGACATCGACGCGAAGAGCCATCCGCACATCTCCACCGGGTTGAAGATCAACAAGTTCGGCGTGCCGATGGACGAGGCGACGCCGCTGCTGTTTCAGCTGAAGCATCGCCCGCGGCTGCGGCTGGTGGCCGTCCACGTGCACGTCGGATCGCAGATCACCTCGCTCGATCCGCTCCGGCGGGCGGCCTCGTTCGCCGCCGGCATCGCGCTCGATCTGCAGCGGGACGGCGCGCCACTCGAGTACGTCGATCTCGGTGGTGGGCTCGGCGTCTCGTACGACGGCAGCGCCGTTCCGTCGCCGGCTGAATACGTGTCGGCGCTGCTGGCCGAAGTGCGGGCGACGACGCTGCCGATCGTTCTGGAGCCGGGACGTACGATCGCGGCGCCGGCCGGCGTGCTGGTGGCACGCGTGATCGACATCAAGCCTCGCGACGCTCATTCGGAGTTCGTGGTCATCGACGCGGGGATGACCGAGCTGCTTCGTCCGGCGCTGTACAACGCGTTCCACCGCATCGAACCGGTGCACGAACGCGGGGACGCCAGCCGGCGCTACGAGATCGTCGGGCCGGTCTGCGAAAGTAGCGACGTCGTCGGGCGCGACCGCGTGCTGCCGCCGCTGGCCGCCGGAGATCTGCTCGCGATTCGCGACGCCGGTGCGTATGGGTCGGTGATGGCGTCGAACTACAATCGCCGTCCGCTGCCGGCAGAGGTGCTGGTCGACAACGGCGAATGGCAGGTGATTCGGCGTCGACAGACGATTGAAGATCAGCTGGCGCTGGAGAACTGAGAGGGTTCAGCGTTAAGAGTTCACGGTTCAGGGTTCTCGTTCTGGTTCAGAGTTCTCGTTCAAGTTCTGAGTTCTCAGAACGAGAACCCTGAACGAGAGCCCTGAACGAGAACCCGGAACGAGCACCCTGAACGAGAACAGAACCCTGAACGCTGAACCCGAACCCTGAACCCTGAACTCAAGCAATGTCCGGCCACCTGATCGCCTTCGAAGGCCTCGACCAGAGCGGCAAGCAGACCCAGGCCGAGCTGCTGCGCGATCGGCTGAAACTGGATGGCCACAAGTCGCGGCTCGTTTCGTTCCCCGACTACGGAACGTCGATCGGCGAAGAGATCGCGCGGGCGCTGCAGGGAGAGCGCGAATACGGCGCCGACGTGATGCAGTTGCTCTACGTCGCCAACCGGTACGAGAGAAAACCTGATCTGCAACGGTGGCTCGACGGCGGACTGGTGCTCGTGTGCGATCGTTACCGCGCATCGAGCGTCGCCTACGGCGAGGCATTCGGTCTCGATCCCGCGTGGCTCACCGACGTGCAGAAGTTCCTGCCGCCCGCGTCGCTGACCATCCTGCTCGACATCGCACCGGAAACCGCCGCCAGGCGCAAGTCGGTCGACCGCGATCGGTACGAGCGCGACCTCGCGCTGCTGGCGCGCGTGCGCGAGAGCTACAAGCGGCAGGCGGCGGAACAGGGGTGGATCGTCCTCGACGGCGAACGATCGAAAGACGCCGTCGCCGAGGACGTCTATGGAGCGGCGCTCGCTGTCTTCAGTCGGGGCTAGGGGCTAGGGGCTAAGGGCTGGGGCTGGGGCTAGCTTAGCTCGCGTCGAGTGACGAAGGACACGCGTGCGGCAGTCAGCGCGCGCACTTCCTTCACGCCCGCTGTTTTCAACACCCGCGCGCACGCATCGAGCGTCGCGCCGGTCGTGCTCACGTCGTCCACCAGCACGACGATCGATCCGACGAGCGATCGAGCGGCGCGCGCCGGCGCGAACGCGTCGTGAACGTTGCGGTGCCGCCGCGCGGCCGGCAGGCCGGCCTGCGCGGCCGTCGCGCGCCTCCGCCAGAGCGCGTGGACCACCGGCAGCCCGAGGTGCCGCGCCAGATCGTTCGCCTGATTGAAGCCCCGATGCCGCCGACGGGAGATGTGCAGCGGAACCGGAACGGCATACGCGGCTCCGTCGACGATCTCTGCGCCGCGGCTGCGCATCATCGCCGCGATTGGCCGCGCGAGCGAGCGTCGTCCGTCGTACTTGAGCGCGTGGATCACCGCGCGGAGGGCGCCGTCGTACGCGCCGACCGCGCGCGCGCGATCGATCGCTCGCGACGTCCGCCGGCACCGGGCGCAGCAGGCGAGCGCCGTGCTGACCGCCCGCCACGTCGGCAGAGGGTCGCCGCAGCGATCGCAGAGCGGCGGCGTGAGCGGCAGAATCGATTGCCAGCACCGATCGCAGACAGGGCCGTGCGTGGGGTGCTCGAGCAGGTCGTCGCACGCGGCGCACGAGGGCGCGAGCACGACGGACGCGAGCGCATCGACGAGCCGGGCCAGGGTGGGTCCAATCGGACCCGACACCCGGTCTCTCAGTGAGAAGCGGCGAGTTCGATCCGCTCCGCATTCCCCCACAGCCGTTCGAGGCCGTAGAAAGCCCTCGTCTCCGGCGCGAAGACGTGGACGATGAAATCGAAGTAGTCGATCAGGATCCATTCGGAGCGGTCGTAGCCTTCGACGTGCGCCGGCCTCGTGCCCTCCGCCGCGAGTGATTCCATGACGGCGTCGGCAATCGCGCGGACCTGCCGCGTGTTGGTCCCCGACGCGATCACGAAGAAGTCCGTGAAACCGGACGCCTTGCGCAAATCGAGGACGACCAGATCCACCGCCTGCTTGCCGTCCGCGGCGGCGATCGCACGATCGATTTGCCCGGGCAGCCGTGCACTCTTGCGCCGTTTGTCAGTCTTGGCCATGCAACCTGCCTGCCGAGGGCTGCGCCGTTCGATCCATGGCGCGGCGTCCCGGCGTCCTCGATCTGTAAAGTCCGTGCTGCTCAATGTGTTGCTGCACACGCACCGGCACCATCCCAGCGATCGACCCACCAGCCGCCAGCCGGCTGCGGATGGCAGTCGATGAAACGTCGGCTGTCGGGGCGTCGATCAAAAAAATCACCGGCACGTCCGAGCTCATCGCGGTGCGCGGTTCGATCACCATTCGGCTGGCGAGATCCGGCAGCCGTTCGATCATCGCGGGCGCCGGGAAGCGCGGTCGCGAGACGACGACGAAGTGCGCCGACGCGAGGATCTCCGGAAAGTCGCGCCACATGTGGATCTCGGCGAACGCGTCAGCGCCGATCACGAAGAACAGCTGGGCCGGGCCGTACCCGCGATCGTGAAACTTGTGAAGGGTCCGCGACGTGAACGATGGCGGCTCGTGCCGAAGCTCGAGATCGGACGCGCGCCACGTCGGCCGTTCCAGGATGCTGAGGGCCACCATCGCAAAGCGGTGATACGACGAGGTCTCCGGCGAGGGCCGGTGTGGCGGGACATGCGCGGTGACGACGTGCAATTCGCTCAACTCGAGGGCTGCGTGAGCCGCCTCGCCGATGTCGATGTGGCCGCAGTGAATGGGATCGAACGTGCCGCCGAGAATCCCGACGCGACGCGCTGGGTGATGCATGCCTTACGCGGCGCTCTGGCGGGACGCCGCCAGCCTTCGCCACATCGCTTCGAGCAGGTCCGGTACACCCGCGCCGGTTGCTCCGGAGACCTGGAGGAACGGCAGATCGAGCGCGGCCGCCCGCCGTCGCAAGGCGTCGAGCGCCTCGTTGTGAGCCGGATCGATCGCGTCGATTTTGTTGGCGGCCACCACCTGCGGTTTCGCAGCCAGCGCCGGCTGAAACAGCTCGAGCTCGCGGCGCACCGTGTCGAGGTCCCCGGACGGATCGCGGCCGCTCGCACCGGACACATCGACGAGATGCACGAGCACCTTGGTGCGCTCGAGGTGACGAAGGAACTGATGTCCGAGTCCGAGCCCGCGATGCGCGCCTTCGATCAAGCCGGGCACATCGGCGACGACGAAGCTGCGGTCGTCGCTCAGGCGCACGACGCCGAGGTTGGGCGTCAGCGTCGTGAACGGATAGTCGGCGATCTTCGGCCGCGCCGCAGAGATGCGCGAGATCAGCGTCGACTTGCCGGCGTTGGGAAATCCGACCAGGCCGACGTCGGCAAGCAGCTTCAGCTCCAGACGCAGATCCTTGATCTCGCCAGGCTCGCCCGGCTGCACCTTACGCGGGGCGCGGTTGGTGGACGAGGCGAAGCGCGCGTTGCCGAGGCCGCCGCGGCCGCCTTTCGCAACGAGGACCTTCTGGCCGTCCTCGGCAAGGTCGGCGAGCAGATGCATCGGCTCCTCGGGAGCGCCGGTCTTCTCGTACACCAGCGTGCCGATCGGCACCTCGAGCTCGAGGTCGGCCCCGCCATGGCCGGTGCGATTCGATCCCATCCCGTGCTCGCCGCGCTCGGCGGAGAACTCGGGATGAAACCGGAAGTTGATCAGGGTGTTGATGTGCGGGCTGGCGACTACGTAGACCGATCCGCCGTGACCGCCGTCGCCGCCGCTCGGACCGCCGCGTGGGACGAACTTCTCGCGGCGGAACGCAAGACACCCACGTCCGCCGTTTCCGGCTTCGACGTGGATGTCGACTTCGTCAACGAACACTTACTCGATCGGGAGGATGCTGATGACGCGCCCGCGGGCCCCGTGGTCTTCGAACCGGACGCGGCCGTTGACCTTTGCGAAGATGGTGTCGTCCTTGCCGAGGCCGGCGTTCAGTCCGGGGCGGAAACGGCGTCCCCGCTGCCGAACGATGATGGTGCCGCCGGTCACGAGGTTACCGTCGTGAGCCTTGACGCCCAGCCGCTGCGAATTCGAGTCGCGGCCGTTGCGCGAACTCCCTTGTCCCTTTTTATGTGCCATTGCTGAAATCCTGAGGGGATTGGGGATTGGTGATGGGGGATTAGCGTGATCGGTGAATGCCGCTCACCAATCACCCCAATCCTCAATCACAAATCCCCACGCACCTCTCTATACGACGATGTCGGTGATCCGAACGCGGGTATAGACCGCGCGATGTCCCTTGGTCCGGCGCATGCCCTTGCGGCGCTTCTTCTTGAACACGCGGATCTTCGGGCCGCGCGCCTCACCCTCGACGACGGCATGAATCTTCGCGTTGGCCACGAACGGCGCGCCGGCGAGCACCTCGCCGCCGTCTTTCTCGACGAGCAGCACCTCTTCGAGCGTCACGTTCGCGCCCGGCTCAGCGACCGCGCCGGGAACCATGACGAACGCGCCCGGCGACACCTTCACCTGATGTGCGCCGGTCTTGATGATTGCGTACATAGTCGACACCTGTGCAAAAGGGATATTCTACCGGCGGCTCACGGTAAATGTAAAGCTGGAAGCACTTTAGCGGCGAATCTCAGCGTCCGCGCGCACCGAGCACGCCCGCGAACGACAGCGCGTCGTAGACGACGACTGCAATCGCCACGGCGATGCTCCATCGCAGATCGGCTGCTGCCCACAACACGAAGACCAGCGGGGCGGCAACGAAGAGCGCGCGCGGATGGAACGTGATGCGCGTCACTTCAGCAGGACGCGCGTGCCGCGGATCTTCTGACTGCTGAGTGCGCTGAGGAAGTTTGGCACCAGCCGATCCATCAGCTCGAAGTACGACGAGAGTGCCGGCGTGTTCTGCTGCGCGTTGTAGAGAATTTCTTCGCGGTAGCTCTCGGAGTACATCGTCGCGCCGGTACGGCCGTCGATGAAGACG
>DATFXR010000235.1:0-6925 GCA_035315685.1 Vicinamibacterales bacterium | reverse complement strand
CGACCACCACGACCGCACCGCGCAGCGCGAGCTTCAGGCGCCAGCGATTACGCACCCGGCGAATGACATCGAGAAGCTCGCTGCTGCGGTGATCCATGGTCAGCTCCTGGCGCTCGGCTGCAGCCCGAGCCGCGGTCGCTCGGCTAAAGCCTTCGCGCTACGACACTAAGGTTACGCTCGCCCGCAGCCCTCGCGCCACGACTATCTACAGGAATTTCTCCTTGCTGGAGAGGTGATTGGCGATCGCAGTCTCGGCCGCGAGCAGCCCGACACCGGTCAGCAGCAGATACCACCAGAGGCTCTGGCGCTTCTCCGCTTCTTCGCGCGTCATTTCCTGTGCCTGTTCGGGTTGGACGTCCACCGGTGACGCGTGGCCGGTCACGGCGGCGACCAGCTCACGCGGGTCCATTGGACTCAAATCGGACTCGGCCGGATCGAGGTTCACGGCGATCGCCTCGGGTCGCCCGCTCGATGCTGCTGCGCTCCGGATCTCGTACACGCCCTGCTCGGTCAGCTCGAGCAGGCCCTCGTTGCCCTCGCCCATGCTCGACTGCGAGATGCGCTCACCGGACGGCGTGACGATGATCCGATCGGTGCGCGCTTTCGCACGCTGTGTGAGATCGAGCACCTGCCCGACCGTGAACCACGACGCCGGCTGCTCGTACTGTGCGAGGTAGCGGACGAGTTGATGGACGAGTGGCAGGAAGATCGGCTTGACGCCGATGTCGGTCCACGAATCGTCGAGCGTCGACGTCCAGATGATCACGCGCCCCGCCCCGATCTTCTTTTCCGCCGCCGCAACGGCGCCATCGTCGAAGCGCGCGAGCACTCGATCGGCGGGCGTCGTCTGCACCGACCTGTAGCGGAAGACGTGAGCAGCCGAGAAGTCGCCGCTGCGCGGCGCCTTGAACACCTCGAAGACGGGATGGCTGTAATCGAGATAGCCGAGCGAGCCGCTGCGGCCCTCCATGCGATCGACAATTCCGCCGAGACGTCCCGGCAGAAGATCGAACTCGCTGGGCGACCAGCTCGTGTTGTCGCCGGCGATCACGAGCACGCCGCCGCCGCGCTCGACGAACCGTTTCAGGTTGCTGCCGCCGCCTGCCGGCGGGAACGTCGTGTTGTTCAGGATGACGACCGACCGCTTGTCGAACATCGCCGGCGTCATGCGGGCGGCAGTCGTCGTCTCCACCTGGAAGAGCGGCGTGGTGCCGATCGCGAGCGCCTTGCTCAGGAACAGGCTCGCGCTCGCGCGATCGCCATTGTCGACGACGACGAGCGAGACCGGTGCGCTCGGTGTGAGCACGAAGTTGAAGGTGTTGTCGGCGGGCAGCGGGTCGGCGCCGGCGCGCACGGAGCCACGCACGTTCGGGCCGGCGAGCGTGAACTGCGTGAACGAGACCGATCCAGACGCATGCGCGGCCACCGTCGCGTGCTCGGTCTGAATCTCGTGGCCGTCGATGACGAGCGTCACCGGAACGTTCTTGATCGCCTCGTCGCCCTTGTTGCTCAGCCCGGCGCTGACGGTGATGCGTTCCTGGCCGGAGAACGACGCACGTGCGAAACTGACCGACGGAACGGCGAGGTTCGCGGTGTTCGGCGACGCGACCGACACCGTGCTGACGGTCATGCCTTCGCCGAACCGCACTTCTTCGGAGCCGCTCCAACCGGTTCGTTGAAAGTCGCTGATCAACACCGCCTCGCGCCGTTTGATCGGCGAGCGGCTGAGAATGCTTTCCGCGAGTTTCAGCGCGGGGCCGTAGCGCGTCGCGCCCGAACTCACCTTGGCGGTGTTGATCGCCGCTTCGAGCCGCGAGCGATCGGCGGTCGCACGCATGTTCTCCTCGGCGTTCTTGCCGAAGACTACGAGCGTGGCGCGATCGTTCGCGGTCATGCCGCGCACCACCGCCCGGGCGGCGCCCTGCGCGCGCGCCCAATGATCGCCGTAGCCCATGCTCGCCGAGTCGTCCAGCAGAATGACGATTTCGCGCGCACCGCCGACGGCGGCGGCGGCGACCGCGCCCTGCCGCATGAACGGACGGGCGAATGCCGCGACGATCAGCGCGATCGCCGCCGCGCGCAGCAGCAGCAGCGCCCAATGCCGGATCCGGCGACGCCGCACGGACTGATAGGGAATCCGCCGCACGAACATCAGCGACGGGAATTCGATCACGCGCTTCCTCTCGCGCTGAATCAGGTGCACGAGCACCGGAATGGCGATCGCCGCGAGGCCCAGGAAGAACGCCGGAGTCAGGAACGCCATGGCGACTCGGGACTGCCGACTCGTGACCTGCGACTGACGACTGTCATCACCGCACCCTCATCAAGCGCTCCCGAGCGGAAAGATAACTGAAGAGCGCGCGGTCGAGCGGTTCGGCGGTGTTGAGGACGCCGTAGTCGATCCGGTGCTCCGAGAACTTGGCCGTCAAGGCGCTGATGTGCGCCTGAATCATCTGTCGATATTCCTTCACCAGCGACTCCGGCACCACAGGAATCTGCTCGCCGGTTTCCAGGTCTTCGAAGCTTGACGCGTCCTCGTAGCCGAAGTCGATCTCGGCCGGATCGAGCACGTGGAAGACAATCAGGTCGTTGCCCAGGAACTTCAGGGGCTTGATCGCTTCGAGGATGTTGTCCGGCTCCTCGTAGAAGTCCGAGATCAGGACGAGGATGCCGCGCCGCTTGAAGTGCTCGGCCATCTTCTTGAGCGGGATGGCGAGGTTGCCGGGCCGCTCGGCTTTGGCGCGATCCATCGTGTGGAGCACGACGTTGAAGTGCTTGGCCGACGGCGGCACGTGGTCCACGATGTCGTTATCGAAGGTGATCAGGCCGACCCGGTCGCGCTGCCGCTGCGCGAGGTAGGCGAGACACGCGCCGACGAAACAGCCATACTCGAGCTTCGCGATGCCGCGGCTCGAGAAACTCATCGACCGCGACACGTCGAGCAGCACCGACAGGTTGGTGTTGGTGTCGGCCTCGTACTGCTTCACGTAGAAGCGATCGGTGCGCGCGTAGAGGCGCCAGTCGACGCGCCGGATGTCGTCCCCCGCCACGTAGCCGCGATGCTCGGCGAAGTCGATCGACGCGCCAAAATACGGCGCCCGGTGCATGCCGTTGATGAAGCCTTCGACGACGTTGCGCGCGAGCAGTTCGAGGTTGCCGATGCGCGCGAGGATCTTCGGATCGACGTAGCGCGCGCCCGGCATCGCCGGTTGTTGGGTCATGTGATCGTCGCAGCGGGGAAGCAACCGCAGAGTCCGCAGAGATCGCAGAGATTGTTTTTCTCTGTGTGCTCCGCGTTCTCTGCGGTTGCTTTCCCTCTTGTCCTACATCCCCGATTTCGGTGTCGGCAACCGCAGAGTCCGCAGAGATCGCAGAGATTGTTTTTTTCTCTGTGTGCTCCGCGGTCTCTGCGGTTGCTTTCCCTCTTGTCCTACATCCCCGATTTCGGTGTCGGCACCGCCGACAGCAGCTCGTCGATGATCGAATCGGTGGTGATCCCCTCCGACTCCGCGCGGAAGTTGGTGAGCACGCGGTGGCGGAGCACCGGGTGGGCCAGCGCGCGGATGTCGTCATAGCTCACGTGATAGCGGCCGCTCGTCAGCGCGCGGGCCTTCGCGCCGAGCACGAGGTATTGTGCCGCGCGGACGCTGGCGCCGAATGCGACGTACTTCTTCACCGAGTCGGGCGCCTGCTTCGATTTGGGGCGGCTCGTCCGCACGAGATGCAATGCGTAGCGCGCCACCGGATCGGCACACGGGACGCGCCGCACCAGGCGCTGAAACGCGATCAGGTCGTCGCCGTTCACTGGCTGCTGAAAATGCGGATCGATGATCGCCGTGGTCGCGCGGACGACGTCCAGTTCCTCTTCCTCCGGCGGGTGCTCGATGACGATGTGGAACATGAAGCGATCGAGCTGCGCCTCGGGCAGGGGATAGGTGCCTTCGAGCTCGATCGGGTTCTGCGTCGCGAAGACGAAGAACGGCTCGGCGAGATCGTAGGTGCGTCCCTGGATCGTGACGCGGTGCTCCTGCATCGCCTCGAGCAGCGCCGACTGGGTCTTGGGCGGGGTGCGGTTGATCTCGTCGGCGAGGACGATGTTCGCGAAAATCGGCCCCGGCGCGAACACCATCTGCCGGCGGCCGGTCGTCGCGTCCTCGTTGATGATGTCGGTGCCGGTGATGTCCGACGGCATCAGGTCCGGCGTGAACTGGATGCGGTTGAACTTGAGGTCCAGGACCCGCGCGAGCGTAGCGATGAGCAACGTCTTCGCGAGGCCCGGCACGCCGACGATGAGGCTGTTGCCGCCGACGAAGAGCGACATGAGGATCAGCTCGATTACGTCGGCCTGTCCGATGATCCGTTTGCCCAGCTCGGTGATGATCTGCTGCCGGCCGACCTTCATCCTGTCCGCGAGCGCGAGATCGTCCGGCGATTCGAAGTCCACGGTGTTCAGTTCCACGGGTTCCTCTCGGTGTGTGGGACCGATCGGCCCATAGGCGGGGTGGGGGAAGGACCGATAGGCGCGAAGCGCCGCCCTCCCTACCACGCCCATGGGCCGATCGGTCCCACGGACCTAATGCGTCATGCCGTAAATGATGTAGTTCACTCCGAGCTTGTAGGCTTCGTTCGACTCGTCAATCGGTTTCAGACCCGTGTCCGACCACTCCCAGAACTCCGAGATATCGGTGTTGTAGTTGATCATCACCATGATCCGCTTCGACGGATCGTTGTCCTCGTAAATCGCCCGGAAGATCGGCGGCGGCGGATCGTAATACTGTGGCACGTCGAGCGTCTTGATTTCGAAAAACGAGTGAAAGATCGCGTTGTCGATATCGAGGTCGTAGATGCGCGCCTCCGGCAGCACGCGGAGGATCTGGGCCTCGAAATTGCCCCAGTGCTGCATCCGGAAGTCGTCGACGATCATGAAGCCGCCTTTCTGCAGGTAGCTGCGCAGGCCGAGCGCCTCCTGATCGGTCATCACCCAGCCGCCGGGCTCGCACAGGTAGGCGACCGGGTACTTGAACAGCTCGGGATCGTCGAAGGTGATGATGTTGGTCTCCTCGGTGTGCGGGTTCAGGTAGCTCAGCTCATTGAGGATCTTCATGAAGTGCTGTTCGCCGGCCGGATAGTCGTGCGACCACGGCAGGCCCTGCGACGCGAAGCCGTAGTCCGGGCCGTAGCGGATCCGCACGAACGTGAACCGGCCGTCGTACGCGGTGTTCGGGCGGATCGCTTCGCGCCCGCGGCGACCGCCGAACCCGCCGCCAAAGCCACCGCGGCGCTGCGCGAGCACGGTTGTCGCGCTGCTGATCGCGAGGATCCCGATGAGTGCGCAGACCGCCAGGCGCACTACCTGTCCTTTTTCGCCTGCAGATCGCGAATCGCTTTC
This sequence comes from Vicinamibacterales bacterium, assembly GCA_035315685.1. Taxonomy (GTDB): domain Bacteria; phylum Acidobacteriota; class Vicinamibacteria; order Vicinamibacterales; family CAVVIG01; genus QHWK01. The sequence continues at coordinate 1,536 of DATFXR010000235.1, read as the reverse complement.
GTCTTGAGCGCGAGCTCGGTGAGCAGCTTCTCCATCTGCTCCTCGTACTGCGCGTCCGGCATGCTGCCCTTGCGGAGTTTCAGCGCGGCGATCTGCCGATCGATCGCGTCCTTCTCGTCGACCAGCTTCTTGACCGCCGGATCGCTGGTGTCGGCGATGAGCGTCGAGTCGGCGCGTCCGATGCCGAGGAACATCGACGAGGCCAGTTGACCCTCACTGCCATCGTCCATGGTCGCGTGCTCGGTGAGGAGCAGGCCTTTCTGCTGGAACGCCTGCACCACCTTCGCCTTCGCGTACTCGAACGCCTCGGCGAGCGACACGTGGCCGTTGCGGTCGCGGTCGGCCGCGGGATCGTTGAACGCGGCGACGAAGAACTCGGGAAACTGCGTTTCGTTGCGCTCGCCGCCGGTTTTCGTCGCGGTGATCACGACGCGTCCAGGCGCGGCAATCGCCGGCAGAAAGGCGCCGCTCGAGCTGCTGGTGTTGATGAACCCGACGTGCTGCGCCGGCAGCTTGTCGAGCAGCTTCGTCCACTCGGCGACGGTCAGGTCGGGACCGGGCAGGTTGAACGCCGCCTGCTGCCCGTTGAAGCTGCCGTGCCCGATCAGGAGCACGACCACGGAGTCGCCGGGCTTGACGCGAGCGGAGACCTCGGCGAACGCCTTCTCGACACCCTCCTTCGTCGCGCGGCGATCGGTCAGCACGGTGACGTTGTCATCGGGAACGCCGTCCTTCTTCTTCGCCGCGTCAACGAATGTGTCCGCCCACTTCTGGAACTGCTTCGCGTGCTCCTCGTCACCAGGAACGCCCGTGATCACCAGCAAGTGGGTCTGCTGTGCGACCGCAGGCGTCGCACACAGGACGCTGCACAAGAGCAGCATCGCGCTCAACCGCAGAGACCGCAGAGTCCGCAGAGTTGCTTTTCTCTCGAATCCTCCCGTCGTTCTCTCGGGCCCCGGCGTCGAAAACGACCGCAGAGAACGCAGAGAACGCAGAGTTACCGTTCTCTCGAACCCTCCAGGGGTTCTTTCGATCGCCGTCGGCTCGAAGAACACCGGATGAAGCCGGATGCTCAGATTACCCATTGAAAGAGAATCTCTGCGTTCTCTGCGCACTCTGCGGTTGCTTTCACGTGGGGGTTCACGCAAGTCCCCGCATCCGGCGATAGCCCCACTCGGCGGCCATGAAGCCGACCAGCGCGAGGAACAGCGCCGGCATGTCCCAGAGCTCGCGCTCTTCGACCACGGTCACGCCGCGGCCGCTGTAGCTGATCGCCTCCGGCAGCGACGCCGCGTTGGTGGGCGTGAAGAACCGACCGCCGGTTTCCTCGGCAATGCGCTTGAGCAGCGGCGCGCGCATCGCCGCGTCGAAGTACTCCGCATCGCCCGCCGAGACTCGCACGTGCATGTCGGCTTTGCCCAGGGTCTTCTGATCGCGATCGGCCTCGATCGCGATGTCGTAGACGCCGGCCTCGTCGGGTACGAACGTCGCGCGATAGTCGCCGTCCTTCGTCACCGTCCACTCGACCGGCAGCTC
>DATFXR010000234.1:0-39712 GCA_035315685.1 Vicinamibacterales bacterium | reverse complement strand
GTCCGGGTGCACGCGCTTCACGTCCGTCAGCGCGTCGGCGAGGAAGAACCACGCCGAGCAATGATCGGCATGCTGATCTTCCTTGCGCGGCACCGCGATCATCGTCGGCTTGAAGTCCGCGATGATCAGCGCGAGTTCCTGGGTGAGATCCTCGCCTCGATACTTCGTGTCGGGGACGACGATCTCCGACTTCGGCGGCCGGTCGAACCGCGTATAAGGAGATCGATAAGCCGCACGGCGCTCCGACCAGTACGTGCGCATCAGTTTCGACAGGCCGCCGTCGGGGAAGCCGAGAAAGGTGTACGACGCCTTGTCGAGTCCGAGTGCCATCAGCGCGTTGCGCGCTTCTCGCCGCCGCTGGCGGCCGTAGCCGCGGTAGTCCGACGCGGCGGGCGACTCGACGTGATCCTCGCTCTTCACCCCCTCGGGGTAGCCGTCGCCGTCGGTAAGGTAGACCACGTGGACGCGGCCGCCGGTCTCGTGCACGCGCTCCATCAAGCCGCCCGCACCCAGCGTCTCGTCGTCCGGATGGGGCGCGACGACGAGAAGCCGCGTGTCCTGCGGCACCTCGAGCGTTGGCTGCGCCTGATGACGCCGGCCGGCGGCATGGCGCCGGGCACTGGCGCTCACGTATGAGCACAACAGCAGCACAGCAATTGCCGTAACTGCTGACAGACGTACGGTTCGCGTCATCGCACTGTAGAGTTTAGCAATCGTCGTACCCGCTGCTCGAGGGCGGCGACAGTTTTCGTCGCCTGGAGCGTCGGTGCGCGGTCAGCGCCTTCGACGACGTCGTAGGCGGTAGCGAGGTCGGTGTTCAAGGCTTCCAGATCCGTATCGGATCGACCGGGTGCGGGCTGTTGGCCTCCCGACGTCGTCTGGCGGCCGATTGCCGCGAATGTCTGGTTCATCAGGTCGGCCAGCTTAGTGGCGAGCGCGAACTGCTGGGTGAGGCCGAGCGCGGTGATCGTGGCGCGCGGATCCATCTTCAGCGTCAACGCCTCCGTCAGTGTCATCCCATCGACGGTCAGCTTCACCGTGAACACCGCCGGCAGCGCGAGCACACCGAGCGGCTCGAGCGGCGTGTCGCGGTAGATGGCGGAAATCGGAAAGTCGCGCTGCACGGCGCCGGGCCGCGGATAGCGCAGGTCCCAGACGAAGCGGTGCATGCCTTTCGACGCCGTCAGCGTCCGCAGCGGGCGCGCCCAGTACATCGGCACGTTGATCGATTTCTCGTCGTACGGCTCGAGTTTGTCGTCGCTCGAGTAGCGGCGGACGAGCTTCCCGGTTGCCGTGCGGATCTCGAGTGTCACGGGACCACGCGCGTCGCTCGCCAGGTAGTAGTCGATGACCGCGCCGTCGGGAGGATTCTGCGCCGCGGGCACCTCCGGCGGCAGCGGCGTGTCGGTGTTCTGATTGCGGCGGAGCCGATACGCGACGGCGGGCTTGAAGAGGATCGCCGTTCGCTCGGCTGAAGCCTTCGCGCTACGCTCGGCTTGCCGACCGATCTGCCGCAGGGGCGTGATGTTGTCGAGGATCCAGAAGCCGCGGCCGTGCGTCGCGACGGCGACATCGTCGCCGTGGACGATCAGATCGCGCACCGACGTGTGCGGAAGGTTCAGCGTGATCGACTGCCAGCTGTCGCCGGCGTCGAACGACGCGTAGACTTCGCGCTCGGTGCCGGCGAACAGCAGCCCGCGCCGCCCGGGATCCTCGCGGACGACGTTCACCGACGCGTTGTCGGCGAGGCCACGGGTGATCTTCGTCCAGGATTTTCCTCCGTCGCGCGTGCGGAAGACGAGCGGCGTCAGATCGTCCAGACGGAACCGCGAGGCGGAGAGGTACGCGGTCGCCTGATCGAAATGCGACGCGTCGATCTGCGTGACTTTGCTCCACGGCGTCAGCTCCCGCGGCGTGACGTTGGTCCAGGTCGCGCCGCCGTCGCGCGTCACGTTCACCGCGCCATCGTCAGACCCGGTCCAGATCACGTTCACGTTGAGCGGCGACGGGCCGATCGCGTAGATCACGCCTCGATGCTCGGCCTTCCGCGCAGCGTCGGCATACATGCCGAGCGATGCCGGTACGCCGGGATTGGCACGCGACAGGTCGCCGCTGATTTTTGTCCAGCTCCTCCCGCCGTTGACGGTTCTGTAGAGAAACTGCGTGGCGTAGAGCAGCACGTGCGGGTCGGCCGGCGAGAACAGGACCGGCGCGGTACGGACGAACCGATCCTCACCGCCGCGGACCACGATCGGGCCGACATTCTGGACGTCGCCGGTCCGTTCGTCGAAGCGCGTCACCTTGCCGCCGTAGATGATGCCGGGGTGCAGCGGATCCGGCGCCGCATAGCCGTACTCTTCGACGCCGACCGGCTGCCACTCGCGGAGCGTGATCTCGCCGAAGTCGCTGCGCGACCGAACGCCCGCCGATCCGCTCTCCTGTTGTCCTCCGTACAGCCAGTACGGGAATCGGTTGTCGGCGGCGACGTGGAACATCTGTGCGGTCGGCTGGTTGTACCACGAACTCCACGTCTCGCCGCCGTTGACCGTGATCGTTGCGCCCTGATCGGCGGCGATCAGGATGTTGCGCGGGTTGGTCGGATTGATCCAGATCGTGTGGTAGTCGTCGCCGCCGGGCGCCCCCTTGATTGCCGTGAACGTCCGGCCGCCGTCCGTCGATCGATATGTCGACGTATTGGCCGCATAGACGACGTCCGGGTTCGATGGATCGACGCGCACGTTCGCGAAGTCGTCGCCGCGGCCCCAGACGCGCGTTTCGGTGTTCATCAGGGTCCAGGTGGCGCCGGCGTCATCCGAGCGGTACAGGCCGGAGGTCTGCGCCGTGACCCATGCGTAGATGCGCTGTGGATTGCTCGGCGCGATGCCGACGCCGATGCGGCTCAACCCATCGGCGGTCGTCGGCAGGCCGCGAGTGAGCGGCTGCCACGTCGAGCCGCCGTCGGCAGACTTGAACAGGCCGCTGGTCGAACCGGTGTAGGCGTTGTTGTATTCCCACGGTCCCTGGCGGGCCGCCCAGAGTACGGCGTAGATCGTCCGCGCATCCGAGGGATCGAACGCGAGATCGATCGCGCCGGTGTTGTCGTCGCGAAACAGCACTTTTTCGAACGTGCGTCCGCCGTCAGTCGATCGGAAGACGCCGCGTTCGGGATTCGCGCCGTACGGATGGCCCAGCGCGGCGACGAAGAGTCGATTGGGATCGCCCGGATCGACGATGATCGCGGCAATCTGGCGCGCGTCGCGCAGGCCGAGGTGCTGCCAGGTCCGGCCAGCGTCCGTAGAGTTGTAGATGCCATCGCCAACGGAGAGATCCGGACGCTGCAGCCCTTCGCCACTCCCGACGTAGAGAGTGTTCGGATCCGACGGCGCGACGGCGATCGTGCCGATCGATTGCGTCGGCTGATCGTCGAAGATCGGCGTCCAGGTGGATCCGTAGTCGGTCGTCTTCCAGACGCCGCCATTGTTGACGCCGATATAGAAGACGTTCGGCTGCTGAACGACCCCGGCCGCGCCGACGGTTCGGCCGCCGCGAAACGGGCCGATGTGGCGCCACCTGAGGTCGGCGTACAGCGACGGATCGACGCCTTGCGCGGTCGCGACGACGGCCGCCCCGGCCGCGAGAACAGCAACGAGACTTGAGCGCACGCAGGGATTATGACTCGGCGAAAAGCAACCGCGGAGACCGCAGAGCACGCAAAGCCCGTTTTTTCTCTGCGATCTCTGCGCGCTCTGCGGTTGCTTTTCCTTGTGCTATCCTCGTCGCCCAGAGGAGGCTTATGAGGAAGGTGCTGCGCCTGCTGCCGCTCGCGATCGTCGCGTGCGGGCTCGTCGCCGGCCCGGCTGCCGCCCAGACCCCGACCGAGCTCAAGGTTGGTGATCAGGCGCCGGATTTCACCCTTCAGGCCACCGACGGCAAGACCTACACCTTGAGCAAGGATCTCAAGGGTAAATGGGTCGTGCTGGCGTGGTTCCCGAAGGCGTTCACCGCCGGTTGAACGGCCGAATGCAACTCGCTCCGTGAGAGCGGGGGACTGATTCGGAAGTTCGACACCGCGTACTTCATGATCAGCGTCGATACGCTGGCCGACAACAAGGCGTTCGCCGAGAAAGAACACGCCGACTTCCCGATGCTCGCGAATCCCGACAAGAAGGTTGCCATGGCGTACGGCGTGATCCCGGCCGATGCGCCGCCGGAGCGCCAGTTCGCGCGCCGCTACACGTTTTATATCGATCCGACCGGCAAGATCGCGGACATCGACAAGGCGGTGAAGCCGGCGACGTCGGGCCAGGACGTGGTCACGCATCTCGAACAGTTGAAGGTGCCGACCAAATAGTCACAAGTCGCAAGTCGCAAGTCGCATAGTCAAGTCGGGCAGTCGCAGTCACGAAGACGAACCACGATTCATTCTTCGTGACTGTGACGTGGGTCTGGACTGAGGGACTGGTGACTTGCGGCTTGTGACTTGCGGCTTGTGACTTGCGACTTGCGACTGCGTCAGAAACAGCGCGCAGCCGCGATTTCCTCGCGCTTCCCTTTGAACGCCGTCGCCCATTCGGTGACGCCGCCTCCACTCTCACCGTTCAGTCCCGGTTTTTCCCCAAAGCGCGCCGCCAGAAACAGATCCTGAATCTGCGTGTCGGTCAGCTGGGCGAGCAGATCCGAGAGGAAGCTGCGGCCGGCCTCCGAGATGAACGGGTTGTTCAGCGTGCCGCTCTGCGACGGCGGCAGGTTCCCGATGCAGTGCGCCTCGTCTTTCCAGATCGGCGTACGCGACCACTCGCGAAGATTCGCGCTGCTCCGGTCGGCGTTGTTCGTCAGCGTCGCGGTGCCGAAGGTGAGGCCGAGGTCGTGGATCATCATGAACGTCGCGGGGCACTTTCCGAGCTCGTGCTTCGGCGTTTCCTCGTCGACGCACAACAGCTTCTGCTGCTCCGCCTTGTTGTCGGTGTGTTGCAGCATCACGGCCAGCAGCTTCAGCGCGTCGCGGTGCGCGAGCGGCGCGCCGCCGGCGCGCTGCTCGACGAGATCCAGTTCGGACCACGCCCAGCCCGCTCCGACGCTCGGCGCATCCATCTCACGGCCGCGCATCTTTCGCTCGATCGCCGCGTACTCGAAACCTGTGCTCCCGTCGGCCGTGCGATCGCCCTCGAGCGCGTTCGGGCAGCCGTGGCAGATCACGTGAACGGGGTAGAGCACGTCAGCGCCGAACCCGAGCGCCCACAGCAGCCGCGTCGCGGCAACGCCTGCGAAGATCTCGTTGTTGTCGCGTCCGTACCGGACCTTGATGCGATTGGCGTCCGGCAGAGCACAGCCGAACTTCGGCGTCGTACCTGCGAAGGTTTCTTGGTAGTAGCTGCACGTGACCGTCGCGTTCGGCGCGAAGGACCCCGCCCCCTGCGGTCCGAGCTGCACGTTCATCGACCGGATGTTCGTAGGCCGCCAGACCTGCGCGTGCGCGATTGCGGCTGAGCGCTCGGCGGCAGTGATGTACACCCGATCGGCGTGACGACCCGGCCGCAGATTGGCACACGCGACGGCCATTGCCGAGGGGACCAGCGCAACCGCGACCAACCGAGTACGCACCAGCTGTGCAAAGGTGCAAGAAGGGCTCCAAGGACGCCGCCGAGCTTGCGTCGACCAGACGGCGCAACTCTCTCGTGTCATTGAACACACGCCGTGCGCCCGCCGACACGAGGACTGCGCTGTCGAACCGAATCGAATCAACAACTTGCGTGTGGCGATTCGGTTGCTCGTCGTGTGTTCGGCTCCTCGATCGCCGAACCGTCATCGGTGGCGCGAGCCGGAGCGGAGGAAAACACCATGTTGTTCGTGAAGTACGTGCTGATGGCAGTGGGAGTCGGGTTGTTCGGCGGTGCTGTCTCGGTGATCGCGATCGACAGCGTCACAGCGTTGCGTGCAGCGCAGCCGATCGTGGTCCGCTGGCGCGCGGCGGCGCGTCTCGCCGTGTACGCGTGCGTGGCGATGTTGCCGGCGCTCAGCATTCTCGTCGTGCCGAGCGGCATGGGCGCCATCCGGGTGAGTCAGCTCTCGGGCACGTTATCCGGCACGCTGTATCCGGGGACCCACTTCATCATGCCGTTGGTGCATCGCGCCGAACTGTTCAACATCCGCGATCAGGTCTTCGCGACCAATCCCGGCGAGGCATCGAAGGATCAAACGCCCGTGCTGAAGGTGTACAGCAGGGAGGGACTGCCGCTCGGTCTCGGCGTCTCGGTGCGTTATCAGCTGGATCCCCGGCGCCTGTCGTACGTCGAGAGCAGCCTGCCGCGGCCGGTCGAGACCGAGATCATGCCGCCGGTCGTCGCGAACGCGTTCCGTCAGACGATCTCCGGCTACCTGATTCGCGATGTGTTCTCGGCGAAGCGTGAAGAGGTCCGGCGGACAGCGGCCGAGGCCATCACCGCGCGGCTCGCGCCCGATGGCATCATCATCAAGGAGGTGATGCTGCGCGACGTGTCGCTGCCGCCCGAGTATGCGAAGGGCCTCGAAGGCCTGCTGCTGAAGGCGCAGGAGAACGATCGGCTGTCGATCGAGGTCGAGGTGAAACAGAAGCTCGTGCGCACGGCGGAGCTCGAAGCGGAGGCGTTGAAGGCGCGGCACGTGAAGGAGGCGGAAGGGCGCGCCCAGATTACGGTGCTCGACGCAAAAGCTCAGGCCGACGCGATGCAGCACACGCTGCCGCTGAAGGAGAAGCAGATTCAACAGAGCCGCCTCGAAGCCGAAGCCCGCAAAGAGGCGACGGTCAAGAATGCGGAGGCAGCGGCGGCCGCGAAAGTGATCGACAGCAAGGCGGAGCTCGAGAAACGGAATCTTCTCGCGCAGGCCGACGCACAGCGGGTGCGCCTGATGGCGGTCGCCGACGCGGAGCGGATGAAATCAGAGGCCGAGGTGCTGAAGGAGAACCCGCTGCTGATTCAGAAGATCGTTGCCGAGCGCCTCTCGGACAAAGTGCAGATCATGATGGTGCCGATGGACGGCAAGTTCTTCTTCACGAACGACGTGCTGAAAACCACGCCGATTGGCGGCCTCGGTGCACAGCGGCACTGACGTGACGGTGCTATCATTCGCGGCCGTGGGCTTCCACGGCCGCGAGTGGTGGCCGCGACTGACGCTGGCGACGCTCGCGCTCACCACGGTTTCGATGCCCGCCTCGGCGCAGCAGCCCGCACCGTTCGTGGATCTCGCAGCCGAGTTCGCTGCATCGATTGCCGGCGCGCTCGGTCCTGGCGGCTCCGTGCGACTCACCTTCGCGCCGGATCAGGCGCGCGTACAGGCCGAAGTGGAACGCCTCCTGTCAGCGCGTGGCGTCCGCATCAGTGACAACGGCGATGCGACGCCGGTGGCCGCGGCGTGCTCGATGAACCTGCGCGAGCGTGTCTGTGCGGCGGAGATTGGTCGAGGCGACGCCCGTCGCGTCGTCATGACCACGCGGCCACGCGCGGCCGCCGACACGGACGCTGATACGATCGTCGCCATCGAGCTGCGGCCGATCTACACCCAGCGCCGCCCGATGCTGGACGTCGCTGCCGTCGGCGATCAGCTGCTCGTTCTCTCGTCCGAATCGGTCACCCTCGTCTCCGGCGCAACCGCCGCGAACCTCGGCGGCCGGCCGGTGGCGTCGAAGCCGATCACCGCCGCGCGCGTATGGCCGCGCGATCTGCGCGGCCGGCTGCGCGTCGCCGGCCAGACGTTCGAGGCGTTTCTTCCCGGTGTGACCTGCCGCGGGACCGTCAATCCGTTCACGCTCGTGTGCGCCGACGAGATCGAGCCGTGGCCGATCGGCCTCGACAACAGCGGCATCGCGCCCAGCCGCAACGCGTTCTCGACGTCAGACGGGTTCGTCTTTTACGAGGTCGCGCCGCTCGACCGGGGCCGCGTCCTGCTGGTGTCCGAGCGGAGCGTGCTGACGTTCGTCGATAACGGGCGCCGTACGGCGGCACGAGGCGAGACCGCCGATCACGCGGCCGGGTTTCTCGACAGCTGCGCCGACACGCCGCATGTCGCACTCGAGGGGCGTGCGTCCGAAACGAACGCCGACACGTTGCGGCTCTTCCGCGTCGTCGATACCCGGCTGGTGCCACTGCCGTCGGTCGTGGTCTTGCCTGGTGCGCTGACCTCGCTCTGGAGCGCGGTGGGCGGCGGGCCGGCAACCGCCATCGTTCACGATTTCAACGCAGGACGGTATGAAGCCTTTCAGATCGAGCTGTCTTGCGCTCGCTAGCGTGCTCGCCGCTGCCGGGGCGCTCGGCGCCGCACGGCCGCAATATGGCGGGACGCTTCGTGCCGACGTCGAAGCGGTGGTCAGCAGCCTCGATCCCGCATCAACGCCCGCCGACCTGAAGCAGAGCGCCGCGCGCGCTCGCATCGCGCCGCTCGTGTTCGAATCACTCACGGCGATCGAGCCCGACGGCCTGCGCGCAGAGCTCGCCAGTTCCTGGCAATCCGACGCTCGTGGCACTCACTGGCAGTTTCGTATGCGGAGCGGTGTGGTGCTGCACGATCGCACGACGCTCGAACCCTGGCAGGCGGCCGCGGCGATCCGGCAACGTGAGCCGGCGTGGAAGGTGAACCCCGACGGCGATTCGCTCACGATCGACACGAGCGAGCCGACGCCGGATCTGCCGTGGCTGCTCGCGGACGGCCGGCATGCGATCGTGGTTCGGGCCGCGGGCGGCCGGTTGATTGGCAGCGGGCCATTCCGCATCGATCACGTCGAGCCGTCCAGCTTCCTGCTCAAGGCCCATGAGCCGTACTGGCGTGCTCGTCCGTTCGTCGATGCGGTGGAGATCGAGATGGGCCGCAACCTCGACACCCAGGTGACCGATCTCGAGGGAGGCCGCGCCGACGTCATCACCGTGCGGGCGACCGACGTCCGCCGGCTCACACGACGCAGTCTGCGTGTCGAGGCATCGCGCCCGCTGGAGCTCGTCGCGTTGATCTTCGAGCAGCAGCGCGCGGCTGATTCGGCGATCGCCTGGCGGCGCACGCTGGCCGCCACGATCAATCGCGACGCGATCTGTGCCGTCGTGCTGCAGAGCGAGGCGGCCCCTGCGCGCACGATCCTGCCGGACTGGGTATCTGCGTACGCGCGGGTCGTTGCATCGGCCGATGGCCCGGCGCTGCCAGCGTCCGCAATCGCTGCGCTGCCGATCGATCAGCGGACGATTCTCCTGCGAGTCGATCCCGCTGACGTCGTGACGCAGGCGATCGCCGAACGGCTGGCGGTCGACGCGCGCGAGGCAGGCTTCGTCGTGAAGGTGCAGGCGCCCGCCGGTCTCGCACCGCGCGCCGATGCACGGCTGGTCCGCGTGACGGTGCCGGCAACGACGGCCGACCGCGCGTTCGCAGAGGCGGCGGGGCGGCTCTCCGTGCGCGGCTGGCCCGCCGTCAACCTGCCGAGTGGACCGGCGCTCGACGCCACGTACCGGGCCGAGCAGTCGCTCCTCGATCGCTTCATCGTCGTTCCGGTTGTTCACGTTGCGGAGTTGTACGGCGTGAGCGAGCGCGTCGGCACGTCGCTGCATCCGGTCGCTCGCGCGATCGGCGGGTGGGATCTCGCCGATCTCTGGCTGCAGGGCGGACAGCCGTGACGCTGCGCGCGCGGTTGTTCGCGCTCGTGGGTCTGGTGGTCGCCGTCTCCGTGACGCTGGTCACGATCACCATTTCCGCCGCGGCGCGGCGATCGTTCGAGGCCCTCGACCGCCAACGGACGGGCGCTCTCATCGCGCAATTCCGCCGGGAGTTTTCGCTGGAGGGCGACGACGTCGCACGCCGGATCGATCGGCTGGCGGCGAGCGATGCGGCGCAGCGCACCGCGATCGACCTCGCCAGGCACGGCGATCCCGCGCCGTTTGCCGGCGACGCGGTGTCGATGGCCGCTGCACAAGGGCTCGACTTCGTCGATCTCGTGGCCGCCGACGGAACGATCATCTCGTCGGCGGAGTGGCCGGCGCGCTTCGGCTATCGCCACGGGTGGGCGACGCCGCCCCACGCCGGCTCGGCTGCGTTTCTGCAGCCGATCGAACTGCCGCACGAAACGGCGCTGGCGCTCGTCGCCGTGAGGCGGGTGCCGACAGGCGCGGCATCCTTGTACATCGGCGGCGGCCAGCGCCTCGATCGGGAATTCCTGCGCGCGCTGCGGCTGCCGGACGGGATGCGCGCGTTCTTGTACCGCAACGTCGAGCCGGAAGTCTCCCGGCAGCAGCTCGTGGATGCATCCGGGAACGCGCCACCATCGGCGCAGCTCGAGCCGCTGATCGCGCGTGTGCGTCAGACCGGGCAGGAGACGAGCGACACCGTCGAATCGCCCGACGGTTCCGAGCTCGTCTCGGCGATCCCGCTGACCGGCGCGCGCGGACAGGTGCTTGGCGTGCTGCTGCTCGCCAGCTCCGGCCGCGAGCTCGGCGCGCTGCTCTCGCGCATCCGCTGGAGCGGCATCGGCTTCGGCGTGGCCGGGCTGATCGTGGGCGCGGCGCTCAGCTATGCGGCGGCCACGCAAGTCACGCGTCCGGTCGAAGAGGTGGCGGTGGCAGCCGATCGGATCGCCAGCGGCGACTGGGACACGCGCGTGGGCGAGGTGAACGCCGCGCCCGAGATCGACGCGCTCGCCCGCGCCTTCGACACGATGGCCGCCCATCTCGTCGATCAGCGCGATCGACTGGTCCAGGTCGAGCGGGTGGCCGCCTGGCGTGAACTGGCGCGTCGCCTCGCGCACGAGCTGAAGAACCCGTTGTTTCCGCTCCGCATCACGCTCGACAACCTCCGGCGGGCGCGCACGCTGCCGCCGCACGAGTTCGAGGAAGTCCTCGATGAGAGCCTGGCGACGCTCGATACCGGCTTCAGGAACCTGAACCTCGTCGTTGGACGCTTCGGCGATTTCGCACGGATGCCGGCGCCAGTCTTCGAGGACGTGTCGCCGAATGCGATCGCTGAGCAGATCGTCACGCTGCTTCGCCCGCAGATCGAGGCTGCCGACCGTCCGTCGATCCGCATCACGCTCGACCTCGACCCGGCGTGCGGCATCGTGCGGGCGGACGATGAGCAGCTGGGACGGGTGATGCAGAACCTGGTGTTGAACGCCGTTGACGCCATGCCGAACGGCGGCGAGCTGACGATTCGCACCCTGCCGGTTGCCGCCGGCGTCCGGATCGACGTCGGCGATACTGGAGAAGGGCTCACCGAAGAGGAGCGCGATCGCTTGTTCACGCCGTACTACACCACCAAGCGGCACGGCACCGGCCTCGGCCTGGCGATCGTGCAGTCGGTGGTCGCCGATCACTCCGGCCGCGTCTGGGTGGACAGTGCGCCGGGCCGTGGTTCCACCTTCCACATCGAGCTGCCGCGCACGCCGCGCGACCGAGCGGCGGGTGCGCCGGCATGACCCGCGTGCTGATCGTCGACGACGACCAGACGACGCTCGCGTCGCTTGCACGCGCGTTCCGCCTGGCCGGCTACGAGGCCACGGTGTGCGACCACGCGTCACGCGCGATTGCACTTCTGCAGCAGGAGCACTTCGACATCGTCTTCTCGGACGTCGTGATGCCGGGCAAGGATGGCCTGGCGATGCTCGCCGAGTTACGCGAGCTGGGCGTGACGACGCCGATCATCATGATCTCCGGTCAGGCGACCGTGGACATGGCGGTGCGCGCCACGAAGCTCGGCGCCGCGGACTTTCTCGAGAAACCGATTTCGTCCGACAAGCTCCTCCTGACGGTCGAGAACACGCTCCGCATTGCGCGGCTCGAGGAGGAGAACCGGCAACTGCGGCGGCGAGTCGGTCGGCACGAGCTGGTGTGGAAGAGCGACGCGATGCAGCGGGTGTTGGCGCAGGTCGATCGCGTGGCGCCGAGCGAATCGCGGGTCTGCATTCTCGGCGAGACCGGCACCGGAAAAGAGCTGGTGGCGCGGGCGATTCACGAGCGCAGCGCGCGGCGGGAGCGTCCCTTCGTCAGCGTGAACTGCGCAGCCGTACCGTCGGAGCTGATCGAGTCGGAGCTCTTCGGCCACGAAAAGGGTGCGTTCACCGGTGCCGCGTCGCGGCACCTCGGCAAGTTCGAGCAGGCGCATGGCGGCACGCTGTTCCTCGACGAGATCGGCGACATGCCGGCGGCGATGCAGGCCAAGCTGCTGCGCCTCCTCCAGGAAGGCGAGCTCGAACGAATCGGCGGCGAACGCCCGGTCGTCGTCAACACGCGCGTCATCGTCGCGACCCACCGCGATCTCGACACGCTGGTGCAGAAGGGCGCTTTCCGCGAAGACCTGTATCACCGGGTGTTCGTGTTCCCGATCACGCTGCCGCCGCTGCGCGAACGCCCCGGGGACATCGTCGTGCTGGCCGAACACTTCGCCGATCTCGTCGCGGAGCAGAACGGATGGAAGCCGCGTGGATTCGATCGCGCGGCGCTCGACGAGCTGACGCGATACACCTGGCCCGGGAATGTCCGTGAGCTGCGGAACGTGGTCGAACGCCTGTTGCTGCTCACTGACGGCACAATCGGCGCCGATGCCGTACGCGAGGTGCTGACGTCCCGGCATGCGAAGGCGCACCCGATCGCGGGGACCGGTACTGGGACGCTCGCGAGCCGCGTCGACGCGTTCGAGCGCGAAGTGGTGCTGAACGAGCTCGCTGCGCACGGCTATCGCGTCGCCGAGACGGCCCGCGCACTCGGGCTGGAGCGAAGCCACCTGTACAAGAAATGCGCGCAGCTCGGGATCGACTTGAAAGCTGAACGCAGTTCGTGACCGCGGCGGTCCGGCTAAAGCCGGACACTACGATCGTGCTGCGTCGGGCTCTCTCGATCACGGTACCCGTCCCGCGTTCAGCCGGACCGTCGCGGTAGTGTCCGGCGTTGAGCCGGACCATCGCCGTAGTGTCCGGCGTTGAGCTGGACCATCGCGGTAGTGTCCGGCGTTGAGCTGGACCATCGCCGTACTGTCCGGCTTCAGCCGGACCGTGATCAGTCACATCTACACACGATTGACGCGTCATTGCGCGCAGCAACGGGCAGCGACACGCTCGACGGCTCGGCGCGGCGCTGCCAGAGTAGACACTGCTCTAGTCATGGAAGTGCTGGCCCTCTTCGCTCTGCTGATCGTGGCGTTTCCGTATGTCGCCGCGATCGTGAACTGGGTGCGAACGGGAGATCTGCGTCGGCGCCTCACTGAGCTCGAGGAGTTGGCGCAGCGGCAGGAAGCGACCATTGCGGCGCTCACCAAGCGCATGCGAGACGCGGCGCCGGCTGCGGCGCCGACGCCGGCCGCCGAACCGCGTCCGCCCGTTCCGCAGGCGCTGCCGCCGGTTCCCGTCGTCTCGAAGCAGCCAGCACCGGCGCCGCCTTCAATCGCCCCGGCTGCGCCGCCAGTTGTCGCGACGCCAACGCCAGCACCGCCACCCGCCGCCAGGCCCGCGGCGACGCCGGCCGCGCCCGTCGCACCGGCCGCCGCCGCGCCGGCCGTCGCTGCTCGACCGCCGGTCGAACCGCCCGCGCCACCCCCGCCGTCGCCTCCGCCGCCACCCGCACGTCAGCCGTTCGATTGGGAACGTGTCGTCGGCGTGAAGATGTTCTCGGCCGTTGCGGGCGTCGCGCTGGTGCTGGCGGCGGTGTTCTTCCTGCGCTATTCCATCGATCACGGATGGCTTGCGCCGCCGGTTCGCGTCGCGATTGGCGTGCTCGTCGGCATCGGACTGCTGGTGGTGTGCGAGCTTCGCGCGGCACGCAAGTATCCGGTCACGGCGAACGCTCTCGACGCCGCCGCGATCGCAATTCTCTTCGCGACGGTCTTCGCAGCGCACGCACTCTGGCAGCTGATTCCGGCGGCGGTTGCCTTCGGCCTGCTGGCGCTGGTCACCGCCGTCGCCGTGCTGCTGTCCATCCGGCGCGACTCGGTGTTCATCGCGCTGCTCGGGTTGCTCGGCGGCTTCGCGACGCCGATGCTGCTGTCGACCGGTGAGAACCGCCCGGTGCCGCTGTTCGCCTACCTGCTGCTGCTCAACATCGGCCTCGCCTGGGTCGCCGCGCGGAGACGCTGGCGGCTGCTGACGCTCCTCAGCATCGCCTTCACGACGTTCTACCAGTGGGGTTGGGTGATCACGTTTCTCACCGCGAGCCAGTTGCCGCTCGCGATGGGCATCTTCCTCGTCTTCTCGCTGATTGGCTTCGCGTCGATTGTCTTCACCTCGCCGACTGCATCGGCAGAACAGACCACGATGCTCTCGCGCGCAGGTCTTGGGCCGGCGGTGATGCCGCTTGTCTTTGCCGCCTACCTTGCCGCAGTACCCGCGTATGGCGCACAGCCGGCGCTCCTGTTCGGATTCCTGTTGATCGTGAACGCCGGTCTGCTCGCCCTCTCGATTTGGCGGCGCGAGCCCTCGGCGCATGCGTTCGGCGCCGTCGCGACGGTCGTCGTCTTCGCGACGTGGCTTGCCGTGTCGTACGCGCACGGCGCCTGGACGATGGTCATCGCGTTCGCCTCGGCCTTCGTCGTCTTCTTCGCGCTTGCGCCGACGCTGGCCGCACGAATCGGCCGCCCGCTGGAGGGGCTCTCCGCGCGCGCGATCTACGCCGCGCCGTTGCTGCTGTTCGTCTTCACCGCGATCGCGCGGATTGAGCCGGCGGCCGACGCGCCGCTCCGCCTGTTTGCGCCGATGCTCGCGCTGATCGGCGTCATCACGTGGCAGGCGTTCGCGCGCCGCGAGTTCCCGCTGTACTACCTGGCGGCGTTCTTTGCGGTCGTGTCTGAGGCTGCGTGGTCGGCGGCCCATCTCACGGTCGATCACCTGCGCGCCGCCCTCGGCGTGTACGCGGCCTTCGGCATTCTCTACATCGGCGCGCCGGTCGCCGCCAGGCGCGCACGCGTGACGATGACGCCGCGGTGGGGCGGCGGCGTGGTCCTGATCGCCAGCCTGCTGCTGCTGTTGTATCTCGCCGAGGGCGCGCACGCGGCGGCGGCGTTGTGGGGGCTCGCGTTCCTGCTCGCCATCCTCAACGCAGGGCTCTTCGTCGAGAGCGCCTCGGGCGAACTGCCTGCGTTGTCGCTCGTCGGTGGCGGCCTGTCGTGGTTCGTGCTCGCGATCTGGTGGGGCAACGCAGCCGCCGCGGTCGGCCTCCTGCCGTCGCTGCTGTTCCTCGTCATGTTGACGTTGACGATGCTGATCGGCCACGCGTGGAGTCACCGGCAGGCACGCAGCCGGAGCGAGGCCGATCCGTCGCGGTTTGGATTCCGCCCGGGCACGTACCTCGGCCTGATCGGCCACCTGTTCCTGTTCGCGATCGCCATCGATCCCGAATGGTCGGTGCCGCCATGGCCGCTGTTTGGCGCGCTCGCCGTGATGACGCTCGCGCTCACGACGACGTCGCTCGCGGTGCGCTCGGGCGAGCTGCACGGCGCGGGCGTGGCGGCCGCGGCCATCGTCGTGTTCGCATGTTCGCTGGTCGCGGACGGCGCACGGGGGCCGATCCTGGTGGTGGCCGCGGAGGTCGTTGCCGCCTACGCGCTGGCCTGGTTTGCGGTGATGCAGATGCGCGGGTCGTGGCGGTTCGCCGCGGCTGGCGCGATCTGCACGCTCTTCATCGCGAACCTGACGCTCGGCGAGGCGTCCGGCGGGTCAATACCGGCCGCGATCGTGGCGGTTGTCGCGGCCGCAAACGTCGCGTTGATATTCGCGAGTGCCTGGTCTGCGCAATGGGAGTGGGTCGCTCCGTCGGCGGTCATCGCCGCCTGGTGGGTCGAGACTGCGTGGCGGGAGCAGCACTTCCGCATGATGGACTGGCCGGGCTCCTTCACCATCGCGTTCGTGCTCTACGCGGTCTTCGTTGCCTATCCGATCGTGCTCGGACGCCGCGCCCGGACGTCGCGCGACCCGTACATCGCGGCGATTGCCGGCAGCGTGCTGTTCTTCTTCACGGGGCGCACGGCGCTCGTGCAGGGCGGGTACGGTCAGTTCGTCGGCGCCGTCCCCGTGTTCGAAGGCGCGGTCAGTGCTTTGCTGCTGCGCCAGCTGCTGCGCATCGAAGCCGGCGGATCGCGCGATCTCGGCCGGCTCGCGCTGGTCGCCGGCGCGTCGCTGGCGTTCGTCACCGTCGCGATCCCGCTGCAGCTCCACAATCAGTGGATCACGATCGGCTGGGCGCTCGAGGGCGCGGCGCTCGCCTGGGTGTATCGCCGCGTGCCGCACCGCGGGTTGCTGTACTGGTCGTTCTCGTTGCTCGCCGCCGGGTTCGCGCGGCTGGCGCTGAACCCGGCCGTGTTCGTCTACGAACCGCGCGGCCTCCGGGTGTTCAACTGGTATCTGTATGCGTACGCGATCTGCGCGGCCGCGATGTTCGTGGCGGCGTGGTGGCTCGCCGCGACCGACGATCGGATCCTGTCGCTGCCGCGCGCGTCGCGGCTGCTGCCGGCGGCTGGGGTGATCCTGCTGTTCCTGCTCCTGAACATCGAGATCGCCGACTTCTACGCCACCGGCCCCGGAATCGCGTTCCGCTTTGGCGTGACGCTCGCCCAGGACCTCACCTATACGATCGGCTGGCTGGCGTTCGGCATGCTGCTGCTGACCGGCGGCATCTACCTGCGGAACCAGCCGGCGCGTGTCACCGCAGTCGCGTTGATCGCGATCACGGCGTTCAAGGCATTCCTGTACGACATGGGATCGCTCGGCGGCCTGTACCGCGTCGGTTCACTCGTCGGTCTCGCGGTGTCGCTCTCGCTGGTCGCGCTCGCGCTCCAGAAGTTCGTGCTGCATCCATCGGAAGGTCGCGCCTGATGCCACGTGTCATGAAGATCGCCGCGCTCGGCGTCGCTGCCGCGACGGTTGCCGTCGCCGCTCAGCAGACCGCCCCGCCGCCAGCGTTCCGCTTCGAGCGGCCGGTCGTCACCCGCGGCGGTGGGCCACGACGGCTGGCGATCGATCTGCCGCTGCTCGCGGGCGCGGCGCCGTTCCGCACAACCGTACGCGCCGGAACGCAGCAGCAGGCAGGTTCGCTTCGCACGGTGATCGCCTCCGACGGCGTGCGCGATCTCCGGTTCTACGACGCCGGCGGCGTCGAAGTCGGCTACGTGCTCGTGGCAGTTCCGGTGCCGGAGCCGGTGTTCAAGCCGGCAACGATCCTTCCGGTCGCGCCCGTGGAGACCGACACGGTGAAGACGAGCGGCTTCGAAGCGGATCTCGGTGAACCGCTGCTGATCGATCGCTTCGGCGTCGAGGGTCTCAGCGCGCCGTTTTTGAAACGGGCGACCCTCGAGGGCAGCGGCGATCGGAGCCACTGGACCGTGCTCGTGGCCGAGGGAACGCTGTTCGACCTTCCCGACGAGCGGCTTCGCCAGACCGTGCTGCGTTTCCCGCCCGGCACGTTCCGGTATCTCCGGCTGACCTGGGACGATCGCCACAGCGCGCGTGTCCGGCAGACGCCGACTGCTGCCGCCGGAACACTGCCGATGGCGCCGCCGCCACCGTTGACGGCCCCCGTCGCGTTCGAGCGGCGTCCCAGCGAGCCGGGACGCAGCCGGTTTCGCGTCAACCTTCCAGCCGGCCACCTGCCGATCGCCGCGCTCGAGCTCGACGCCGGCGGCGGACACATCCTGCGTCAGGCGCGAGTCTTCGAACAGCAGCTGATCGCCGGCCAGATCGCCCCGCGCCTTCTTGGCCGCACCACGCTTCGCCGTGTCGTGCGAGACGACGTGACGGCGTCGGCGCTGCAGCTGCCGATCGATCCGCCGACCGAAGCGCAGCTCGACCTCGAGGTCGACGACGAGGACAATCCGCCGCTCGACCTGCGAGGGGTCACCGCGGTGTTCGCCGAGCTGCCGTGGATCTATCTCGAGGCGCCGCCCGGCGATCTCACCGCGCGCTACGGCAACAGCGCGCTCGCGGCGCCGCACTACGATCTCGAGGCCGAGCGCGGTCAGGTTCGCATCCAGTCGATCGCCGACGCCTCGTGGGGCGAGCCACGCGCGCGCGGCGAGGACGAGAATGCGCGGCCGGCGCCGCCGCTTCCGACTTACGGGTCGTCGCTCGATCTCGGCTTGTTCTCGTACGTGCGAACGGTACCAGCGGGGGAGGCCGCCCTGATCGCGCTGCCGCTCGACGTTCAGGTGCTGGCGCATTCCGCGGGTGTCGGCCGCCAGTTCAGCGATCTGCGCGTCGTCGACGATACCGATCGGCAGATCCCGTATCTTCTCGAGCAGCTGGCGGAGCCGCTGTCGGTGGACGTGAAGCTCGAGCCGGTCGCGTCGCCGCCGTCGACGCTGCCCGCCGTGCGCTATGGCCGCAGCGTGTATCGGGTGACGTATCCGATTGAGGACCTGCCCCCGGCGCGTCTTGTGATGACCACGCCGGCGCGCGTGTTCGACCGGCGGGTCACTCTCGGCGAGCCGCGCGAGCGCGACGCACGTCGCCGCGATCCCTGGTTTCAGATGCTGGCAACAGCGGCGTGGCGCCACTCGGATCAGGAGCGGCCAGCACGGCCGCTGACGATCGATCTCGCGCCGCTGCAGTCGCGCGACCTCTTCGTCCTCGTCGACGAGGGCGACAACACACCGCTGCCGATCGAGTCGGCGCGTCTCCTGCTGCCGTCGTATCGGATCCGCCTGTATCGTGCGACCGGCACCGCACTGCGCGTGGCCTACGGGCGGCGTGATCTTTCACGCCCTCAGTACGATCTCGCGCTGCTTGCGCCGCAGGTGCTCGGCGCGTCGGCGCGCGAGGTGACGCTCGACAGCGAACACACGGTTGCGCCGGCCGCGCCGGCGTCAGCCCTCGTGTCGCCGCGCCTCTTCTGGGCCGTGCTCGCCATCGCGGTTGTCGTGCTCGTCGGGTTCATCGTCCGCCTGCTGCGGCAGGCGTAGGGGCTGGAGGCTGGGGGCCGGACCTGTCAACTCGGGACCGGAGGGATCCGCCACGAAGGCACGAAATCACGAAGAAAGAAGATTCGTCTTCGCGTCTTCGTGTTTTCGTGGCGCCCCGTCCGTAGTGTCCGGCTTCAGCCGGATTTCGGGTCCGCTTCAGGGGCGCACTACGTTCAGATGTGGACCGTGTTCGCCGCGATCGTTACGTCGATCGATTGCAGATAGTGCCGAACTCGAAACCCTTTGCACGCAGCGCCGGAATGAGGCGGGCGGTGGCCTCCACCGTGTGGCGCTGGTCGGCGAACGGCGCTGATTCATCACCGTCGTGCATGACGATGATGTCGCCATTCGATGCGCGCGGGCCGATCCGGTTGATCACCGAGTCGGCCGTCCGCGCCCGGAACCAGTTCCAGTCCCACAGCATCCAGCTCCAGCCGACCAGCTGGTAATCGATCTGCTCGAGTCCCTCGTACATCTGCCAGCTCCGCCATCCGGCGTGCGGGCGGAACGCCGGGCACGGGCGATGGCCGGTCACGCGCTCGACATGATCGGCGGCGGCGAGCAGTGTCTGCGCGAACGTGCGCGCGCCCATCAGCATGTAGGCGCGCGTGGCCGAGTGCAGCGCGACCGCATGGCCATCGGCGAAGATCCGGCGGACCAGCTCGGCGGTCTGATCCGTGATGTGACGGTCGATCAGGAAGAAGGTTGCGCGCGTCCGCTCGCGCGCGAGCACGTCGAGCAGATCGGGCGTGGTCGTCGGATTCGGGCCGTCGTCGAAGGTCAGATAGATCGTCGGCGGCTTGCGCTTCGGCATGTGCCAGACCGCGCGATCGCCGCTGATCGCGTCGAACAGAAACGGCGCCGGCGCTGTATGAGCCAGCGCCAGGACGCCTACTGCGACGGCAATGAAGATCCACATAGCCGACAATTAAGAATTCGGAATTAAGAATTAAGAATTCGTGTCACACTGCTTCAAGACCTGGTCGCGTCGCAGTCGTGATCACGAATTCTTAATTTCTTACTTCTCAATTCTTAATTGCTCCGTGGCGGTACACCTGGAATCAACTCCTCCACCGCCCGCTTGAGAGCCTCCATCCCGCGCCGATCGCCCCGGTAATGGCCCATCCGCACCACGACGAGATCGTGCGTCGGGTCGATGATGGTGCGTTGTCCGCCCGCCCCGTTGGCGAAGTAGGCCGACTTCGGCAGCGGCCATCCGCCGTCGCCGTTCACCCAGAACAATCCGCCGTACACCGGCTGTTTCCATGCCGTCGCCGGCGTGCTGACGAACGTCGTCCACCCTTCCGGCAGCAGACGCTGACCCTGCCACATGCCGTCCTGCACATAGAGCTGCCCAATGCGCGCCCAGTTGCGCGCGGTGCCGTAGTCGTAGCCGGTGAGCAGGAAGTTGCCGTACGGATCGGTCTCGAGCACCTGCCGACGGATGCCGATGCGATCGAACAGCGCCCGCTGCGGCCAGGCGAGATAGTCGTCGCCGCGCCTGGTGACGGCCTGCTTCACCAGCCAGCCGACCATCAGTGGATCCGAGTTGCGGTAGCGCCCTTCCATGTTCGGCGGGAACTGCAGCGGCCGCGTCATCGAGTGCGTGAACGCGTCGATCGCGCCGGTGTAGATGAGCGCGTGATCCGGATAGCCCTTGTCGACGCTGTAGTCGGGATCCTGGCCGGCGATGAAGCGCAGGCCGCTGCTCATGTGGAGCAGGTCGGCGATCCTGATCGCGCCGCGCGGATCGCCCGGCTTCCGCCACTCGGGCACCGGCACGGGATCGTCGATCTTGTAGATGCCGTCTTTGACGAGGAGCGCGAACAGCGTCGCGGTCAGGCTCTTGCCCATCGACCAGCTTTCGAGCTGCGTGTCCTTCGTGATCCCCGGCATGTAGCGCTCGCCGACGATTTGACCCTTGTGAACGATCACGACCGCCGCCGTGAGCGCCTCGGGATCTGCGAACGCGAGGTCGAGCGCCTTGTCGACGCGTGCGCGATCGATCCCGGTCGGCGCCGCGTTCGCCGGCAGCGCGTCGCCCATCGGCCACGGCTGTGACGCGGGGTCGGGCAGGCGCGTTTTCACCGGGACCGGCGTGAAATGGATGCCGTCGTGGCCCTCAGGATGGATGATGCAGCCCTGGTCACCGTAGAACCTGGCGATTCGCGTCACCGGGCCGTGCGTCATCCGCACCAGCTTCTGCGCGCGATCGATCGCGTAGCTGACACCGGCGCGATGCTCGTCAGGGAACAGGAAGTAGCCGCTGTTCTTGAAGGCTTCGGCCGGGTCACGCTCCGAGACGAACACCGCAGAGCAGAGGACCTTTGCGTAACCGGCGAGCCCGAGGCTGATCGGCGTGATCCCTTCGGGCGCGAACGCCGCCGGCCGCGGCACCGGTTGCTGTTGCGCGACCGCGGTGACCGTCAGCGCGACGACGAACGAGAGCAGCGCGAGTTTTCGCATGAGAGCCCCTTTGGTCCGGCTGAAGCCGGACACTACCGGCGAAGGTCCGGCTAAAGCCGGACACTACGAGTGAAGACGGCCTGACCTTTCATCGGTAGTGTCCGGCTTTAGCGGGGCCGTGATCAATCACTGCGCGAGATTCAACGTCCGGGCCTCCGCCTTCAATGCCGTCCACCGCGACAACAGCTTGTTGAGTGCGGTGCGACGTTCCGCAACCGCCGTGACGAGCTGCGTCGTCGGCGTGACGTCGGCGCCCTGCACCAGGTTCATCAGCTGCAACAGCGCGCCGCTGATGCTCGACAGCGTTTCAGGACCCGACGGCGCAGCGCCGCGTCCTCCGCCGAACCCGCCGCCGGCCGGTCCCTCGAGATCCGTGAGCTTCTTGGCGAAGGCTGGCCGCTCGGCCAAAGCCTTCGCGCTACGGTCCCGGAGCTGCCCGACCTCCTGTTGCGCCTTCTGCGCCGCGAGGATGCCGTCGTACAACTGCTTCGACAGCGTGAATTGCTGCGAGAGACCGATCTGCGGTGTCGTGATCCGCGGATCCATCTTGACGGTCAGCGGCTGCGTGTGCGACGTGCCGTCGACGGTGAGCTTTACCGCGTACTGCCCCGGCGCCACCCAGGGCGAAGTCGGCGCCGGCGGCGTGTCGTGCGGCACGGCCGCAATCGGCAATCCACCGCGGCCGGCGGCGATACGCAACGGCTGGTAGTGCAGGTCCCACAGGAAGCGATGCAGGCCGGCCGTGGTTGCGATCGTCCGTGGCGGACGGTACCAGTAGACAGGTACCGGCGCGGTCGCGGGATCGGCGCGCTCGGCTGGATCGCTGCTCGAATAGCGGCGCACACTCCTGCCCGCGCTGTCGAGGATCTCGAGCGTCACCGAACTGGCAGCCGACGGGAGCATGTAGTTGATGATCGCGCCGTCAGGCGGGTTCACGCCTGCCGCTTCGTCTGGCGGAATCGGCGTGTCGGTGTTCGTGTTCTGCCGCACGCGGTAGGCGACCTGCGGCTTGAAAAGGGTCGCGGAGCGCTCGGCTGAAGCTTTCGCGCTCCGTCCGTTGTCGGGCGCACTCCGCCCGTCGGTTGGCGCGCGATCGAGGCCGGGCTGGCGCAGCGGCGTGATGTCATCGAGAATCCAGATACCACGCCCGTGAGTGCCGGCAATGAGATCGTCGCCCTTGACGATCACGTCACGAACCGACGTCGCCGGCATGTTCAGCCGCAATGACTGCCAATGGTCGCCATCGTCGAACGACACGTGGACTTCGCGCTCAGTCCCGGCGAAGAGCAGTCCCTTGCGAACGGGATCCTCGCGCACGGCGTCAACCGGCGCGTTGTCGGGCAGTCCGCTAGTGATGCGCGTCCAGGTCGCGCCGCCGTCGTGCGTGCGGTAGACGTATGGCCGCAGGTCGTCGAGCCGCAGCGTGTTGATCGCCGCATACGCCGTCTGCGCGTCGAAATGGCCGGCATCCATGATCGATACTTTCATCCACGGCTTCAGCTCGGGCGGCGTGACGTCCCGCCAGTTCGCGCCGCCGTCCGTCGTGACGTGGATCAGGCCATCGTCGGTGCCGACCCAGATCCGGTTGATGTCGAGCGGCGACGGCGCGACGGTGTAGATGACACCGCGCTGCGTCGGCTTCGCCGTGTCGGCGCTGCGATATATGCCGATCGTCGCCGGCGTCTCCCACGTCGCCCGGGTCAGATCCGGACTGATCTTCTGCCAGCTCTTGCCGCCGCTCGACGTCCTCCACAGCGTGTTCGATGCGAAGTACATGACGTGCGGATCGACGCCCGAGAAGACGACCGGCGCCGTGCGCAGCGTGCGAAAGTCCGCGGGCCGAACTGGCGTCGGCGCGATGTTCTGGACCTGCGCGATCCGTCGATCGTACCGTGTGATCTTCCCGCCGAAGATGATGTTCGGGTTCAGCGGATCGGGAACCGCGTACCCGTACTCTTCGACCCCGACCGGATGCCACTCACGGAAAGTGATCATCCCGTCGCTGCCGCGGCTCGACACGCACGCCGATCCGCTCTCCTGCTGTCCGCCGCACACCCGGTACGGAAACGCGTTGTCGGCATTCACGTGGTACATCTGCGACGTCGGCTGGTTGTACCAGGAGCTCCAGGTCTCGCCGCCGTTGACGCTGACGATCGCGCCTTGATCGCTCGCCATCGCGATGATGTTCGGGTTGTCGGGGTTGATCCAGGGCCGCTGGTAGTCGTCGCCGCCCGGCGCGCCGCGCAGGGCGATCCACGTCTTGCCGCCGTCGGTCGACCGATAGCTGACCGTGCTCGCGATGATCACAGTGTCCGGATTCTTCGGATCGACGACCGGCACCGGCAGATCGCCGCCGCCGATGCGTCCGGCCGGACGCGCGTCGGCGGTGCTCCTCGTCCAGTGCTCGCCGGCATCGTCCGAGCGGAAGATGCCGACCGTGCGCGGATTCGCGACCGTCGCGTAGATGCGATTCGGATCGCTCGGCGCGATCGCGATGTCGGCCTGGACGACGCCGTCGCCGTCGCCTGACGGCAACCCGTCGGTCAGCGGCCGCCAGTTGGTGCCGCCATCGGTGGACTTGAAGATGCCGCCATTGGTGCCGGCCCAGGCGCCGTTCTCCCACGGTCCCTGCCGCTGTTCCCACAGGCAGGCGTAGACGATGTCGGGATTGCGCGGATCGAACTCGAGATCCGACGCGCCGGTGTTCTCGTCCTTCGACAGCACCTTCTGGAACGATCGTCCGCCGTCGGTCGAGCGGTAGACGCCGCGCTCGTCGTTCGGCCCGTACGGATGGCCGAGCACGGCGACGAACAGCCGATCCGGATTACGCGGGTCGACGATGATGTAGGGGATCTGCTGGCCGTCACGCAGTCCGAGGTGCGTCCAGGTCTTGCCGGCGTCGGTCGACTTGTAGATGCCGTCGCCGACGGAGAGATCGGGCCGCGCCAATCCCTCGCCGCTGCCCACGTAGACGACGTTCGGATCCGAGGGCGCAACCGCGATCGCGCCGATCGAACCGGTCGGCTGGTCGTCGAAGATCGGCGTCCAGGTCCGGCCGAAGTCGGTCGTTTTCCAGACGCCGCCGTTGACGGCGCCGATATAGAAGACGTTCGGCTGCGTGCGCACGCCGGTGATCGCCTTGGTACGTCCGCCGCGGAACGGTCCAATCGGACGCCACCGCATCTCGGTGAACGACGCGACGTTCGCCGGCTGTTGTTGTGCCGAAGGCGCCGGCCATCGAACGCCGACGATGAGGCCGACCCCGGCCAGACAGGCAACTGTCTTGCTGTTTGCGAGCATGAAACGCCTCATCCGGCCGCTGCGGGACGGCATGGCCGCTCACTATACAATGGCGCCGCGCGGCAGACGGAATTACGAAGCCACGAAGCTCCACGAAGGCCGCGAAGAAGTAACCACGGAGACACAGAGACACGGAGAAGACACAGAGACGAAGAAGACGCGGAGTCCGCGGAGGCACCGGCGGGCAGGGTCGTGGATGGCGCGTCGCGCGCCAGGACGCAATGGCCTTCGTTCCGGCGCCGCAGAGAACGCGGTTCCGGAATTGCGAACCCGCCGCGTCGCGGCGGCGTGCGACGCCCGCCTCTTCTCTGTGTCGCTGTGTCTCCGTGGTTCACATCCGGAGGGGTCCGATGGCGCGAAGTGTAGTCCGGGAGTTGCTCGCCGAGTTCCTCGGCACGTTCATCCTGATCGTGTTTGGCGTGGGCGTGGTCGCGCAAGTGGTGTTGAGCAGGAACAGCGCCGGAACGTTTCTGTCGATCAACATCGCGTGGGGACTCGCCGTCACGATGGGATGCTACATGTCGGCGGGCGTCACGGGTGCGCATCTCAACCCGGCGGTGACGCTCGCGCTCGCCGTGCGGCGAGGGTTCCCGTGGAACAAGGTCGCGCCGTACGTGCTGGCGCAGGTTGCAGGTGCGTTCGTCGCGTCGGCAGTCGTTTTCGTCACGTATCACGAAGCGTTGAGCGCCTTCGACGGCGGCGTGCGCCAGGTCGCCGGTGCGCAGGGTACCGCCGGGATCTGGGCGACGTATCCGCAGCCGTTCTTGAGCACGCTCGGCGGCTTCATCGATCAGGTCGTCGGAACGGCGCTGCTCGTCTCGGTGATTCTTGGCATCACCGACAGCCGCAACTCGCCGCCGCCGGCCGGGCTTGCACCGGTTGTCGTCGGGCTGCTGGTCGTGCTCATCGGCGCGACGTTCGGTTTCAACTCGGGCTATGCGATCAATCCGGCGCGCGACTTCGGCCCGCGGCTCTTCACGTTTATCGCAGGCTGGGGCGGGGAAGTGTTCACGGCGGGGAATGGATGGTGGTGGGTGCCGATCGTCGCGCCATGTGTGGGTGGCGTCTTCGGCGCATGGGCCTATGACGTTCTCGTCGGCGATCGGTTTCCCATCCGCGAGCCGACCGCCGAGATCGCATAGGGACGGGCGCGAGCGTGTCCTCCACGATGTCAACGGCACTCGGCTTGCACCCATACCTCAACGATGACGTTCCGGCCGGACCGTTCCTCGGAGCTCGGCATTCGGGCGTTGGGATTCGGGAAAACTGCCACGGCTCTGCTGATCGCGGCCGCGACTGTTACCTCGTGCGAACAGCATGCGTCGCGCTCGACCGACGCACGCGTGAGTGCGGCACTCCAGAGTGCAGTTGATGGCACGCAGCCACGCTTCGTCGACGACGAAAGCGATCGCGGACGGAAGGTGTGGAAGGACGAGCAGCGCTTCTACCGCGAGACGGGGTATCGGCTCGCCTGGAGCGATGGCCGCCGGCTGCGCCGCGACTTCGACGCGCTCGTGCGCGCGATCGGTGCCGCCGATCGGGATGGGCTCGAGCCGGCGGACTACGGCATCGACGACCTGGATGCCGCGCGGACCGGCTTCACACGCGATCGCGCGATCGACCTCGACGTGCGTGCGTCGTTCGCGTATCTGCGTTACGCGTGGGATCTGACGCACGGCACAGTCGATCCAGAGAACATCGATCGGCAGTGGCACGCGGTGAAGCGCAGTGTCGATCTCCCGGCCGTGCTGCAGTCCGCGATCAGCGCCGGCAAGGTCGAACAGTCGCTCCGCGATCTGGCGCCCGCATTTCCGCAGTATCAGGGGCTGAAGCGCCAGCTCTCGCTTGCACGCACCGCGGGCGACACCGCTGCGGTACAGCAGATCGTGATGAACATGGACCGCTGGCGCTGGCTGCCCGACGGCCTCGGGCCGCGCTACATCATGGTCAACATTCCGGCCTTTCGCCTCGACGCGATCGAGAACGGCACGAGCGTCCTGGACATGAAAGTCGTCACCGGCAAGAAAGACAGCCCGACACCGGTGCTCGCCGACACGATGACGACCGTCGTGTTCAGCCCATCCTGGAACATCCCGAGGAGGATCGTCGAACACGAGATTGCACCGAAGGTCGAGAAGGATCCCGAGTTTCTCTCGAAACAGCGCATCGAAGTGGACGACAACGGCCGCTACCGCCAGTTGCCCGGACACGGGAACGCACTCGGCCGCGTGAAGTTCGTGTTCCCGAACCACTACAACGTGTATCTGCACGACACGCCGGCGCAGGCGCTGTTCAATCGCGTCGAGCGAAGCTTCAGCCACGGCTGCGTCCGCCTCGACGACCCGGGCGCGCTCGCACGCTATGTGCTGCGCGATCAGCCGGAGTGGACGGTCGAGAGAATTGCCGCGGCGATGCAGCGTGGTAGCGAACGGGCGGTGAAGCTGAAGCACCCGCTGCCGATTTACCTCCTCTACTTCACCGCATGGGAGCAAGACGGCAGGCTGCAGACGTTCCCGGACGTCTACGGACTCGACCGTCGTCACGACGCGGCGAGAGCGCAATGATGCGGTTCGTCCTGACGATTGTCACCGCCGTAGCGGTGCTGCTCGATGTCCGCATTGGCGCGGCCGGACGGTTCGACACCAAGACCGCATCCTTCGCGCTGACGTTCCATGGCGAGACATCGGCCTATCGCGATGTCGCCGTGCTGGCGGCGCCACGCACCGCGGTCGTCTTCGATGCGGTCGGCGGGCCGCCCGGAGATTTCGCCGCGACGACCGCCGCCGGCACACTCGTGCAGCAGGGGCAGCAGCAGTGGAAATGGACCGCGCCCGATCGCCCGGGCGCGTATCTCATCACGTTCGACGGGCCGGGGAAGAAGGACTCGATCGCCGTGCACGCGTTCGTCACAGTGCCGGCCACCAGGGTGCGCAACGGCATGCTCAACGGCTACCCGATTGGCGAGTACCCGCCGCGGCCGCCCCACAGCGGCCGGCTCTACCTGCCGCCGCCCGGCTTCGTCGAGGTGACCAGGGAGAACGAGAGCACGCACGTGTCGCCGCACTTCACGCTGAAGCAGTTCGTCTGCAAAGAGGACACGACGAAGGCGTATCCGAAGTACCTGGTGCTGAAGGAACGTCTGCCGATGAAGCTCGAGATGGTGCTCGAGCACGTCAACGCGATCGGGTTCACCGCCGACACGCTGCACGTGATGAGTGCCTACCGGACGCCGTACTACAACCATGCCATCGGCGACGTGACCTACAGCATGCATCAGTGGGGAAGTGCCGCCGACATCTACGTCGATCCGCAGAACCGCAGCCGCATGGAAGATCTCAATCGCGACGGCCGCGTCGATACCGATGATGCGAAGTTCCTCTACGACCAGATCGACCAGTTGCTCGCGGAGCCACGGTACCGGAGATTCCAGGGTGGGATGGGGTTCTATCCGGCGACCACGGCCCATCCGCCATTCGTCCACATCGACGTGAGAGGCACGGCCGCACGATGGCAAGGCTGAAGCCGGCGTGGAGAAAAGATCCGTAAAGATCTCGACGCTCGAGGGCACATCTCCCACAGTACTGTCGAGCCGCGGCGATCGCATGCGATGGCGGCGGCGTCGCGTCCGCGCGCAGCAGACCCGTGTCAGAATCGATCCACACGATGCGTTCGCTGCTCATCACCATCCTGAAGAGCTGCACCACCACGATCCTTTTTTTCGTCTTCGCCGAAGCGGGCCTGCGCGCGACCTATACCGTGCGCAACGCGATGGTCCGGCGCATTCCGCTGCCGTACTCCGTCGGTGACGACTACGGCCCGACCCCGCCGTGGCTGGATCGTCTGCTGATTCTCGTGCCGGACGATCGATTGATCTGGCGCAATACACCGAACGTGCGTCGCACCTACGTCGACATCTTCGGCCCCGCGCCGAACGAGGCGTCGCGGGTCGCGCTGCTGCGCCGCTTCAACCCGGCGCTGCCGGCTGAATTTCGCGACCGCCCGACGTGGACGATCTCGCTCAACTCACAGGGGTTCCGCAGCGGCGAGTTCGCTGCCGCCAACGCCGGTACGCTTCGCGTCGCGTGCATCGGCGACTCGTGGACCTTCGGCATGAACGTCGATCAGGACCGCACGTATCCGAACCGGCTGCGCGAGGACCTCCGCGCGGCGGGCGGAGCGTCGAACGTCGACGTCGAGAATTTCGGTGTCCTCGGCTACTCGTCATTTCAGGGTCTGGAGCTCCTCAAGGCGCGTGTCCTCGATCGGCATCCCGACGTCGTGGCGATCGGATTCGGGATGAACGACTCCGAGGTCGCCGGATATCGTGATCGGGACATGGTGTCCACATCGCAGCCGCCGATTCGGACGCGGCTTCGCGAGGACGCCGAGGAGCTCGAGTTCTACAAGCTGCTGAAGTATCTGGCGCTGACGCTGCGCTTCCATCCGAAGTCCATCGACGTGTACTTGCGCGAGCAGTCGAAGGATCGCGGATCCGGATCGGTGGACTACAGTGCGATCGAGCCGTGGACGCGTGTCTCGCCGCGCGACTACGAATCGAACCTGCGCAAAATGATCGCCGTGTCGCAATCACAGGGCGGCGCCGTGATCCTGCTCGACAACGAGCTGTGGGCGGAGAGCCCCTATCGCAGGCTGCTGAAAACGGTGGCCGCCGATACCAACGTGCCGCTCGTCGACAGCTTGCAGCTCGTCGCAGACGCGCGAGCGACGATGGAGCGCGAGGTCGAGTCGCGGCTCGGGCTCGCGCATTCGACGGCCGCGCGCGCGACCGCCAGTACCCAGGCTGCGGCGCCGACCCGCGTGATCTTCCGCATCGCGCGAGGTCAGTACGCGGTCCCGCATGCCATCTCGATCGCCGGCACCGATCCGCAGCTCGGCGACGCGTCGCCGAACACCGTGCTGATGCACGACGATGGCACCGGAGGAGACGAACGGGCCGGCGACGGCGTGTGGAGCCTCGAGACGAGGTTCGCCCCGGGAACGCATCTCTCGTACGTCTATACGAACGGCGGGACGCCGGGGCGCTGGGAAGGGCTCGACGTCCCGCACATCCGCCGTGTCGTCATTCCCGCATCGCGCGACGGTGCGCCGGTCTTTCTGCCGGTTGAAACGTTCGGCGAGGTCTACATGCAGGCCGACGACTGGCACACCAACGCCGCCGGCTACGAATTGATCGCGCGCGGAGTGGCGGACGTGATCCGCAAGACGGTCCGGCTGAAGCCGGACAGTGCCGCCGCGGATCCATGACACGGTCGGTTACAGCCGGTCACGACCGGAGAGTATTACTGCCCGTCCGCGATCTTGGTGAGCACCTCGGCGAGATGGACGCGGGCCGCCAGTGCCTGAAAACGCGGCTCGCCGAAGAGCGGCCGAAACCGGGGCTCGGCGACGAGTACGGGCACATTCGCGCAGTTGGCCGCGACGCATTGCTCGAGGGCGTCGATGGCGAGAGCCCGGCGGCCCAACTGCGTCTGGAGCGCGGCGATCTCCCAGAAGTCGTGGCTTTTCGTTCTCCATGCGACATCGAACTCGAGGACCGCGCGATAGCCACTGGACCGCATCGCGTCGAGGCCGGCAAGGTATTCCGCATCGCCGGTCAACTGCGCGGCCTGCCGCCGCGGCGCGATCGCCTCGTCGCCGCGCCCGGCGCTGTCGAGCACCGCGGCCCGCAGCCAGTGGGGAGTGGGATCCGCGGGATTGAGGCGACCGGCCTGCTCCAGCATGCCGACCGCGTCGTCGATGCGGCCCGCGTACCAGAGCGCCTCCCCCATGATCTGAATGTGGCGCGCGCCGATCGGATTCACCCGCCGCGCGCGCTCGAAATTCCTCAGCGCCTCTTCGTGCTTCCCCAGGCCCCGTTGCACGTTGCCGAGCCAACTGAGCGCATCCTCATCATCCGGCGCCAGGTCGACGGCGCGCTGCATGTCGCGTTCGGCCCCGATCCAGTCCCACTCGAAGTTGTACTTCATCATCCCGTGCGCCAGGTGCGCTTCGGGCAGCAGCGGATCGAGCGCGAGCGCCCGCGCAATCGCGTCATACGCCAGCTTTACGAGCGCGTCGCGCCGTGTCTCGTGACTGAAGCTCCTCACCCGGTAGGCGCGCGCCAGACCGGACCAGGCTGGCGCGAACGTCTGATCGAGTGCCAGTGACCGCCGATACGCCTGGATTGCCTCATCCACCGACGGCGGGTGAGCATTGAGCCGTCCGATGAGCATCCTCGCTTCGAGATACGCACGATAGGCGTCAGGGCTCGCCGGGCGGCGCAACGAGTTTCGCCACTGGCGCTCGACCACGACTCTCTGCATCAGCGAACCGGCGACGGCTGCTGACACGGCGTCCTGCAGCTCGAAAAAGCCGGTATACGGCTTCTCGAACCGCTCGGTCCAGCTGGTCGCTCCGCTCGTCACATCGACGATACGCGTCGTCACTTTGGCGACGGTGCCCGAGTGTTGAATCACGCCTTCGATGACCCGATCCGCCTGCAGCGATTGGCCAATCGCCACCGGATCTCCTCCGTTGGCGAACGGCATGACGGCGCTGATCGGCCGCACGCTGATCCCCTCGATTCCCGCAAGCCGCGAGATCACCGCGTCCGCGAGTCCCAGTCCCAGTGCGGAGTCCTCGGGCGACTCGCCCGCTACGGCAAACGGCAGGACCGCAATCCGGGGACCGCCCAGCGCAGCCGCGTTGCCCGCTAACCGCGTTTCGCGCGCACGCCACAGCGCGATCGGAGCGATCGACACCGCTGCGATCATCGCACTGACGACCAACCCGCCTCGCAGGCCCAGATACCGCGTGCCGCTCCACGACATCCAGTGGCGATCAGCGACTGAGTCAGCTACGAAAGATCCGGAGGGTGTGGGAACTTCGGTCCCCGCAACAGGTCCGATCGCAACAGCTCCGCTATGCAAGAGAGGAGCAGGTGCAGCGGCTTCAACTCTCTTGACCGGGACCGTGAGCCGGTATCCCAGCTTCGGGATCGTTTCGATGTAGCGAACGCCCGTGTCGTCGTGAAGCGCCTTGCGGAGAGTGGAGACATTGACCGTGAGATTGCGTTCCTCGACGACCGCATCGGGCCACAGTTTCGCCTGGAAGGTCTCGCGGTCGACCATGCGGCCGCCAGCCTCAACGAGCATTTCGAGAATCGCGAAGACCTTTGCCGTCAGCGGAATGCGTTCGCTGCCTTGACGCAACAGGTGCTCGGTCGTGTCGAGCGTGAAGCGGCCAAATTCGTAGATCGGCATGGTGGTACGTCTGCCGGACGAATTTGACTTTTATTTGACTTGAATCTGCAGGCGCCTGCAAGCGTTCCTGCGCACATTCAACCCGCCGGCCATCGTGATGCGGACACGGCGAGACAGGAACGGACGCTGGCGGTCATCTGCAAGCCGGCAATCGCTGCGCCCGAGTACGTCGTCACCCAAAACGCCACCGCGATGATCGACAGGAGGACCTGTGCCAATAACGCGCGGCTGGATCAGGCGCGGCGCATCGCGCGCAGCTGCGCAACGACTGTCAGGTCGTAACCATCGATCGATATCGATTCTTCTGTGCCGACGAATTTCAGGACGCGGCGATCGCTTGTAAGAAGAGCAACAGGGAGCTCGTCGCCGAACCTACGGCTGCGTCGCTCCAACGACGGAGGGAGGTCGCGATGAAGATCGTGAACAACTACGACTTTCAGGGTTTTTTGACCAAGAGCGTGTTCTGGAGAACGTTCGGCGCCTGGGACGACACACGAGCCGCCGGGCTCGTAAACGGGCTGCTTGAACACGGTAAATCAACCGACTACGACCGCAGCGTGTTCTTCCAGATCGAGTTCAAGAAGGCGAATGCGATCGGCGAGTTCCTCGTCAAGCCAGGCCCGATTTATACCTCGTTCTGCGGCGACGTCACGCTTGACGCCAGCGGCTCGTCGCTCAGTGTGGCCACACCGCCCTGGAATCTGCCGAAGACGCCGTTCACAGAATGGATGGGCGACGCTGCGGTGCAGAAGAAGACCCTGCACCAGATCACGATTCCATGCACGCACGACTCGGGCGCGTACCGGCTCGGGCCGCGGCTGTACACCGACAGCACGTCGAGCGATTTGCCGAAGGAGGTGGCCGCGGCGTTCGCCGTTGCCAAGTCGCTCCTCCCCGGCGAAGCCATCGATGGGGTGGAAAACCTAATTCGAAGCATCTGCCAGGCGCAGTCGGCTGGAATCGACGAACAACTCAACGATGGGATCCGCAGCTTCGACTTGCGGGTGGTGACGATCAACGACCACTTGAACACTGGACACGGGATGGTGGGCGAGCCAATCTTCCACATCGCGCGCAAGGTCATGCAGTTCCTCGAACACACCAAGGGGGAGCTGGTGATCCTGCGTCTCGGCATCGGCTCGACGACCGATGATGCGCACAAGAAGGCACTCGCGGCACTCCTCAAGGACACGTTCGGCGATCGGCTGGTGCAGACCAACGTCGACCTGATGACGACGCCGATCGGCGACCTC
This sequence comes from Vicinamibacterales bacterium, assembly GCA_035315685.1. GTDB lineage: Bacteria > Acidobacteriota > Vicinamibacteria > Vicinamibacterales > CAVVIG01 > QHWK01. The sequence continues at coordinate 6,552 of DATFXR010000234.1, read as the reverse complement.
ACGCGGGGCCGGTCGCGGGTGATCGTCACAGGAGGACCGGGCTTCCGCAATCCGGACGACCTCGGTCCAGACGAGTGGGTCAACACCGATCAGCCGGAGAAGCTCGTTACCCGCAGCATTCAGTGGGTCAAGAGTCATCAGCAGCCATCCAGCTGGGCCAACATGCCATGGACGCTGACGCCGCAAATCAACCCGCTGATGGACGAGGCCGGCAGGATCGCGAAGGACATCATCGATCATGCGCCCGATGTCAATCGCATGCTACAGGACGTGCGCGAGCTGGAGGCTGTGTTCCAGAAGGTCGTCGACAGCGCGATCGTGAAACTGTCGAGAAAGGTGAACCCGCTGCTCGAAAGGGTGCTGAACAACGAGTTGGCGGCGGAACGGGTCAACAGCATCACGGTGGACTTCTCGAGCGAGTCGAAGGTCGTCGAGCTCGCGGTGACGCGCAGCCGGCGCGAAGTCGCCGCCGTCCGCTAAGCACTCAATCGGGCTCGCGTCCGCCAAGAACATGTGGGCGGGATTCCCTGAATCCGCCCACATGTTCGCAACAGCCGCGAACCTCGAGGCATCCAGTCATCTGAACGATCGTGTTCGCGGAGTGGCCGGCTTTACAGCCGGACACGATCTGGCGCTTCAGCCGGACCGTGATTCCAGCCTTCCGTTCCGCAGGCGTACGATCCGCGTCGCGAACTCCTCCGCGAAGTCGTCGTCGTGCGTCGAGATGACGAGAGTGCGGCCCTGTTGGCGCAGGCCGGCGAGCAGCGCGCCGAGCTCGGCGCGGCGTTCAGGATCGAGCGAAGCCGTCGGCTCGTCCATCAGCAGCACCGGGGGATCGACGGCCAGCGCGCGCGCGATGGCGACGCGCTGGGCCTCGCCGCCGGACAGCTGACGCGGCAGCGCATCGGCGCGGTGCTCCACGCCGAACGTCTTCAACAGATCGAGCGCGCGCTTTTTCGCGTCGGCCGGCGCGACACCGTACGCGTGAACGGGCGCGAGGCAGACGTTCGCGACCGCAGTGAGGTGTTCGAACAGGCAGTGAAACTGAAACACCATCCCGACCTTGCGCCGCAGCTCGTGAAGCGTCCGCTTCGACACCTCGGCTCCGCCCATCAACGCGACGCCCTCGATCGTCACCGTTCCCGCGTTGAACTGCTCGAGCCCGGCCACTGCGCGCAGGATCGTCGTCTTGCCGGAGCCCGACGGTCCCATCAGTGCCAGGATCTCGCTGCGCTCGACGGCAAGGCTCACGCCGTCGAGAATCGTCCGTGCGCCGCGCCTGAGGTGCAGGTTCGCAATCTCGAGGACGGTCACTGCGGCGTCACCTTCCACTGCCTCTCCATCCGGCGCGCGAGGGCGGCCAGCGGCAGCGACATCGCCAGATAGAGCGCGGCGCACAGCGACCCCGGGATGACCCAGCTGCCGAGATTGGTCGCAAAGATCTGCGTCTGCTTGGTGAGCTCGAGCACGGTGAGCACCGACACGAGCGATGAGTCCTTGAGCATCGCCACGAAGTCGTTGGTCATCGGCGCCAGCGCCAGCCGGAACGCCTGGGGCGCGCGGACGAGCGTGAGCACCTGCCGCTCGCTCAGGCCGAGCGTCCGCGCCGCCTCGAGCTGCCCGATCGGGATGGCTTCGAGGGCCGAGCGGTAGATCTCGCTCTCGTACGCAGCGTAGTTCAGGGCGAGGCCGAGCAGCGCCGCGGCGAACGCCGGCAGGCGAATCGCGGCCGCGAGGCCGTAATAGAGGACGAACAGTTGCAGGAGAATCGGCGTGCCGCGGATCAGCTCGACGTAGGCCGTGAGGGCGATCTGCGCCGGCCGCCCGCCGTAGACGCGCCCGGTGGCGATGACGACGCCGACTACGATCGCGAGGCCCATCGAGAGGCACGACAGCAGGATCGTGATCGCCGACGCGCGAAACAGTGACGGAAGGTAGCGCTTCGTCGCGTCCCACTTCGAGATCATCGCGGCGCTCGACGAGGTGTCGAACCCGACGACCGGCGGGATCGGCTCGCCCGCCAGAACACGCGCGTACAGCTTCGGCTGGTCGTCGTTCCAGACGCCCCACTTCCGCAAGATCCGCTCGAGCGTTCCATCCCTCATCGCGCCGCGCAGCGTTTCGTTGAGCGTGTCGCGCAGTGGCCCGTTCTGCGGCGCCAGAATCGCGACGTAGTGTCCGATTGCAACCGTGTCCGGCAGAACCGTGAAGCCGCCCATCATCCTGTGGCGGCGGTCGGCCAGCACGTTGTCGAGCAGCACCGCGTCCACGCGGCCGAGCGCGAGATCGGTGTACGGGTGCACGTCGTCCTCGTAGGAGAGCGGCTGGAGGCCGTGCTCCCGCTCCGCGCGCAGCAGAATCTCGTAGGCGATCGTGCCGCCGAGCGTGGCAACGCGCTTGCCGCGCAGGTCGGCGAGCGAGTGGACGCGGGCCGCATCCGCCTCGCGGACGCCCAGCACCTCGCGGAACTCGTAGTACGGCATCGAGACGGCGAGGGCGACGCGGCGGGCCGGGGTGTCCTCGATGCCGCTCAGGCCGACGTCAGCGTCGCCGCGGCCGATGCTCTGATCGATCGACTCGAAGCGGATGTTGACGAACTCCGTGGATCGGCCGAGCGCGCGCGCGAACAGCTCCGCGATCTCGACGTCGAATCCGACCAGTTGATCCGGATGCGATGGGTCTGCCTCGACGAACGGCGCGCCACCCTCGGGATCGCCGGCCCATCGAAGGACCCGCGGCTCCGCTGCGGGGGAGGCCGCAGAGATGGCAGACGGCGCGGCCAAAGCAGCGGCCGCCGCGAGGAACAGGCACGTCAGCAAACGCAGAACAGTGTGTTTCGTGAACCTTCGCCTCTTCGTGCCTTCGTGGGAGACCACACGGCGTGCGGACACTGTTGTAGATTCTACGCGGAGGCGTTTCGATGGCGACTGTCGGATTTCTCGGAACTGGATTGCTCGGGAGCGGAATGGTCGAACGGATGCTGCGGCAGGGAAACACCGTGACGGTGTGGAACCGCACGGTGTCGAAAGCGCGCGCGCTCGAATCGCTCGGCGCGCAGGTCGCGGCGACACCAGGCGACGCGGTTGCCGGCGCAGACCGCGTGCACATGACGCTGCCCGACGATGCGATCGTCGATCAGATCGTCGAGAGCATCCGGGGGCAGCTGCGGAAGGATGCGATGGTCATCGATCATTCGACGACGTCGCCGCGCGGAACAGCGGTGCGCGTGCCACGGCTGAACGCAGCCGGCATCAGGTTCCTGCACGCGCCGGTGTTCATGTCGCCGCAGATGGCGCGCGACGGCGTCGGGATCATCCTCGTGTCCGGACCGCAGGCGATCTTCGAAGGGGCGCGGCCGGCGCTCGCCCAGATGACCGGCGACGTCTGGTACGTCGGCGAGCAGCCGGATCGCGCCGCGGCCTACAAGATCTTCGGCAACTCGATGATCTTCGTAATCGCCGCCGGCATCGCCGACGTGTTCGCGATGGCAAAGGGGCTCGACATCGCACCGGCCGACGCGCTCGCCGTGTTCTCGAAATTCCAGCCCGCCGGCGTGATCAAGGCGCGCGGCGAGAAGATGGCGCGCGGCGATTTCAGCGCCACGTTCGAGCTGGCAATGGCGCGCAAGGACCTGCGGCTGATGCTGGAAGCGGCAGACGGCCAGCCGATGGCCGTTCTGCCCGCGATTGCGGCGCGAATGGATGACGCGATCGGGAAAGGCCACGGACGGGAGGATCTCGGCGTCATCGCCGCGGAGCTCGTCCGGTGACGTTGGGTGAAGCGGAGGGCAGCATGTCGACACTACACAGCGACCGCGCGCTCGGCCTCGATCGGCGCATTCCGCGGCGCGACTTTCTGAACGGCGTCGCGATCGGTATCAGCGGCGCCTACGCTGCCGCGACCATGCGGTCGCTCGACGCGATGTCGATGCCCGCGTCGATCACACGGGACGTCCAGGGCCCCGCCGGCGCGGTCTACCCGCCGGCGCGCACCGGACTGCGCGGGAACCATCCTTCGTCGGTTGCGGCGTTCGCGCCGATGGAGAGCGGCGCCTACCGGCAGTTCCCGTCGCTCGACACTGACACACGCGAGGAGTACGACCTGGTGATCGTCGGCGGCGGCATCTCCGGGCTTGCCGCGGCGCATTTCTGGCGGCGCGCGCTCGGCGACCGGCAGAAAATTCTCGTCCTCGACAACCACGACGACTTCGGCGGCCACGCCAAACGCAACGAGTTCGAGTATCACGGCCGCACGTTCCTCAGCTACGGCGGGACGATGAGCATCGCGACGCCATATCCGTACAGCTACGCGTCGAAGCGGCTCATCGAAGAACTCGGCATCGAGGTCGAACGCAACGCCGAGTTCCAGAAGCGCGACGCGTTCCAGAAGCTGAATCTCGGGCCGTCGATGTTCTTCGACAAGGAACACTTCGGCGAGGACAAACTGGTTGCCGGCAACGGCCGGATCCCGTGGCCGGAGTTCATCGCGAAGGTGCCGCTGCCCGAGGCGGCGCGCAGCGACCTCGTCCGGCTCTACGACAAGAACCCCGACTACCTCGCTGGCAAGACCGCAGAGCAGAAGATGGCGCTGCTCGCGCGAATCAGCTGGGAAGACTTCCTGCTGCGTCACGCGAAGGTCACTCCCGACGCGATCCTCTTCTTCCGTGGACAGGGAGGCCGCAACAACAAACGGGTGGACACGACGCCCGCGCTCGAAGCGGCCCGCCGCGGTTCGGTCGGCTTCAACGGGCTCGGTCTCACGTTCCCCGGCGAAGCGTTTCGCGAGGCCTCGTACACGTTCCATTTCCCGGACGGCAATGCGTCGATCGCCCGGCTGCTCGTCGCACGGCTGGTGCCGGCGGCGTTCGGCGGCCGCGCGATGACCATGGACAGCATCGTGAAGGCGCCGCTCGACTATGCTGCGCTCGACGCTCCGGCCTCGCCGGTCCGCGTTCGCCTCGAGAGCACCGTGGTCCGCGTGCAGCACGACGGCGCGCCCGAGCATGCGACCGGCGTCCGCGTCGCGTACCTGCGCGGCGGCAAGGTTCACGGTGTGCGCGCCGCGAACGTGATCCTCGCGTGCTACAACGCGATCATCCCGGCACTGATGCCCGAGCTTCCCGACGGGCAGAAAGCGGCGCTTCGCTACCCGGCCAAGGTGCCGATGATGTACACCAACGCGCTCATCCGGCGCTGGACGTCATTCGCGACGCTCGGCGTGCAGAACGTCAACTCGCCGTGCATGCTGCACACCGGCATGAGCCTCGACGCGGCTTCGACGGTCGGCGGCTATCAGGGCGTCACGACGCCGGAGGAGCCGATCGTCGTGCACATGACGTCGAATCCGAACAAGCCGGGGCTGCCGCGCCGCGAGCAGAACCGCGCAGGCGCCGAGCAGCTGCTGAAGACGACGTTCGAGGCGTTCGAGCGGGAGGTGCGCGGTCACCTCGCGCGCGCCCTTGCCGGTGGCGGCTTCGATCCGGCCGCCGACATCGTCGCGCTGACGGTGAATCGGTGGCCGTACGGGTACGCGTACACCTACGATACGCTCGGCGATCCTGACGTGCCGCCGGAAGAGCGCCCGCACGTCGTTGGCCGGCGCCGCTTCGGCCAGGTCGCGATCGCGAACTCGGACGCGGGCGCCGCCGCCTTCACCAACCAGGCGATAGACGAGGCGCATCGCGCCGTCGAGGAGCTGTTCGTGAAGAATGGCCTCTCGTAGGACGGATGGGACGGATGGGACCGATGGGCCCACGCGCCGGGTGGGAGGGGCCGATCGGTCTTACCCTACCCACCCCATGGGCCTATCGGTCCCACACACTCACTGGCCGGCTGCGGTGCTTCGCGTCGGCGCCGGCTTGAGCTGCAGCTTCTGCACGCGCCAGTTGAGCAACTCGGCGACGTAGATCTCGTTCTCGCTCGGGCACGCGATCTCGTGGATCCAGCCGAACTGCTTCAGTTGATGGCCGGACCTGCCAAGCTGCCCGAGCACTTTGCCATCCGGAACTGACAGTTTGTAGACGCGGCCGGGGAACGCATCGCTGCTGTAGAGGAACTGCTGCCCCTGCGGGTTCGGCGGCGTCACGCAGATCGCCCACGGTGCGCCGGGCGCCATCGTGCCGGATCCCGGCGGCGCGTTCGGCGCGAGCAGCGCCGCGACATCCGGCTTCGCGCCCATCCATGGCATCGCGTCGGGGGGCGCCGTCGCGTCGATCTTGATCTCCTTCACGAACTTGTTGGTCTTTGGATCGATCACCTGGATGCGGCGGTTGCCACGATCGCCGACGTAGATGTTGCCCTTCGCATCGTACGAGATCGTATGCGGCGTGTTCAGCTTGCCGAGCTCTCCGCCGCCCGGCTCACCGATCGAGGCGACCCAGTCGCCGTCCTTCGTGAATTTCGCGACGCGCGAGTTGATGTAACCGTCGCTGATGTAGATGTTGCCGTCGGTGTCGAACGCGACGTCGGTCGGCTGCCGGAATTGTCCTGGAACCGGCGGCCGCGGCGGGTTCACGCGCTCCCACGGTTCGGCCTTGTCGGACGCTTCTTTCTT
>DATFXR010000233.1:0-69392 GCA_035315685.1 Vicinamibacterales bacterium | reverse complement strand
CGGCGCGGCGGCATGCCGCTCTACAAGTTCGTCGGCAACCGGATCCTCAGCTGGTTCGAGAACCGGATGCTCGGCGCGGCGCTGAGCGAGTTCCACTCCGGCTATCGCGTGTACTCGGTCGCGGCGCTGAAGCGCGTCCCGTTTCAGCTGAACACCAACGATTTCCACTTCGACACCGAGATCATCGTGCAGCTTCTCGTCGCGCAGCTGCGCATCGAGGAGCTGCCGATTCCAACCTATTACGGCGACGAGATCTGCCGGGTCAACGGCATGAAGTACGCGTGGGACGTGACCAGAGCGGTACTGCTCGCGCGTTCGCAGCAACTGGGGCTGTTCTACGATAGACGATTCGACTGCGCGCCCGCGGCGAGTGCGCACGCGCATTACGAACCAAAGCTCGAGTACCAGAGTCCGCACACCGCGACGATCGAGCTCGTGGCGCCGGGCTCGCGCGTTCTCGATCTCGGCTGCGCCGGCGGATATGTCGGCGCGATGCTGAAGCGGGGCAAGGAGTGCCGCGTCACCGGCGTCGACAAATTCCCGCTCGGCCCCGGTGTGTCGCTCGACGCCTTCGTTCTGCACGATCTCGACGACGGTCCGCCTCCGATCGCGCCTGGTGAGTACGACTACGTGCTGCTGCTCGACGTCATCGAGCATCTCGCGTCGCCGGAACGCTTCATCGAGCAGCTGCGGGCCGCGCTGGCCCTGAGTCCGGCGACGAAGCTGATCGTCAGCACAGCGAACATCGGCTTCTTCGTCAACCGACTGATGCTGCTGGCGGGTCAGTTCAACTACGGCAAGCGCGGCATCCTCGACCTGACCCACACCCGACTGTTCACGTTCCAGTCGTTCCGCCGACTCTTCGAGCAGGGCGGCTTCCGCCTCGTCCAGACGCGCGGCATCCCCGGTCCGTTCGCGCTTGCGCTCGGTGGCGGCCGCGTCGGTCATCTCCTGACGCGCGTCAACGAGCTGTGCATCCGCATCGCCCGCGGGCTCTTCTCGTATCAGATCTTCTTCGTCGTCGAACCGCTGCCGTCCCTCGACTACCTGCTGCGCGCCGCACGGCAGGAGTCGGAGACACGAAGCGCCGCCGAAGGCCGACGCGTCGCAAGCCGGCGGTAGGGGAGATCGCGCAATTAAGAATTAAGAATTAAGAATTAAGAATTCGTGACCGCTCCGCTAAGCCTTTCGCGCTACGTCTGGAACGTGCAAATACTGCATGACAGGAATTCTTACTTCTAAATTCTTACTTCTTAATTGTCTCCGGTGCGTTCTCACCTGACAGTCATCCGCAGCGGGCTGCCGCTGCCACAGCCCGCTCCGGGAGAAGTGGTCGTATCCGATACCGAGCTGCGGCAGTGGGCGCTGAGCGGGCGCGTACTGTTTCGCGTGCGCCGCTACGCCGCGGCGCGACTGGTCACCGAGCGGCTGGCGACCTCCGGCCGGCCGATGATGATGTGGGCGCTCTGGCTGATGGCGCGGCGCTGTTCGATCGTCGACGCCGAGAGCCGCGAGCGAATCGTCTCGCTGCCGCTGCTGCTGCGGTGGACAACCGAGCTCGCTCGGGAATTTGCCGGGCGCGGCCGACTGATGCGGCGCGTCGAGCAGATGATCGCGTCGCTCGAGGCGGCGCCGCCCGCGCGGGTGGCGACGGCGTCTCGGGGCGTGCTGTTGTATCTCAGGAGCGACCTCAGCTTTGGCGTCCGCGCCGGCGGATCGGTCGGTCACATCGCCGGCGTCATCAACGAACTGTTCCGGCGCGGCCGATCGCCGGTGCTGCTGACGACCGCGCCTGTGCCGACGGTCGATCGCCGCGTCGAAACCCATCTCGTGAGTGCACCCGAAGCGTTCTGGAACTTCAGCGAACTGCCGTCGATCGTGTTGAACGATGCCTGCGGGGCCGAAGCGCGTCGTGCGCTCGCCGGCCGCGGCGTCTCGCTGATCTACCAGCGCTACAGCCTGAACAACTACGCCGGGCTCGCGCTCGCGCGCGAGCTCGGCGCGCCGTTCGTCCTCGAGTACAACGGCTCCGAGATCTGGATGAGCCGCCACTGGGCTCGACCCTTGCAGCACGAGGCGCTCGCGAACCGGATCGAGATGTTGAACGTGAACGGCGCCGACCTCGTGGTGGTGGTGAGCCGCGCGATGCGCGACGAGCTGGTCTCACGCGGAGCGCTCGCCGATCGGATTCTGGTGAACCCGAACGGCGTCGACCCCGATCGCTACTCGCCGTCGATTGACGGCTCCGCGGTCCGGCAGCGCCACGGTATCGCCGGCTTCATCGTCGTCGGCTTCATCTCGACGTTTCAACCCTGGCACGGCGCGCAAGTACTCGCGCAGGCGTTCGTCCGGCTGCTGCAGCAGACGCCCGCCTGCCGCGATCGCGTCAGGCTGCTGATGATCGGCGCCGGTCCCTGGCTGGCCGTCACGCGTCAGATCGTCGAGTCGGCCGGCCTGCAGGACTGCGTGCGATTCACCGGTCTCATCGAGCAGGCCGATGGACCGCAGCATCTCGCGGCGTGCGACCTGCTCGCGTCGCCGCACCTGCCCAATGCCGACGGCACGCCGTTCTTCGGATCGCCGACCAAGCTGTTCGAGTACATGGCGATGGGAAAGGCGATCGTCGCGTCGGATCTCGATCAGATTTCCGAGGTACTTCACCATGGCGAGACGGCGTGGATGGTGCCGCCTGCCGACGTGAACGCCCTCGCCGCAGGACTGCGCCGGCTCATCGACGACACGCCGCTACGTGCAGCGCTCGGGATGGCGGCGCGCGCCGACGCGCTCGCGCACCACACGTGGCACGCACACGTGGATCGCATCCTCGCGGCCGTCGCCTCCCGCGTCGGTGTCCCTGCCGCATGAGCGGCCGCATCCTGGCGATCTGCTGGGACATGCCGCCGTTGTCGGGACCGCGCGCCGTGCAGGTGAGCCGGACTCTCAAGCACCTCGTTCCACTCGGCTGGGAGTCGTCGGTCGTCTGCTTCGCGCCCCGCTCCCGACGTTACAACCAGGACGAGGACCTCGCGCGACGGCTGCAGGCGCCGGCAGGCGTGAGGCTCGTTCCCGTGCGCTCGCCAGAGGAACGGTTCGTCTTCCGCGCGCTCTGGCGGATCGCGCCGCCCGCGAAGCTGCTGCCCGACGAAAAATGGGTCTGGATCCCGGCGGCGACGCGCGCCGGCCGCCGCGTCGTCCACGAGCAGCGCGTCGATCGGATCGTGTCGTTCGCACAGCCCTGGTCCGACCATCTGATCGGCCGTCGCCTTCACCGTGAAACCGGGCTGCCGTGGATCGCCCACTTCAGTGATCCATGGACCGACAGTCCCTACCTGCGTGGCACTGCCTGGCAGAAAAAGATCTGGCGGCGAATGGAAGCCGACGTCGTTCGCGACGCCGACGCGCTGGTGTTCGTGAACGCGCAGACCGCCGACCGCGTGATGCGGAACTACCCCGACGCGTGGCGGCGCAAGGCCCATGTCGTGCCTCATGGCTTCGATTGCGATGACCTGCGCACGGCGGCACCTGCGTCGCGGGACGATCGGCTGACGGTCGTCTACACCGGCCGCTTCTACGCCGGCATCCGGACGCCCGGGCCGCTGCTGCACGCGCTCGCATCGATTCGCGCGCGACGCCGGCTCGACGATGCGTTGCGCCTGGTGTTCGTCGGCACCGAAGTGCCCGCGGATCGCCGTCTCGCCGTAGCTCTCGGTCTGTCCGCCGTCGTCGAGTTCACCGGCCGGCTGTCGTTCGCCGCGAGCGCCGCGTGGGTGGCCGCGGCCGACGTGCTGCTGCTGATCGACGCGCCGGCAGACGAGAATCTGTTCCTGCCGAGCAAACTCATCGACTACCTGCCCGCGGGCAAGCCGATTCTCGCGCTGACTCCGTCGCGCGGCGCGTCGGCCGATCTCGTGCGTCAGCTCGGGTATCCTGTGATCGCGCCAGACGAGGTGCCGGCGATCGCCGCCGCGATCGAGCGGCTGCTCGACCAACGACCGGTGAAGCCTTCCCCGACTCACGCAGAGACGGCTGCCCGGTACGACATCCGCCGCACGGCAGCGGCGTTCGCCGAGATCCTCGCGCGATGCGCGTGAAGCCGCGCGTGCTGATGGTCACCGGCGCGTACTACCCGGAGTTGAGCGGCGGCGGCCTGCAGGCGCGTCGCATCGTGCACGCGCTGCAGCGCGCGGTCGATTTCTCGATCCTTACGACCTCGGTCGATCCACGGTTGCCGCCGGTCGCGTCGGACGACGGTGTGGCGATCCGACGGATCATGGTCGACATGACCAGCGTCGCGTCCAAGCTGACGGCCGGAGCACGCCTCGCGTTCGCCTTCGCGCGCCGCGCACCACGCATCGACGTCGTCAACCTCCACGGCTTTTCGCGCAAGGCGATCCTGCTCGTCGCACTCTGCCGGTTGTTCAGGAAGCCGTTCCTTCTCACGCTGCAGACCGGCGGGCACGACGAACCGGACGGTGTCCGCGCCACCGGCGCCGCGGCGTACTGGGCCTACCGCAGCGCGGATCTGTACCTGAGCGTCAGCCCCGGCCTGTCGCGCGCGTACCTCGATGCGGGTCTACCGGTGGAGCGCCTGCGTCAGGTCTGCAACGCGATCGAGACGGAGCGGTTCCGGCCGGCGCGCGACGGCGAGCGCGACCAGCTCCGCCGCGAGCTCGGGCTGCCGGTGGATCTGCCAATCGTGTTGTTCGTCGGCTTTTTCTCGCGCGACAAGCGTCCCGATCTGTTGTACGACGCGTGGACGGAGACGCTTGGCGCCGGCCGGTCGCTGCTCCTGTTCGTGGGAGCGACGCAGTCGGTGTATCACGAAGTGGACGACACGATCGCGGCGGCGATCCGCGAGCGCGCGGGCGCCGGTGGACACGCCGATCTCGTGCGGTTCGTCGAGCCGACGCTCGAGATCGAGCGCTACTTCCGCGCCGCGGATGTCTACGTGCTGCCGTCGATCCGCGAAGGGCTGTCGATTGCGCTGCTCGAGGCGATGGCCAGCGGCCTCGCGGCGATCGCGACACGACTGTCCGGTTCGACCGATACGATGATCGAGCCGGAGGTGAACGGGCTGCTGGTCGAGAAGGACGATCGCCGCGGCCTCGCGGCGGCGCTGTGTCGGTTGCTGCGCGATCGCGCGCTGACGGCGCGTCTCGGCCGCGCGGCGCGGGCGACTGTCGTCGAACGGTATTCGATGGAGCGGACCGCCGGGAGCTGGCTCTCCGCCTACGAGGCGGCGCTGTACCGATGACGCCGAGGCTGCCGGACATCGTCTGCGTCTCGTCGATCGACTGGGACTTCATCTGGCAGGGCCATCAGGAAATCATGTCGCGGCTCGCCGCGGCCGGCCACCGCGTGCTGTTCGTCGAGAACACCGGCGTCCGGACTCCGCAGATGCGCGACCTGCCGCGCGTACGGCGGCGAATCCAGAACTGGTGGCGCGGCACCAACGGGTTCCGCGAAGAGCGGCCCAACCTGTTCGTCTACTCGCCGCTGGTGCTGCCGTGGCCGTACCTGCGGCCATCGCGCTGGATCAACCGCGTCGCGCTCGGCCGCGCGATTCGCCGGTGGATGCGCGCCACCGGTTTCAGCCAGCCGATCGTCTGGACGTTCCTGCCGACGCCGCTGGCGCGCGATCTCGTCGGCGCATTCGATCCGCAGCTGACCATCTACTACTGCATCGACGATCTCGCGTCGAGCTCGGCCGGCGCGCAGCGGATCACCGCGAGCGAAGAGCAGCTGTTCAGGGACGCCGACCTCGTATTCGTCACCTCGGAACGGCTGCGCGAGCGCGCCGCGCGCTTCAGCGATCGCGTGCACGTGTTCCCGTTCGGCGTCAGCCTGGAGCGCTTCGCGGCGGAGCGGCGGCGCAACGATGCTGCGCCTGCCGACGTCGGTTCGCTGGCTCGACCGGTGGTCGGCTACGTCGGCGGCCTGCACCAGTGGGTCGATCAGGATCTGCTGGCGCGCGTGGCGCGCTCGATGCCGGAGGCGACGTTCGCTCTCGTCGGCCCCGAGCAGACGGACCTGTCGACGCTGCGGACCTGCCCGAATATCCGTCTGCTCGGGCTCCGGCCACACGAAGAGCTCCCGCGCTATGTCAAGGCCTTCGACGTCGGCATCGTGCCGTATCGGCTCACCGAGTACACCGCGAACGTCTACCCGACGAAGCTGAACGAGTACCTCTCGATGGGCATCCCGGTGGTGGCGACCGATCTGCCGGAGATCCGCCGCTTCAACGCGCAGCACGGCGAAATCGTCGGCGTCGCGGCCGACGCGGACGGCTTCGGAAAGGCCATCCGCGCCGCGATCAACGACTCGCTGCCGGCGGACGTCGAGCGCCGCGTCGCGGTGGCCGCGCAGAACAGCTGGGAGAGCCGCATCGCGGCGATGACCGTGCTCATCGACGAAGCGCTCGACCGGCGCACCCGGGACGTGCGATGGGACGAGCGGCTGCGGCGCGTCTACCGCCGCACACGGTGGCGCGCCGTTGCCGTGGCGCTGGCGATTGCGGCGATCTACGGCATCGTGTTCGAGACCAACGCCGTGTGGTGGCTTGCCGAGCCGCTGAAGGTGACGGCGCCCCCTGCGAAGGCCGACGCGATCGTGGTGTTCGCCGGCGGCGTCGGCGAATCGGGACGCGCAGGCGGCGGCGCGCAGGAGCGTCTCAAGCAGGCGATCGATCTCTACCGCGCCGGCTACGCGCCGTACCTCGTGCTGTCGTCAGGCTTCGTCTACAGCTTCCACGAGGCCGAGGCGATGCGCGCCCTCGCCGTCGATCAGGGCGTGCCGGCCTCCGCGATCGCGCTCGAGGAGCACGCGACCAACACCTATCAGAACGTGCGGTTCGTCGACGATATCCTTCGGGATCACCACTGGCGGCGCATCCTGCTGGTCAGCTCGCCGTACCACATGCGCCGGGCGCTCCTCGTCTGGCGCAGGCAGGCGCCCGCGATCACCGTCATCCCCACGCCGGCGACCGTCAGCCAGTTCTACGATCACACTCGCGGCGCGACGCTCGAGCAGGTCCGCGGCCTCGCGCAGGAGTACGTGGCGATCTTCGCGTACTGGCGGCACGGATGGCTGTGAGATGACCGGCTGGCGCAAGCTGTTCACCGTCAGCGTGCCCGCCGCGCTGATCGCCGCCGTGTTTGCACAGACGGCGATTGAGCTGTGGGTCCGCGCGCGGTGGGATCCGCGTCGCGGCCGTCCGGGGTTCTTCCTGTCCGACCCGGTCCGCGGACAGCGTCTGGCCGCGAACTACGACGGCTGGTTTGCCGGTGTGCCGGTGCACACCAACCGCCTCGAGCTCCGCGATCCGCGCGAGTACGCGCTGGCGAAGCGGCCGAATACGTTCCGCATTCTCGTCCTCGGCGATTCGGTGACGTTCGGCCACGGATCGCTGTACGAGACGACGTATCCGTACCTGCTCGAGCAGCGGCTGAAGCGCTGGCGGCCGGAGATCGACTGGCAGGTCTGGAACGCGGCGGTTCCCGGCTACAACACCAGCCAGGAGCTGGCGCACCTGCTGGAGGTTGGCGATCGCTTTCGTCCCGATCTCGTCATCGTCGGCTTCTTCGTCAACGATCTGACCGACAACGCGCCGATTCCGCATCCCGGTCGACTGACGGTGGCCGCGTATCGGCTGCTGTCGTACGCCAGGCGTCATCTGTACTCGCTCGAGCTCTACAAGCAGGTGTACCTCACCGCGCGATGGCGTCTCAGCGGGTCCGACGAGTACCGCCGGCGAGTGGAGCACCTCGGCACCGAGGAAGGGCTGCTGGCGCGTACATCCGACGCGAGCGTGCTTCGCGAGCAGCAGCTGACCGACTTCACGAGGCTGTCCGACGATCAAGTCGCATCGATCAGGTGCATCGGCGGCATGAAGCCGAGCGCGGAGCTCCTTCCGGCGATGCAACGCGAGCCGGGCTACAAGGACTGGCTGGCCGCCGTCCGCGAGCTGCAGCGTCTCGACAGCGCCGGCCGCTTCCGCGTGGTGTTCTTCGTCAATGATGCGCCGCCGATCTGTCCCGACGGCGACTACTACTACGACGGCGCCAGAGCGATGCACGAGTTCTTCCTCGCGGTACTCGGCGCGCGTACGCCCGTCGTCAGTTGCTACGAGGCATTCCTGCACACCGTGCCGTCACAGATGCCGAACGCGGACGGCCACTCGATCGGCAACGCGAACGTGGTCAAGGCCGACGTCCTGTTCGGGTTCCTGTCGCGGCAACTTCTGAGTGGCCACGAATCGGGCGCTCCCGGCTCCAACGTTCGAGCACGGCGGTGAGCGGAACGGCGGCAAATGCGAACAGGAACGGCTGCACCGTGACCGTGTAGCGCATGTTGGTCAGGACGAAGCAGATCGTCGCCGGGACGTACAGAATCGGAGTGAGCAGCACGCCGACGCGGCGGTATCGCACGGCGGCGATCGCCACGCCGATGGTGGCGAGCGCAAGGTACGCCACCGATGCGAGCGTCGCGAACCGGTAAATCCACCCGCTCCCGGCGAACTGCTGCGCCGTATCGACATCTTCCGTGCCCGCGACGACGAACAGGCGGAGCGCGCGGAACAGGGACGCCCCGACGAATCCGACGGGATCGCGTGAGATGTTGTCGAACGCAAGCGCCGTATAGCGGTGCATCAGGTGAGGCTCGCGGCGATAGAAGACCTCGTTCACGCGGATGTTCTCGCTTCGCAGGCAGGCGACCGGGCCGTCCGCGGCCGACGGTTCGGGAAGCGACGCGACCCGGCGCCGGCCAGTGAGCACCTGCGCGGCCAGCGATCCAACCTTGCCGATCGGCGTGATGTCGGTGATCCGCTCGTGCCACGCACGCGGAATGTCGAGTGCGGACCCGTCGATGAACCGGATCGCGATCGCCTCGTCTGTCGCCGTCATCGCCTCGACGACGGGCGGTCCGTAGATGCCGCGATGCTCTCCCGTCGTAGCAAGCGCCGCGGCAGCAAGGCGCACGTCCGCCTCGGTGAAGTGTCCGTCGTGGTCGAGATCCGCAGCCGGCGGCGCCGCTTCCTGCCACGCGGCGGCGCGCGCCGCCTTCACGAAATCGAAGCCGTCGAGCAGGTTGCCGCGGGCGTCCAGATCGTCGAGATGGCGATCGTCCACGAAGAAAACGTACGGATCGCGCGGGCCGCGCGCAGGAGTGAACGTCTCCGTGCCGGCCCCGTCTGCCGAGGCGAAGTAGTAGTAGAGCACCGAACGGAGCGGCTGCCCGGGCAGCGTGAACTCGATGGTGTGCGGTGTCGGCGCGCCGCGCACGTGCACCGGCGCCGGCGCGCGATCGCTCCAGAACACCAGGTCGACACGCGCCGGTTTGACGCTGTCGCACAGCGCCTCGACGACGATCGATCGATCGCCCAGGCTGGTGTAGTCGAACGACGGCGTCTCGAAGATCGAGCGTGGATTATGTGCCCGGCTCGTCAGGTGCGTGCCGGTCTGCAGTGATCCGTACCACAGCTGAATGCCGCCGTGCGTGCTGGTCGGCAAAAGCTCGCCGGTCAGGCGATACGCGTGAATCGCCCATGGCACCGTCACCGATATTGCGGCCAGGACGTAGACCACCGCGTCGACCGGTCGCGCGCGCGGTCGCAGTCGCAGCATGGCGACCAGCGCCAGCGCCGTGGGGAACAACAGGAGATTCGGACGAAACTGCGTCGCGATGCCGCAGAGCAGGCCGCTCGCCAGGTAGGTGCCCGTGCGCGGCCGGTCGAGCCCGCGCGCGAAGAGGGCGATGCTGGCGAGGAACGTCACCGTGCACAACGCGTCCGATGACTGCGTCGACGCGTAGACCGTGTTGAACGAGAAGAGCCCGGTCAGGACCGCCGCAACGATGGCGACGCGGCGGCCGAGCTCACGCGCGACGAGATCGTAGACCAGCACTGGCACAGCCGCATTGACGATCGCCTGGAGGCTGAGCGGTACCCACGGACGGTCGCCGACGACCCGATACACCAGCGACAGCACATACGCATATCCCCATGGCACGTCGGTGGTCGGGAAGGGCGCGCCGCGCGCGAGCGCGAGGCCGAGGTCGTGGTAATGGTCGAAGCCTTCCCATCCCCACGGATGCGGCGACCGGACGAAGATGAACGTTAGACCGAGCACCAGCGAGGCTGCGGCTGATGCGACCACGATCCGCGGCATCGATCCGGCCCCCCGCACGTCCATCGCTGCACGATCATACCGTGGCGCTGCGCTGCTTGCCGTCGCGGCCGTCGCCCTCGCCGCGATGTACGCGTGGCGCCTCGCCGATGCGCCGATTTACCTTTCGCACGACGAAGTCCTGTTCGCGCTGCACGCGCAGGCGATCGCGACGACCGGTCATGACCTGAACGGGCGGCTGCTGCCGCTGTACTTTCAGATCACCGCGAATTACTGGGCGCAGCCGCTCCTCGTGTACGCGACGGCGGCGTCCCTCGCCGTGCTGCCGCTCACCGAGTGGTCGATCCGCGCGCCGTCGGTCCTGGTTGGCGTGGCGGCGATCGTGCTGATGTATTTCGTGGCGGCGCGCTTCGAACGCAGCCCGGTCCGCGGCGCGATCGCCGCCACCATGCTCGCGATGACGCCGGCCCACGTGATTCACAGCCGGATGGGCGTCGATCCGATCTACGCCGTCCTGTTCGTCGTGATCTGGCTGCTGTGGGTGGCGCGCTTCGAGCAGCAGGGACGGCTCGCCGCGCTGTGGGCTGCGACCACGACGCTCGGCGTCGGCATCTACTCGTACATCGCTTCCATCGTCGTGATGCCGCTGCTGCTCCTGATCACCTGCCTCTTCGCCGTGCCGTCGCGAGGCGTGTCGTTGCGGCGCTATGCCGCCGCCGCGGCGGGATTCCTCGTGCCGTTCAGTCTGCTGGCGGCGTGGCTGACGCTGCACCCGTCGGCGTACGCGGCGCAGGTCGCGCGCTACAACTTGTACGATGCGTCGCGCTTCGGTCCGCTGCAGGGGGTCAAGGAGATCCTGAGTCATGTCGGCCTGAGCGCGCGGCTGTCGGTGTACTGGGACTACTTCAACCCGTCATTCCTGTTTCTCGCCGGCGGCTCGAGCCTGACCAACTCGACACGGCAGGCGGGTGTGTTCCTCGTTCCGATCGCCCTGCTGCTGCCGGCCGGGATCTACGCGGCGCTGCAGCCGCCCCGCTCATGGGCGAACCTGTTGCTCATCGCCGGCCTTGCCGCAGCCCCGGTCGCGGCGGCCCTCGTCCTCGGGGCGTATGCCGTCGATCGCGTGCTGGTGATGGTGCCGTTCGTGATTCTGCTGGCGACGCGCGGCGTCGGCTACCTGTGGAAGACGTCGCCGCGTGCCGGCCGCGCGATCGTCTGCGTCGCGCTCCTCGCCATGCCGCTGCAGTTCGCGCGCTTCTATGGCGATTACTTCGGCGACTACCGCATCCGCTCGAGCACCTGGTTCGAGCGGAACATCCGCGGTGCGCTGACGAACATCGAGGAGCGCGACGCGCACGAGCCGCGCCCGGCGGTGTACCTCCCGACCAGCATCCCGTGGATCGACGCGTACTGGAAGTTCTACCTGCTGAAGGATCACCGCACCTATCTGACCGAGCGGACCCGCTATTTCGACCCCAAGACCCTGAACGTGGACGAAGTGCCGGCGCGGAGCCTGGTCCTGGTCGAGCTCTCCGAGGCCGGTCTAGCGCAGATGAATCCAGGGCTGGCCGTGCTGCGCCCGATCGATCGCATCGCGGAACCGAACGGCGTTCCGTCCTTCATCGTCCTCGAACGGTGATCCGCGGATGAAGCTCTCGGTCATCATTCCCGTCTACAACGAGGCGCAGACGATCAGCGAGGTCGTCGAGCGCGTGCGCGCGGTCGAAATCGGGGACATCGAGAAAGAGATCATCATCGCCAACGACGGATCGAGCGACGGCACGCGAGCTGCGATCGAGACGAGCCACTGGTTCGCCGATCCGCGCATCCGGACCTACGACAATCCGATCAACGTCGGAAAGGGGGCGGCGGTCCGCGTCGGCATGAAGTACGCGACCGGCGACATCATCCTCATTCAGGACGCCGACCTGGAGCTCGACCCCGCCGAGTACGCCGGCCTGCTCGAGCCGCTGCTCGCCGGACGGTCGGATGTGGTCTACGGCTCGCGCTTCATGAAGCCGAGCGGCCGCGTGTCGTTTCGGGCGCGCGTCGGCAACCGGCTGCTGACGGCGCTCACCAACGTGCTGTTCGGCGCGCGCCTCACGGACATGGAGACCGCCTACAAAGTGTTCCGCCGCGAGTCGCTCGATGGCATCCGCCTGCGCTGCGTCGGCTTCGACTTCGAACCCGAGCTCACCGCCAAGTTCCTGCTTGCCGGCAAAGGTATCGTCGAGGTACCGGTCCGCTACAATCCACGGCGCATGGACGAGGGCAAGAAGATTCGCTGGACCGACGGGATCGACGCCGTGTACGTGCTCCTGAAGTGCCGATTCGCCCGGAAATGACTGTGGTACGATACCCGGGCTCTCTTCGATGCTGACCCTGATCGTCGCGCCGTTTGCGACGGCGCTGGCGCTGTCGCTCGGCGTCGTCCCGCTCTGCCGGATGCTGGCCGTGCGGTCCGGCTACGTCGCGCGTCCCCGCGAAGATCGCTGGCACCGCCGCCCGGTCGCGTTGTTCGGCGGCGTCGGCATCGCGCTCGTGTTCTTCAGCTGCCTTGCCGGCTTCGGCGTCGCGGCGCAGTTGCCGGTTCTCACCATCAGCGCCGCGGCCATGTTCGTCACCGGTGTCGTCGACGACGTGCTCTCGCTGAAGCCGTCGACCAAGCTGGTCGCGCAGATCGCCCTGGCGTCGGTGCTCCTGTTCTTCGACTACCGGCTCAACTGGGTGAATTCGACGACCATCGACGCGCTGTTGACGCTCGTCTGGATTGTCGGCCTCACCAACGCGTTCAACCTGATCGACAACATGGATGGCCTCTGCGCCGGCATCGCGATCATCGCCGGCGCCTCGCTGCTGATCGATCTGCTGCCTGGCGCCGCGGGCACCCGCGCGCTGTACGAGGTGCGCTATCTCGCGATCCTGCTCGGCGCGACCGGCGGATTCCTCGTCTACAACCTCTACCCCGCGTCGATCTTCATGGGGGACGGCGGCAGCCTGCTGCTCGGCTTCAGCTTCGCGGCGATGACGCTCAGCGCCGGCCATCCGGCGCCGGGACGCTCCGACGTGCTGTCGATCGTCGCCGGGCCCGTGCTGGTGCTGCTGATCCCGATCTTCGATACGACGCTGGTGACCGTGTCCCGCCGCCTGTCGGGCCGGCGCGCGTCGCAGGGCGGCCGCGATCACTCGTCGCATCGGCTCGTCGCGATCGGTTTGTCCGAACGGCGCGCGGTCGCGCTGCTGTGGGGCCTCGCTGCAATCGGCGGCATGCTCGGCATCGGTGTCGGCAACTTCGGCCAGAACGCCACGGTGCTGCTGTTTGCCTCCTCGTTCCTGCTCGCGATGGTCCTGTTTGCCGCCTATCTCGGCAACATTCGCGTCTACGAAGACGTGACGGCGAGCGGATCCGAGCTGACGCCGCTGGTCGTCGAGTTCATGTACAAGCGGCGCGTCGCCGAGGTGCTGCTCGACTTCTGTCTGGTCGTGATGTGCTACTACGCCGCGTACCGGATGCGCTTCGAGGACCCGGTCGAGTTCATGGTCAATTTTCCGACCTTCTCGCGGTCGCTGCCGGTGATCGTCGCGTCGCAGATGGTCGCGTTCTTCGCGGTCGGCGTCTACCGCGGCGTCTGGCGCTACTTCGGGCTGATGGACACGCTCGTCGTCGCGCGCGGCGTGATGCTCGGGGTCGCGTCGACGCTGGTGGTGATTCTCGGCGTCTACCGCTTCTTCGCGTACTCGCGGACGGTCTTCGCCATCTACGCGGTGCTGCTGTTGATTGCCGTGTCGCTGTCACGTGCGTCGTTCCGCCTGGTCGGCGAATTCCTGCGCCGCCAGCGGCGGGCGGGCCGCCGGGTGGTCGTCTATGGCGCCGGCGACGGCGGCGGACTGGTGATCCGCGAACTGCTGGCAGGCGATGGCGACATCCGGATCTCGGGCTTCATCGACGACGATCCGCGGAAGGCTGGCATCCGGGTGATGGGGTATCCGGTCCTTGGCGGATACTCGGCGCTGTCGGTCCTGATCCACGCCGCGTCGGTCGACTCTGTCGTGATCAGCACGCGGACGTTGCCGCCGGAGCGGCTCAACAACCTCGAAGTGTTGTGCAGTACCTACAACGTCGGGCTGAAGCGCCTGCGCGTCGGATTCGAATCGCTGGTCGAAGTCGACTCCGCGGAGCGCCGCGACGAACGTCCAGCTTCCAGCCGGAACATCCGCTCCGTGTGAACCCGCTCGTGATGCGCCGTTGACGAAGGCCACACGAACCGACCTGGTATTTCTGGCGGCGGCGGTGGTGCTCTCGCTGCACACCGTGCCGTACGAGCTGCGCGTGTGTATTCCGCCGCCGGATCACGGCCTCGATTCTCCCGAGTCGCTGGTCGCCGGCACTGCGTCCACGCCGTACCAGTACCGCGTTCTCGTACCACTGATGGTCCGTGGCCTGCTGTTCGCGCACGTGGTCGACGCCAACACGCAGATGATCGCGTTCGCCGTCATCCAGGTGGTCGCGCTCGTCCTGCTGGCCTTGGTCTTTCGTGCCTATCTGTCGCGGTTCGTTCCCGATTCCGTCGTCTGCTCGACGGCAGCGCTGACGTTGTTCGCCGTGCTGCCGTTCAACTACTTCAACCTGCCGTACTACCCGTACGATATCCCGTCGGTGCTGTTCTTCACGCTCGGCCTGCCGCTCATCTACGACCGGAAGTGGCGCTGGTTCTATCCGCTGTTCGTCGCGGCGACCATCAATCGCGAGACCAGCATCTTTCTCACCGTCGTCACCGTGTTCGTGCTGTTCGATCGCGTATCGCCGCGAGTGCTCGCGCTCCTCGCCGGATCGCAAATTGCGATCTGGACGGCGATCAAAGCGGCGCTGTGGGTGATCTACGCCGACAATCGCTGGATGGGATACGGCCTCTATCAGTTCCAGCTGAAAGTGAATCTCGCCACGCTGGTGGAGCGGCCGCTGAAGGCGGTGATCGCGCTCGCGACGTGGGGCTGCCTGTGGATGGCGGTGGTCATCTGGCACAAGCGCATCCGCGATCCGTTCCTGAGAAGGACACTGTGGACGGTGCCGGTCTTCATCGCCGGCATGTTCTTCGTCGGGTTCATCATCGAGCTGAGGATCTACGGCGAAGTGCTGCCGATCGTGCTCGCCGCGTTCTGGGTGGTGTTCCTCGACGTCATCGACGGCGCGAGCCGCCGCCGCCTCGCCGGATTCGGCGGTCAGACAACTGCGAGCGCGTAGAGCACGCCACGAAGACACGAGAAGAATCTCTTCTTCTTGGTTACCAAGCTGCGTGCCTTCGTGGCGACTCCTTCGTCAGGACCGATCCCGGACGCCGGAATATCCGGGGCCGCCGGCGCCGAGGTAGCCGTCACTGGCGCCCTGAGTTGACGCGCTCACCCAGAACGCGTAGAGGCTTCCACGCGTCAGGTGAAAGCGGAAGCGGACCGTTTCACCGGACAGTCTGGCGAGGTCCGCGCTGCCCGACCACGTGACCGGGGCATGCGTGCTGTTCATCCGGACGGCCACGCACGCGTCGGCCGTGAATCCAGGAATCGGCCGCGCGTCGGCGTCGAGCATCTCGACGCGCAATTCTCCAGCGGACGCATCGACGTTCGCGAACAGGTGGCGGCCGTCGAACCGGACTGGCCGCGTCGTGAGCGTCCCCGGCGCGACCGCCGGCGACACGCGCTCGACCGCGGGCGCTGGCCCACCTGCATCCATCGAGACGAACCCGTCACGGCGCAATTTCGCGAGCCCGGTGCTGCACACGCCGGGCTCATTGGTGCCGGGCAGACCGCGCCGGCCGCTGACATAGAAATACAGCTCATCGCCGACAACCAGGCAGCAGCCGCCAGCGGACTGCACGTTGGCCCAGTTCCAGGCGCCGACGCGCTCCGACACGGTCAGGAACGGCCGGCGGTCCGGCCGCGACCAGTGGAATCCGTCGCGGCTGAAGCCGACGCACAGGTCGTTCGGCTTCTCGCGATCGTTGCGCTCGCCGCGGAAGATGGTGAACAGGCCGAGCACGAGGCTCTCGTACGCGACGCAGTCGAGGTTGTACAGCTCGCACGGCAGATCGAGGTCGGCCCGCCGCGGATCCTCGCCGTCGGCGCCGACCCACATTGGCGGCTCTTCCGGTCCCCAGCCGACGTTGGCGAAGAGGTCAGGCGTTTCCCAGTAGCGCCGATGGCGGCCGATGCCGTTCGGCAGGCTCTCGCCACGCAGGCTGTAGACCCACACGCGTCGGAACGGATTGAAGAAAAACGTCGTGCGATCGCCGGTCAGCCCCGTACGGCCCATTTCGCGCCAATGGATGCCGTCGGACGAGGACAGCAGCTCCATGTAGTGATCGTACCAACGCGCCATCTTGTAGCGGCGGCTGCGATCGGACTCGTCGAGGTCGAGCCACACCGTCGACGAATCACGGACGCCGTGAGTCACCATGTTCGTGCCGGCGACGACGTCGAGCGCCGGTTTGTCCCAGGCGATGCCGTCGTGCGAGACGGCATAGCACGTGTTCTGGCCGTAGCCGCCCATGTACCACATCTTGAACACGCGGTCGCGCGGGTCGTAGAAGACGCCGTCGCTGAACGGCATCGCCGCCGGATTCGGCCGGCTCTTCGTCCTGACGGCGTATTCGTCGAACTTCTCCCAGTCCGTGGACGGTTGCAGGACCGGGTTGCCGCCGTAGTATTCAGCCCGGTGAAACGTCCGCGACAGCGATGTCTGCTCGATGAGAAAGTCGTCGACGAACAGCTGCCTGCCGACGTCGATCGGAATCACGGCCGGTGGCGCGATCAGATAGGGCGGCGTGATCGGCGTCGCCGACAGCGACCGGTACCGCGGCGGCCACGGGCTGCTCAGCCTGATCCCGTTGTACAGTAGCTGTGGGCTCGCCGCATCGAGCGCTCCTAGAGACCACTGCTGGCTCTGCCAGAAGCCGACGGCTCCGGCGGCCGCCGTTCGAAGAAACCTGCGCCGGTTCCACCGAGCATCGCGTGACGAGGACACCTCCGGGGATTGTATCAACGTGCTCTGCGCTGGCCATGATGACGATGCTTGCGTGCGCGGGTCCTGTTGGCTGCAGTCCGACATCCGCTGACGTCGGCGACACGGTCGTGACGGGCGCGGACCGGCGCGTGCCGGTTCGCATGGTGCTGCGGGGCGAGCACGCGCGCGACGCACGCCGTTTCCTGGATGGGGCGATCGAATGCGTGCGCACGCTCGAGGCATTCGGCATCGCGCCGCGGGGCGAGACTGCGGCGATCGATCCGCCGCGCAGCGGTGCAACACCATCCGATCGCAACCAGATCGTCCTCGAGGCGACGCCCTGGTGGTCCTCGTCGACGGCGATGGTCTCCGAGCTGGCGGCGGCACGCGCTCTCGCGCGGCACGCCTGGTCGGAGGCGACCGGCGCTTCCTCGATTCCGGCCTGGTTCGTTGACGGCCTGGTTGAGTACACCGCGCGGCGCGCAGTCACGCCGCTGTTTCAGCGATCGAATCTGCCGCCGGGATTCGCCATGCTCGACATGCGCTACTTCGGCGGCTACGTGCCATGGCGGATTCGCATCCGCCTCGACGCCACGGGCACCGCTGACGCGTTGCCGGCGTACCGACGGCAGCCGCGCGTTGATCCGAGTTCCGCCCGTGTAGACGGAGATCCGAGTCTCGACGGCAAGGCCCTTCTCACGTTGAATACACTGGACCGCTGGATCGGACGCCCCGCGTTCGACGCCGCGCTGGCTGAGTTCGCGCGACAGGCGCATGCGCGGCCGGTCGTGCTCGCTGATTTCACCGCCGTCGCCTCGTCTGCCGCGGGACAGGACCTGTCCTGGATGCTCACGCCGATGCTGAGCGAGTCGGTGACCTACGACTACGCGGTCGCCGAACTGCACAGCGATGCCGCAGCTGGCGGCCGCTTCGACACGGTGGTCACGGTCGAGCGCCGCGGCGCCGGCCAGTTCACGGGCGCGGCGTCGCCGCGCACCGGTCCGTTCGACAGCGGCCGCGGCCTGACCATCCTCACGACCTTCACGGATGGCGATCGCATCGTCGACACCTGGGACGGACGCGATCGCCGTAAGACGTTCACCTATCGCAGCGCCGCGCGCGCGACCGCCGCCGAGATCGATCCGGAGATGCGGCTGCTGCTGGACTTGAACCGGACGAACAACAGCATCGTCCTCGAGACGCGGACCGCCACTGCCGCGTCCCGCTGGTCGATGCGGTGGCTGCTCTGGCTGCAGCAGGTCCTGCTGACGTATGGAGCGCTCGCATGATCGCCGAGCGGTGCCCCGCGGCGGACGCGATGATGGCTGGGATGCGCTGATGTGCGGCATCTGTGGCGAGCTCCGCTTCGACGAAGCGCCGGTTGACGCCGGCCGTCTCGCGGTGATGCGCGATCAACTGACGCACCGCGGACCGGACAGCGCCGGGTCGTACCTTGCGCCGGACGGTCGCGCCGGCCTCGGATTTCGCCGTCTGCGGATCATCGATCTGTCACCCCACGCCAACCAGCCGATGACGAATGAAGACGGCTCGGTGCACGTCGTCTTCAACGGCGAGATCTACAACTTCATGGCGCTGCGGCGTGGCCTCGAGGGGCGCGGCCACCGCTTCCGATCGCACAGCGACACCGAGACGATCGTGCACCTGTACGAGGAGCGTGGCGCCGACTGCATCGCCGAGCTCGACGGGATGTTCGCGATCGCGATCTGGGACGATCGACAGCGTTGCCTGACGCTGGCCCGCGATCGCGCGGGAAAGAAACCGCTCTTCTACGTCCAGTCCGAATCGCTGTTCGCATTTGCGTCGGAGATGAAGGCGTTCTTCGCGCTGCCGGAAATCGCGATGGACGTGGATACGGACGTGCTGCCCGACTACCTCCTCAGGGGATATGTTCCCGGGCCGTCGACTTTTTACAAGGGCGTGCGACAGATCGAGCCCGGCTCGCTGATGACGATCGATGCACGCCGGCGCGCTGCATCGCGGCGCTACTGGCGCCTCGAATTTCCGCCGCGCCGTGACGTGCCCGATGTCCCGGCGCGCGATGCGGCTGCCGCCGTCCGCGATTTCGTGACGCGGGCGGTGGAGCGGCGGCTCGTCAGCGATGTGCCGCTCGGCGCTTTCCTCAGCGGAGGCCTCGACTCGACGATCGTCGTCGGCGTGATGAGTCGGCTGACCGGCGCCCCGGTAAAGACCTTCAGCATCGGCTTCGAGGGCGATTCGGCGTATGACGAAACCGCCTACGCCCGGATTGCGGCGAGGACATTTTCGACGGAGCACACCGAGTTTCGGGTCGCGCCGTCGGCGGTCGACCTGGTCGACACGCTGGTCTGGCACCACGACGGGCCGTTTGGAGATTCGTCGGCGATTCCCACCTATCTCGTGTCGCAGCTCGCCAGGCAGCACGTCACCGTCGCGCTGACTGGCGACGGCGGCGACGAAGTGTTCGCAGGGTACCGCCGGTTCCGGGCCGCGCTCGTATCCGAGCGCATTCCGGCGTTCGCGGCCGCGGCCGGAGATGTGCTGACGGCCGCGTTGCCGCACCCTCGCCACGAGCGCAGCCGGCTCGCCGAGCTGCGGCGATTCGTCCGCGCACGGCGTCTCCGGATCGACGATCGCGTGACGATGTGGAACTCGGTGTTTTTCGACGAGCTGAACGCGCTGGTTCGAACTGACGTCCACCTCGATGCGGTCGCTGTAGCAGGCCGCGGTGTCCAGGCGCCCCCGTGCGACGCGTCGCCGCTCGGCCGGTTGCTGTATTCGAACTTCACGACCTACCTGCCCGACGACCTGCTCGTGAAGACGGATCGCGCCACGATGGCGAACTCGCTCGAGGCGCGCAGCCCGTTCCTCGATCGAGAGCTGGTCGAATACGTCGCGCGGCTGCCTGACACGTTCAAGCTGCGCGGCCCGGTCTCGAAGGCAATTCTGCGGGACGCGTTCGCCGATCTCATACCGCCGGAAATCGATCGCCGACCGAAGATGGGGTTTGGCGTTCCGCTCGGAACGTGGTTCCGCGGCCAGCTCCGCGAGTACGTGCAAGACGTGCTGCGTGCGCCGAATGCGAAATACCGTGACTCGCTGTCTGGTTCGTTCGTGGAACGGCTCGTCGACCAGCACCTCTCCGGCCGCGCGAACGTCGGTCCGCAACTGTGGGCGCTCCTGACCTACGAGCGCTGGCTGCAGTTGCTCGCCGGTTGGCGCCGGACGACGCGGTTCGTGCCAGGGTCGGTCGCGACAACACCGGCGGGCAATGGTGGGTAGCCTCGCAATGAACGACACCGGCTCGGTGACCGCGATGCGCCCGCTCGTCGCTTCAGGCATCCGCCGAGACGTTTTGTTCGTGTCGGGGCTGTCGATGCTCGTGGCGACGCTGTGGATTGTGTCGGTGCCGCCGTTCGAAGGGCCCGACGAGCTGTTCTTCTACAACCGCGCGCGCCAGCTGGCGGCTACACCCGAGCGCCGCGAGAACGTGTACTTCCGGCTCGCCGGACCGATCATTCGCGCGATGTCGCCGGACGCAGGCCTTCCTCAGCCCAGGTACAACCCGGCGTTCCAGTTCGTCGGCAACCGGCGGGGTGAGGTCAATCGTTTCGTTCTCGATCGCAGCGTCGCGCCGCGCGAGCACGTTCGCACGCTGATCGCGCTGCGCGTCCTGACGGCGCTCCTCGCTGCGGCGACGATGGCGATCATCTATGCGATTGCGCTGCTGTCGCTGGGTGACGCGCGCCGTGCCCTGCTGGTGGCGGCGGTCTGCATCTGCATCCCGCAATCGAGCTTCGTGAACGCCGTCGTTCATCCGGAGGCAGCGACGCGTCTCCTCGCTGCCGCGGTCACGCTGGTTGTCGTCGCCGGTGCGACCGAGCGCGCACCGCGATGGCTGGTGTGGTCGGCGCTGCTCGCCGGAATCGCGATCGTGCCGTTCGCCGATCGACAAGCCCTGTTTCTCGCGCCGTGGGCGGCAATCAGCCTGATCGCCGTCGAGCGATCGTGGAAAGGCCGCGCGACCGCGGCCGTGGCAGTCATCCTGCCGTTGGTGACCGCCGTGATCATCCTCACGCGCCACACCGAGGCCGGCACCGACTTTGGCCCCTGGCTCCAGGCCGCCCGCCATCCGCTGCGCCCGTTGTTCGCGGCCGATCCCGGGCGCGGAACGACGCCGCCCGACCTCGCGTACTACCTGTTCGAGTTTCTGCCGAAGCTGTTTACCGGATTCTGGGGCTGGCTCGGCCAACCGAGTCTGCTGCTCCCGGCGTGGCAGTTTGCGTTCATCGGCGTCCTCACGATCTTCGCGGTGATCGGGACCTTGACGCCTGTACGGCGCGCTCTCGCGATCGTCGACGACGACGCGGGTCGTCGGCGCGCGCGGGCGCTTCAGGCGATCGGCGTGGGCCTGATGATCCTGCCGATTCTGTACGGGCCGTCGGTCGCCGGCCGCAACCTCTGGTACGGTCGGTGGCTGTTCGCGATGCTCGGGCCGCTCACGATTGGATTCGTTCTCGGATTGGAACGGTTCATTGCATTCGCGCGCGATCATGCTCGCCCGGTGAGCGCGGCGCTGGCGTGTGTCGCCGCCGCGGCCGCGGCACTGTGGCTTGCGTCGCCTGGAGCGGTCCTGCGCGCGGCGATCGCGACGCACCACTATGGCGACGTCGCGCGGTTTGTCGATGTCACCCGCGACCTGCCATTGGCTTTCGCATTCGTCGCGGCTGCGGTCGCCGCTGCCGCGACGTGGCCGGCGATCACGCGCGTCTCGATCACTGCGCCGGTCGTCGGCGTCGTGGCCGCGAACGTCATGACTGTCGCGACGGTCGTGCGGCCGTTGTACTCGCAGATGACCCCTGCCGACTACGACGCTCAGGTGAGGAGCTATCTGGACGCGGGCAGGACGTCCGCCGCGGCCGATTTGTTTGCGTCGGCCGTTGCGTCATATCCCGAGTCGGTCGAGCTGCGAGCGCTCGGCGATGCAGCGCCGCGGCTGCTCGTCGGCCGCAGCGACACCCCGTCGCTGACACGGCTCTGGTCGCGCATCGCACGCGGTCAGTCGATCGACGATCCGGATTCGCTGTTCATGCTCGCCTACGAAGCGGCAGGCAATCCGTCCGCAGCGGCGTGGCGCGAGTCGGACGCGGTCGCCGCGACGCTGCAGCAGGCCGAACGGCGGCAGGATCTCGCCGAGCCGGCGGCTTTGCTCCGGCTCGCGGTCGAGGGCGGCGGCGCCGCGCCCGACGCCGCAACGCGTCCGATCGCGGCGGGAGGCGGCGTCCGTATCGGGGCACGGCTGCGCAACGGCGAGCTCATCGTCGAAGGAGTCACCCACCGCCCGTTGGCTGGCGGTGCCACGCAGGTGATCGTCTATTTCACGCCGCACGTCGACTCGACGAGCCGCCGGCTGTGGATGCACGCGTACCCGGTTGCCGATCGCCGCGAATACCTCGACATCGTGCCGACGCTCGCGCCGATGATCTGGAAACCCGGCCAGCTCGCCTGGGCGAGCTTCGAGCTGCCGCCCGGGCGCTATGACGCCTACTTCGGCGTGTGGGTGGGGTACGACATCGGGCCGGGCCAGCCGATCGGGATCATTCCATCATGACCACCGGCTCCTTCCGCGTCTACGACGCCGTGATCATCGTCGCCTACCTCGCCGCGCTCACCGGCGTCGGCGTGTACTTCTCGCGGCGGCAGCGATCGCTCGACGATTTCTTCCTCGCACACCAGTCGATGACGTGGCTCCCGGTCGGGTTGTCGCTGATGGCGGCGCTCGACAGCGCGATCGACTATTTGATGCAGCCGTCGTCCACGATCAGGTATGGGCTCGTGCTGCTCACCGGCACGACGTCGTGGCTGCTGCTGTACCCGTGGGTCGCTCGCGTGACGCTGCCGTTCTACCGCCGCCTGAATTACTTCACCGCCTATGAGTACCTCGAGGCGCGCTTCGACGTTCGCGTGCGCAGCCTCGCGGCCGGCATCTTCATCGTCTGGCGGCTCGGCTGGATGGCAACCGCGACCTACGTGCCTTGTCTGGCCGTCGAAGTCGCTTCGTCCGGCGCGTTGCCGGTCACGTGGACGGTGCTCGTCCTCGGCGTGGTCGTGACCGTCTACACCGCGCTCGGCGGTGTGAAGGCGGTGATCTGGAACGACGTGGTGCAGTTCTGCGTGCGCTTCAGCGGCCTCGCCGCCGTCGTCGTCATCGCCACGCGATCGGTGGCGGGCGGGCTGCCGCAGATCTGGCAGATCGCGGCGACCGCTGGCAGGACGACGCTGATCGCGCCGTTCGCAACCGCGCCCGGCGGCGGCTTCCTGGCGCAGGTGCGCGTCTTCTTCGAACAGCCGCTCAGCATCGTCGCGATCATGGCGTCGCTGCTGACCGGCCGCATGGCGGCGTACGTCGGCGATCAGATCATGGTGCAGCGGCTGCAGACGACGCGCTCGCTGCCGGAAGCGCGGCGGGCGTTCGTCGTCAACGCCGCGGGCGACATCGTGTGGATGTTCGCGCTCTCGTTCGTCGGCCTGGCGCTGTTCGCATACTTTCAGAGCCATGCTCTGCCGCCGGACTTTGCGACCGATCGCATCCTCCCGTACTTCATGCTGCAGACGTTCCCCGCCGGCGCCGTCGGCCTGGTGATCGCGTCGCTGATGGCGGCGTCGCTGTCGAGCGTGGACTCGGCGATCAATTCGTGCACGTCGGTCGTGGTGGTCGACTTCTACAATCGACTGGTCCTCGGACGGCAGACCTCCGGCGTCGCGCTGACCGCAACCGAGCAGGATCGCCAGGTGCGGGTGTCGCGCGTGGCGACGTTCGTGTTCGGAGGGCTTGGCACGCTGCTCGCGGTGAACGTCTCGAAGATCGGCAGCCTGCTCGAGATCGCGAACAAGTTGATCAACGCGTTCACCGGCCCGCTGTTCGGGATCTATCTGCTGGCGATGTTCAGCCGGCGCGCGGCGAGCCTCGCGACGCTGGCGGCCGGAACGATCGGCACGATCGCGAGCTACGTGGTCGCGTATCACACGTCGATCGGGTTCATGTGGCCGTCGACGTTCGGCCTTGCCGCGACGCTGCTGTCCGGCTGGGCGCTCGGGTTCGTCCTTCCTGAGCGCCCGTCCGAGGGAGCGTTGCGGCTCACGTGGCGCGGCGTGATGGCAGAGCCGGCCGTGCAGCGCGCCGTATGATCGACGCTCTCGTGGACGCCGCAAAGCTGTACGCGAGTCCAGCCTCGCTGACGTTCTTCATCGCGCTGCTGGCGATCGGCGTCGCGCTCTCGTTCTGGCGGCGGACCCAGCGTGGCGCGCGCTGGTACTTCGCCGCCATTCTCGTATCGTACTGGGTGCTCGCGTCGCCCGCGTGCGCCGAGCGGCTCGTGCGCTGGCAGGGCCGCGCCTATCAGCCGCTCGCCAGCGCCGCCGACGCGCGGGGCGCGAGGCTGGTGATCGTGCTGGGCGCGGGCAACAGCACGATGCGGATCGGCGATCTCGTGATCAACCAGGTGTCCCTGCGCGCGGGACTCCGCCTGCTCGAAGGCGCACGGCTGTACCGGCTGCTCGACGGTCCGACGATTCTGGTGTCGGGCGGCGTGACCGAGCGCCGCAAAGGTGCCCGGGCGGAAGCAGAGGCCATGCGGAATGCGATCGTCCAGCTCGGCGTTCCGCCCGATCGCGTGACGATCGAGGCAGAGTCGAAGACGACGCGCGAAGAGGCGTTGCTGATTGCGCGCACGCTTGCCGGAAAACCGTCCCGGCCGATCGTCCTGGTCACCTCGCTGACGCATATGGCGCGCTCGCTCGCCGTCTTTCGCGCGGCCGGCCTCGATGTGATCCCGTCCGCGGCACCGATCAAGCCGGATCACTGGTCGGAGAAGTTGCGCTGGATGCCGAGCGACTTCGGCCTGCTGCTCTTCGACAGCGTGGTCTACGACGCCGCCGCGACCTTGTACTACCGCCTCCGCGGCTGGATGTAAACGCGGCCGCGATGCCGCGCGACGGCTTCAGCCGTGCGTCAGCGGGACTTCCGATCGCGCAGCCCTTTAGAAGCGCCCGCGATCCTCGCCACGGCACACACGGTCAGCGCCGACGTGACCGGCAGCAGGTGGATCGAGAAGCGGCCGGGATATGCCGAGCCGGCGACGACGAACTGCGCGGCGATCGCTGACGCGAAGAACAGAACGGCGGCCGCCGGCAGATCGCGCAGCTTCGCTACGCCAGCCAGCGACAGGACAGCGACCAGCGCGCCCGTCATGACCGGCAGCGCGTAGACATCGAACCGCGGCGGGTCGTTGACTGTGAGCACGCTCGCCAGGTTCGTGAAGAGGCGATCGAAGTTCGCGCGCATTGGCGAATCAGGCTTGAAGATCGCGAGGAGGGAGCCCGACGTGCCGTGCAGGACACTGAACACGCCGGTGTAGTGCCACGTCCGCCACGCGAAGGCAATCAGGCCGCACGCGACCCCGCCCCAGACGCCCGCCACCGTCCACCACGAGATGCGGCGCCACAGCCCCGATCGCCATGGGGAAGCGAGGGCCCGCACCGGCACGGTGAGCGACAACGCGAAGCACGCGACGCCGAACGACATGATGCCGTTGTTCAGCCGCGTGTAGAACGCCAGCGTCGCGAGCACGCCCGCGCCGATCGCACAGACCCGCGCATGCGGCGCACGACTCCGCATCGCGCACAGCGCCGCCATGTAGAAGAGCCCGGCGGACGAAATCTCGCTCAGACCAAACCCCATCAGATATCGCGCCGTGCCGAGCGCGAAGACCGAGAGCGACAGCACCGCGGCGACGATCGCCCATCTGAATCCGGCGAACGAACGCACGATGCGGAAGCTCACGAGCGCGCCCGCCAGCAGGCACATGCCGTCCCAGAATCGCTCGCCGACGCTCGAATCGCCGAAGACGAGATGCAGCAGGCCCGTGATCCATCGGTACAGCGGCTGAAAGTAGAACAGCGGCGAGCCGCCCTCGAGCCAGTAGCCCTGCATCACGATTCGATATCCGTAGCGCTGATACATCCAGTAGTCGTTGCCGAATTCGTACAGGATGAACTTGCCGATCAGCGGAATCCCGCCGGCAAGCACGAAGGCGAGCCACGGCACACCGACCAGCGCGTACGCGCCGGCGATGTTCTGCAGCCGCGGCGGGACCGGCAGGAACGCGGCGAGCGCGATCGCGGGAATCACCCAGCGCGCCGCTTCCGGTGGCGCCGCGGAGACGACTGTCGCGATTGTCGCCGCCGATGCCGCGGCCCACGCGATCGTCATCGGACTCCCCACGGCGCTCGCTGCCGCAACCACCCACGATCCGACGAAGGCGACCGTCAGCAGCGTCGGGATCAATCCGATCCACGGCCGCACCAGCATGTCGATCGGCGACGGACGCTCCACGGTCGCGGTCACGCCGCTGCTCCACAGGTCGCGGCCGTTCCACTTCGTGATCAGCGCCCACTTGTTGTAGTTGAGCACCGCGTCGGCCGCGATCGTGTGCGTGCCCGCGTCGACGTGCACCGGCCATGGCGTCACCCGACCGTCGAGGCTCACGGTGCCGGTGACACCGGACGCGCCCTCGAAATCGAGCGTCCCGCCCGTCGCCGGCGTCAGATACCCGCGCACGTACATCGGCGTCGTCGCGCCCGGCGGAATGTCGATCGCCTGCGGCCAGCTCTCGTTCGGCGGCGGCAGGTTGAAGAACCAGGCCGGGAAATCTTCGAAGGCGTGGTAGCTCCGCGTCATGATCGCGGAGCAGGCCGGCTCGAACGATCGCCAGTCGGCGCGGAGGTCCCACGCGTGCGGCACGTGGCCCGCGTCTTTC
Source organism: Vicinamibacterales bacterium (assembly GCA_035315685.1). Taxonomy (GTDB): domain Bacteria; phylum Acidobacteriota; class Vicinamibacteria; order Vicinamibacterales; family CAVVIG01; genus QHWK01. Next base: position 42,459 of record DATFXR010000233.1, on the reverse strand, counting down.
GCGAACGGCCTCGCCGGGACGAACTGCACGCACCAGCCGTCCTGCACGAACAGCAGGCTCGATGCGATCCGCCAGGCAGCGAGAGTGAGAATGCACACGCGCGCGCGCCGTGTGGCGAGAAAGCTCGGGTAGAACCACCACAACGCGGGGACCAGGCCGCCGACGATGAGCGCTTCGGCGACGCGATCGAGCGGCACACCGTCGAACGCGCCGGCAATATGGTCGGGATAGAGGAGTGCGGCAGCCGCCGCGAGCGCCCACACCCACGTCGCGCGCGCGGCTCGCATGCGTCGCTTACTGCGGCTTCGCCGTTCCCGGCGTTCCGGATCGCCTGACGGCATTGAGCGCGACGGCGACCGCGGTCTTCAGCGCAATGCCGGAGTAGACCAGGGCGCGCTCTGGAAACGCGACCGTCGGCGCGCGGTGCTTGCGGTAGAAGATCCACATCGCACGGTGCCACTCGATCGTCGCGTAGATCTTCTTCTTCCCGGTGCCGCCCTGGCCACCGAAATGCGTGATCGCGGCGCCGGGAAAGTACACCACCTTCCAGCCCGCCAGTTTCGTCCGCCAGCAGAAATCCATGTCTTCGCCGTACAGGTAGTACTCCGGGTCGAAGCCGTGAATCGCGTCGAGCACCTCGCGCCGCACCATCAGGCAGGCGCCTGACACCGAATCGACTTCGGTCGTCTGATGTTCGTCGGCCGCCGTCATCAGGTAGCCGGCGATGCGCGGGTTCTTCGGAAACAGTTTCGCGACGCCGCTGAAATAGAGGAGGGCAGCGCCCGGCGTCGGAATGCGCCGGCGGCACTGCTGCTGCAGCGAACCGTCGCTGTTCAGCACTCTGGGTCCGACGATGCCGGTGTCGCGGTGCGCGTCGAGGTAGCCGATCATCGCGTCGAGCGCGTCCTCATGCATCCAGGTGTCGTTGTTCAACACGAGGACGTACTCGCCGCGGGCGGCGCCCAGGCCGGCGTTGACCGTCTTGCCGAAGCCGATGTTCCGTTCGTTGGCAAACACCAGGATGTCCGGATACATCCGCCGCACGATCTCCACCGTGTCGTCGCTCGAGCGATCGTCGACGACAATGATCTCGTAGTCGCACGAGGGGCGGTGCAGCCTGATCGAGTCGATGCAACCCTGGATCCACTCGTGCGCGTTATAGGTCGGGATGACGATGGAAAGTTTCACGGCGCTGACGCTCGGCTGAAGCCCTCGCTAGGTCACACCACGCTTCATCTGCCTCGCGCGGCGACGAGGGTCCGCGTCGTTCGCAGCAGGATTGCAAGATCGAGCAGGAACGAAGCGTTCTTCACGTAGAACAGATCGTACTCGAGCTTCTCGCGCGTCTGCTCGCGCGACGCGGCGTAGTCGTAGTGAATCTGCCCCCAGCCGGTGATGCCCGGGCGCAGCCCGTGACGCTGGTTGTACATCGGCACGGCGGTGAGGAACTCGTTGACGAACACGCTGCGCTCGGGCCGCGGGCCGACCAGGCTCATGTCGCCCTTGATCACGTTCCACAATTGCGGCAGCTCGTCGAGGCGCCAGCGGCGAAGCCAGCGGCCGATCGGCGTCACGCGCGGATCGCGCTCGGCCGCCCACACCGGACCCGATTCGTCTTCGGCGCCGTCGACCATCGAGCGGAACTTGACGACCGTGAACGGGCGATTGTGCAGGCCGATCCGCTCCTGGCGAAACAGCATCGGCCCACGGCTCGACAGCCTGATCGCGACGGCGATCGCCAGCAGCAGCGGCAGCGACACGATCAGCAGCACGGTCGCCAGCGTGAAATCGACCAGCCGTTTCAGGCGCGTCACATAGAGAGACGAGCGTCCCATCAGCCCCCACAGCAGCCATAGCTCGGTGATTTGATCGCAGGGGATCCGGTTCAGGAATCGCTCGCACACCGTCGCCAGGTCGACGATCTCGACGCCGCGGCTGCGCGCGATGATGAGCGGCTGCAGATAACGGTTCCAGCAGTCCATGCTGCTGCTGACGATCACCGTGTCGATCCTGCGCCGCTCGATCAGATCGTTCAGGTCGGCGCCGGCCCCGAGCCACGGCGCCGTGTTGGGCGCGCTCATGTCCCGCGCTGGCGCAACGTAACCCTGAATCTGATAGACCGACGCCGCCGCGCGTTTCAGCTCGCCGAGCAGTTGCGCGCCAACGCCGCCCGATGTGACGACGAGGGCCTGCCGCTTGAAGAAGTCGGTCCCGAACAGGCTGTACCCGGCGCGACCGATCGCCGCGATCGCAATGAACACGGCGACGTTCAATGCAAAGATACCGCGGCCGACCAGCGGCTCCGGGCGGAAGAAGAAGATCAGCAGTTCGATCAATCCCGCCAGCAGGTAGCCGCCGACCAGCTTGCGCATCTCGGTGAAGCTCGCGTACGGGCGGCGCGGATCGTAGGTTTCGAACAGGATCGCTGCGACCAGGAAGATCGCCGCATGGAGGGCGAACTGCGTCTGGTGGTTCAGGCGGAACTCGTTCCCCCAGTACGATCCAAGTCGCCAGTTCGACGCGAGAATCCAGCCGGCGAAGATCGCGGCGAGGTCGAGCGAGACCAGGGCGAGCGTCCGCACGGTCATCTGCGTGCGCGGCGTCGGGACCATCAGGCCGCCGCCTCTCTCGCGGTCACTCGGGTGCCGCACGCGACAATCGTCCAGAACATGCCCATGATTTTGTAGGAGACGAACGTGTCGACGAGCACCGCGCTGACCGACGCGGCCACCACCGCAAGCGCGGCCGCATACACGATAGCACGCCGCATCGCGACCGTTTCCCGGCGGACGCCCGCGAACAGCACCCAGGCGAGCGCGCCGATCAGCAGCAGGAACGCGGCGAGCCCCAGCACTCCGGTGTCCGCAAGCACGCGTATGTACCAGCCGTCGGGTGACGCCGGCAGATCGTACTGCCTCGTGTACGACAGGTAACCGCCGAGTCCGTCGCCGGCCCACGGCCGCGCCCGCCAGTGATCGATCGCGAACGACCAGTTGCGGAGCCGCAGCGCGAGGCTCGGATCGGTGGCGAATGCCTGCCTGATCACGTCGAGCTTGAAGGTCGTCACCAGTGCGACCACGCCGCTGACGAGGGTGAGCATCTTGCGCGAGCGGACGAGGTAGGGCGCGGCAATCGCCGCAGCGCCGATCGCAGCGACCGCCCACCAGCGCGCGCGCAGCGCGACATCGATGGCGACGACGACGGCAAGGCCGAGCAGCGACGCCCGCGATTCGGAATTGATGGTCACGAAGGCGCCGGCGGCGAGCGCGACCGTCATCGCGAGGCTGCGGTTTGCGCCTGTGCTCCACACCGCGTAGAGCAGCACCGTCGTCAGCATCACGAAGCCGCCGAAGTCGTAGGTCGCCGAGAACGTGGGGTAGAGCGTTGCCCATGGCGTGGCGGCGTTCGCCGGTGCGTGCGCCCAGTGCTGGCCGATCCAGATCGCCACGACGAGGAGGAGCGCGACGCACACGACCTCGACGAACTGTGGGAGCTCGTCGGGGCCGATCGACGTGTAGAAGAGGTAGTACAGCAAGCCGTACTCAATCAGCCGGCCGATATGCAGCATGCCGGTGAGCGGAGTGGTCGTCAGCGCCGCGATGCCGACGAGCGTGCACGCGGCGGCGATGCCCCAGTAGAGCAGCAGGAAGAGCGAGGCGGGCGACGGCGGGATGGCTGGCTGGCTGTCGCACGATGGCGCGAACAGGCGCTGCACCATCCACGCACCGATCACGACGGCGAGCACGAGGTCGTCCACGCGCAGGGGCGTCGTGTTGCCGGGCACGACTGCCACTGCGACTTTCGGCATCAACGCGATGAAGAGAATCAGGAACGCCCAGATCCGTCTGACGCGCAGCAGCTCACACGCGGCGCCCGCCACCGAGGCCAGGAACAGAGTGGTGTATGCCATCAGCCGTGCGTCGTCTGTCGAATCGCGACGAGCGCGCTCGCGGCGAGCACGCCGAGCGCAAAGCCGACGCTGAGGTTGACGCCGAGCCGTGGATACCCCGGCGCCGAGGGCAGCGTCGGTGGATCGACCACCATCATGATGCGGCGCAGTTCCGGGGGCGCGACGTTGGCCTCGTCGCGCTGGTTGATTGCGAGCCCGCGAGCGACGATCGCGTCCGCAAGTTGGTGTGCGGCGTCGGCAGTCGGCTGCCAGACGACGAGACGAATCAGATCTGCGCCTTCGATGCGTTCGGCCGTCACCCAGCGCGCCGCCTGCTGATCGTCGAGCGAGGCGCCGGCGGGGAGAATCCCGGCGTCGTGCGCCGCGAGCGTGACAAGGCCCGGCGCCGTCAGCCGCGGCGCGTACCGTCCCGGTCCGGTCTGCCGCTCCGGATCGTTCGCGTCGTAGAGGTGGCCGTCGGGTCCGAGATACGGACGCTTCGTGCGGAGTGCCTCGGCGACGACCTCCGCCGGCGGCTTCACGCTGAGGAGCGCCTGCGATGCGTACAAAGTCGGCTGTGTCGTCGTCACGAGCGCTGCGGCGGCCATGGTCCCGAACACGACGATCAGGAAGGCAACGCGCTCGGTCCACAGCGCGCGCAGGCACCGCTCGGCCGGTGAGGACGGCCGGGTGGTTGGCATCCGGCTAGGGTCCGGGAATCGCCGAGACCGGTTCGCCGGCCATCTCGCGCAGTTCGTCGATGGTGAGCCAGTGCTCATTGCGATCGCTGGCGTAGGCGAAGCCCTGCTCGACGGTCCGCGCGCCGTTCGCGGTGTGGTCGAACGTCGTCCACTCGTGGTGCGCGGGTGCGATCACATAGTGGGTGTCGTACTCGAAGGTCGTCCGCGACTCGTCGGCGGGGATCATCACCTCGTGCAGCTTTTCCCCCGGTCGGATGCCGACCACCTCGAGCCGGCACGACGGGGCGATCGCGCGCGCGAGATCGATCACCTTCATGCTCGGAATCTTCGGCACGAAGATCTCGCCGCCGCGCATCCACTGCAGCGCGGCGAGGACGAGCGCGACGCCCTGGTCGAGCGTGATCCAGAAGCGCGTCATGTCCGGATGCGTGATCGGCAGCACGCCGGACGCGCGGCGCGACAGGAAGAACGGAATCACGCTGCCGCGGCTGCCGACGACGTTGCCGTAACGGACGCAGCTGAATCGCGATCCGGCGGCACCACCGTACGAGTTGCCGGCGACGAACAGCTTGTCGGCGCACAACTTCGTCGCGCCGTAGACGTTGATCGGGTTTGCCGCCTTGTCGGTGCTGAGCGCGACGACCTTCGGAACGCCGACGTCGAGGGCGGCGTCGATCACGTTCTGCGCGCCGAGCACGTTCGTTTTCACGAACTCGAACGGGTTGTACTCGGCCGCCGGGACCTGTTTGAGCGCGGCCGCGTGAATCACCACGTCGACGTCCTGAAACGCGCGGCGCAGCCGGCCGGGTTCGCGGACGTCGCCGAGGAAGAAGCGCAGCCGCGGATCGTGATCGAAGTGCTGCGCCATCTCGCTTTGCTTCAGCTCGTCACGGCTGAGGACGACGAAGCGGCGCGGGTTCGCGTATTCGAGGGCGATCTCGGTGAAGCGGCGGCCGAAGGATCCGGTCCCGCCGGTAATGAGCACGGACTTGCCGGCAAAGCAGCCGTGAGCGATGTCCGCGAGGTTCAGCGATCCGATGTACGGACGGCGGGCAGCGTGATTGGAATCAGTCAAAGGCCTGAAACAGCTAGGTTTACGGTGTCGGAGCGACGACGGAATGTTAGTGGCCGTAGCGAACGGTTGTCAACGGACCGCCGCCCATTTTCCACAGGGGGTCGGGAATCGTTTTCGCGGCACGCAGTTTTCCACAGGGGGGTCGGGAATCGTTTCGAGTCCTGACACCGCGGAATCGAAAACTGTTCCCGACCCCCTGTGGAAACCTTGTTCGCGGACGGTCCGACGTGAGATTTCCGGCCGATTTTGTCGCAATCGAAAAAAACGATTCCCGACCCCCTGTGGACGGCTGCCGCCCTCGGGTTTTCCACAAGGGGTCGGGAATAGTTTTCGGCCCCACTCGAAAACTATTCCCGACCCCCTGTGGAAAACTGCGGACCTGTGGAAAACTGCGGAGACTGGATTCGCCGGAGCGCGCGCCGCAGAAGGGGCAGGCTCACCAGACCGACGATGAGCAGCGGCCAGCCGCCGAGCGTGTTCGCCGGCCACGGTCCCGGCGGGACCAGCCGCTCGATCAGCACCGCCGCACCCAGCCATGCCGCCGCCGTAACCGTCAGCCGGCCAATCTCGACAGCGACCGTCTGCGCGCGCGCAAAATGCGACAGCGCGTACGCGTTGACCGCGAGGAACTCGGCGAAGCACGCCAGCGCAATGCCGGTGGCGACGCCGACAAGCCCGTACGCCGCGCCCACGTACGCCGCGGCGAAACCAAGCCCGGTGCATGGCAGCGCCAGCAGCAGCACCTGCATCTGCTTGCGGATCGTCAGCAGCAGCTGACCGCCTGGCGGCGCGAGCGAGATGAAGTAGGTCGCGACGAGCATCACGCGCAGCGGCGCGATCGCGCCGCTCCAGTCGGCCGGAAAGAACGCGCGGATCGCCGCCGGCAGCGCGACGAAGAGGACCGCGATCGCTGCGAGCAGGACGTCCGCGAGCACGTGCAGCTGCAGCTCGACGAATCGCCGCAGCGAGTCGGTCGACTGCGTCTGCCCGTAGCGCTCCTGAAAGCGCGGATACATCACGATCGAGAGCGCGTTGGGCAGGTAATACAGACCCTGGCAGACGATCGAGGCGATGCTGTAGACGCCGAGCGGCGTCTTGCCGAGCGTGGCAAGGATGACCGTCTGATCCGCCCCGCTGGCGCCGCCGGGCCGCAGCGTTTCGAAGGCAAGCCCGCCGGCGAGGATCGGCAGCCCGCCAGCGACCAGCGCCGGCAATCGCGCAGACTCGAAGACACGCGCGAACGTCTCGCGGAGGCCGCCTGCCAGCATCGCGATGAGGACCGCGAAGCTTGCCAGCTCCGCAGCGAGTATGCCGTACAGACCGAACGCAGTCCCCGCGGAGATCAGCAGCAACGCCTTCGCGAGATTGGCGGCACCCTGACGTCCGCTCAACTCGACGAAGCGTTTGCGCGCCCGGTAGAGGACCACCAAGTAGGTCGCAACCAGCTGCGCCCACACGCACGGCGCGTACGCCAGCAGACCGACGAACGTGTCATGCGACAGGCGGTCGCGGAACAGCAGCGCGGCTCCGAGCGTGAGCGCCGCGAGCGCACCACCCAGCGCGTTCGTCGCCCAGAACAGCGTGTCTTTCAGTCCGTCGAAGTCGCGCGTGCGGCCCGCGCCGAGAAGGAACGGCAACTCGCGCTCGGCCGCATTGATGATGCCGAGATGCGCGTAGGTCGCATAGCCGGGCAGCAGCTCGAGTGCCGTCCACAGGCCGGCGACGTACGGTCCGACGAAGCGCCGCAGCCAGAGGTTCGTGCTGAACAGCAGTACGAGCGAGAAGATGTTGACGGCGGAGTAGATCGAGAAGTCGCGCGCGACCGAGATGTGTTCGCGTCGATGCACGCCGAGGCGCGCGAGCAATCGGTTCACGCTCGTACACTATACCGTTCAACCGGCCGCCGCCGCCGCGGTAAGCTAGACCACGTGCCCGAGGATCTGAAAGTCGCGCAGCTGGCGCTGCATGGCGGAACACCGGTCCGCACCGAACTGCTGCCGTACGGACGGCACTCGATAGACGATGACGATGTCGCCGCCGTCGTGCGAGTGCTGCGATCGGACTGGCTGACCAGCGGACCGACCGTCGCCGACTTCGAATCGGCGCTCGCCAGCGCGACCGGCGCCGCGCACGCCGTCGTCGTCAGCAACGGCACGGCGGCACTCCACACGGCGATGTTCGCGCTCGGCATCGGTCCGGGCGACGAAGTGATCGTTCCGCCGATCACCTTCGCGGCGTCGGCCAACGCCGTTGTCTACCAGGGCGGCACGCCGATCTTCGCCGACGTCGATCCGCGCACGCTGCTGATCGATCCCGACGCCGTCGCGGAGCTGATCACACCGCGGACGCGAGCGATTGTCGCCGTCGACTATGGCGGTCAACCGTGCGAGTACGATCGCCTTCGCGCGATCGCGGCACGTGCACGCGCCGATTCCCCGGTCCGCATCGTCGCCGATGCGTGTCATTCGATTGGCGCGCGAGACGCCGGCGGCGCGCTGGTCGGGACGCTGGCGGATCTGTCGGTGTTCAGCTTTCATCCAGTCAAGCACGTCTCGACCGGCGAAGGCGGCGGGATCGTGACGGACCACGAAGCGCTCGCGTCGCGCATGCGGTCGTTTCGCAACCATGGCATCACGGCCGATCATCGCGACCGGAGCGCTCGCGGATCCTGGATCTACGAGATCGTCGAGCTCGGCTACAACTACCGGTTGACCGACATCCAGTCCGCGCTCGGCCGCAGCCAGCTGGCGAAGCTGCCGGCGAACATCGCGCGGCGGCAGGCGATTGCCCGTGACTACGACGCGGCATTCGCGCAGATACCCGAAGTCACACCGCTGGCCGTCCGGCCGCGCGTGTCCCACGCCCATCACCTGTATGTGGTGCGCGTCGATACGAATGCGCTCACCTGCGATCGCGCGACGTTCTTCACCGCGATGCGGCGCGAGAACATCGGCGTCAACGTCCACTACATTCCGATTCACTATCACCCGTTCTACCGGCAGAGATTCGGCACCGGTCCCGGCCTCTGTCCGATCGCGGAAGCCGCCTACGAACAGATCGTGACGCTGCCGCTGTTCCCGGCGATGACGACCGCCGACATCAGTGACGTCGTGGAGGCGGTGACGAAGGTCGTCTCCGCGTACCGTTGATGGCGGTGCGGTTCGTCGCCGAAGTGTCGAGCAATCACGGCCGCGACCTCGGTCGATCGCTCGCGTTCGTCGAGACCGCGTCCCGGATCGGTTGCGCAGGCGTGAAGTTCCAGCTATTCAAGGTCGACGAGCTGTTCGCGCCGGAGATTCTCGCGAAGAGCCCGACGCATCGCGCGCGCGCGCAATGGGAGCTGCCCGAGGAATTTCTCGCGCCGCTGGCGGCGCGGAGCCGTGAGCTCGGCATCCAGTTCGCGTGCACGCCGTTTTCGCTTCGCGCGGTGGAGGTGCTCGCCCGGCACGTCGACTTTTACAAGGTCGCGTCGTACGAGCTGGTGTGGGACGACCTGTTGCGTGCGTGTGCTGCAACCGGCAAGCCGGTCGTCGCGGCGACCGGCATGGCCACGATAGACGAAGTGTCCCATGCCGCCGACGTGCTCCGCGACGCTGGATGCGCCGACCCGGTACTGCTCCACTGCACCTCCGGATATCCGACACCGGTCGAGCAGTGCAACCTCGCGGCAATCGACACGATTCGCGCTGCGACGCATACGCGTGTGGGATGGTCGGATCACAGCGTCAGTCCCGCGGTGATCTATCGAGCGGTGCACCACTGGCGTGCGGAAATGGTCGAGTTCCATCTCGATCTGGACGGCACCGGTGCCGAGTTCAGCGGGGGGCATTGCTGGCTGCCGCGACAGATTGCGCCGGTGATCGAAGCGATTCATCACGGTGTGGCCGCCGACGGAACGGGGGACAAGCGGCCGGTCGAGGCCGAAGTTGCGGACCGTCCATGGCGTGCGGATCCGCGCGATGGACTGCGGCCCACGCGCGCAGTGCGCGCGACGTGGACTCCGTAAGGGTTCGGGGTTCGGGGTTCGCGGTTCGGAGTTCACGGTTCTCGGTTCTTGGGTCTGGGCAGCGTCGGCCGCGTGTGAGGCGCGGCTCACGAAGCCTTACGTAGTGTCCGGCGTTAGCCGGACCTCTTCGCGCGAAGGACTATGAGTCTGAACGTCAAATTGTCGACGGCAAAAGGGCAGGAGCTGTATCGGCGCGCGAAGAGGCGCATTCCCGGCGGAACGCAGCTTCTGTCGAAGCGGCCGGAAATGTTTCTGCCCGAGCAGTGGCCGTCGTACTTTTCGCGGGCGCGCGGCGTCGAGGTGACGGACGTCGACGGCAACACCTACGTCGACATGTCGATGATGGCGATCGGCGCATGTGTCCTCGGCTACGCGGATCCCGAGGTCGATGCCGCGGTGAAGGCCGCAATCGATGCCGGTTCGGCGTCAACGCTGAACGCGCCGGAAGAAGTCGAGCTCGCGGACCTGTTGTGCGAGCTGCATCCGTGGGCGGAGATGGTGCGCTTTGCGCGATCCGGCGGTGAGGCGATGATGGTTGCCGTCCGCATCGCGCGCGCGCACACCGGCCGCGACATCGTCGCGTTCTCCGGATACCACGGCTGGTGCGACTGGTATCTCGCGGCAAACCTTGCCGACGACCGCGCCCTCGACGGTCAGCTGATGCCGGGGCTCGATCCAGCGGGGGTGCCGCGAGGGCTGAAGGGATCGGCCCTGCCGTTTCACTACAACCGGCTCGATCAGCTGAAGGCGATTGTCGACGCGCATCGCGGTGAGCTTGGCGTCATCGTGATGGAACCGCAGCGCAGTGAATCGCCGGAGCCGGGCTTCCTGGAATCGGTGCGCGAGATCGCCGACGACATCGGCGCCGTGCTCGTCTTCGACGAGGTCACGACCGGGTTCCGCATGGCCGACGGCGGCATCCACCTGCTCCTCGGCGTGAATCCGGACATCGCCGTGTTCGCGAAGTCGATGGCCAACGGGTACCCGATGGCGGCAGTGATCGGACGCGCGGAGGTGATGGAGGCTGCGCAATCCACGTTCATCAGCAGCACGAACTGGACCGAGCGCGTCGGGACCGTCGCGGCGCTGGCGACGATTGGCAAGTTCAGGCGCGAGCGGGTCGCCGATCATCTGAAGATCATCGGCAACCTCACCTTCGACGGGTGGAAACGTGCGGCCGTGAAGACCGGTGTGACGATCCACACCGAAGGTCTGCCAAGCCTCACGCATTTCGGTTTCGACCATCCGGACGAGCCGACGCTGACGACGCTGTTCACGCAGGAGATGCTCGAGCGGGGATATCTCGCCTACAGCCAGTTCAAGCCGTCGTTCGCGCATCAGTCGTCGCATGTGGGCGCCTACATGACAGCGGTGGAGGCCGTCTTCGCGACGGTCGCTGACGCGATTGGTGCCGGCAATGCCGCGTCGCGGCTGAAGGGGCCCTGCGCGCGCCGCGGGTTTTATCGGCTGACGTCGTAATTAAGAATTAAGAAGTAAGAATTAAGAATGCGTGAACTCAAAAGCGCTGCAGAACAGATGCACGAATTCCTAATTCTTACTTCCTAATTCTTAATTGCCTGCCGTGGATTTCCGCCCGCTGGGCAACACCGGTCTCGTCGTGAGCGCCCTGTCGCTCGGCACCGTCTCGCTCGGCGTCGATTACGGTATTGCAGCGCCGGGGGAATTCGGGCCGCCCGACGAGCGTGACGCCCTCGCGTTGATCGGTGCGGCGCTCGATCGCGGCATCACGTTGATCGATACGGCGCCGGCGTACGGCGACAGCGAGCGCATCGTCGGTGTCGCCGCCGGCCGCGATCCACGGGCGATCATCGCCACGAAGATCACCTTGCCGTCCGCTGCAGAAGCGCCGGGGGTGTCTGACCTCTCGAGCATCGTCGCCGCTTCGCTCGAATCGTCGCGCCGCGCGATCCGCCGCGACGCGATCGACATCGTCCAGATCCACAATGCGACGCGCGAGACGATCGAAAACCGCGCCATCACGGACGCGCTGCTCGACGCGAAGCAGCGAGGAATGGTGCGTGTGATCGGTGCCTCCGTCTACGGTGAGGACGCGGCGCTGGCGGTGATCACGTCAGGCGAGTACGGCGTCGTGCAGATCGCATTGAACGCCCTCGACCAGCGCGGGCGCCACAGCGTGCTGCCAACCGCCGCTGCGGCTGGTGTGGGCGTCGTCGTCCGTTCCGCATTTCTCAAGGGCGCGCTGACGCCAAAAGCCCAATGGCTGCCGGAGACGCTGGCGCCGGTGCGCGCCGCGGCCGCTCGCGCACGCGATCTGATCGCGGGCGGATCGTGGGACGCACTGCCTGAAGCGGCGATGCGGTTCTGCCTCTCGGTGCCGTACGTGGCCAGCGTTCTCACCGGCGCGCGGACGCGTGCGGAACTCGAGTCGGCGCTCGCCGCCGAAGCCGTCGGTCCGCTCGATGCCGCCACGTTCGCGGCCTCGGCTCGACTCGCCGTGAGCGACGATGCGCTGCTCGACCCGTCGCGATGGCCGATCCCGTGAATGTCCTGATCCGCTGCGACGGCAACCATGACATCGGCATGGGACACGTGTCGCGCTGCCTCGCGCTCGCCGATGAACTCCGCGACCGCGAGCGCTGCACGGTGAGGTTTGCGATGCGAGGCCTCGAGAGTGCGGGCGCGGCCGCTGCACGGGCGGCCGGGTTTGCCGTCGACGCGGTCACTGCCGACTCGAACGCCGACTACGGCGAGGAGCTGCGCGCGATCGCGTCCGCACAGGCTGCCTCGGCTCTCGTCGTCGACGTTCGAGACGCGTTGTCACGCGGCTCACTCGAGGCGATTCGCGGACGCGGCATGCGGATTGTGGCCATCGACGAAGGGACTGATCGCCGGCTTGCGGCCGACCTGGCGTTCTATCCGCCGGTCCCGCAGGCGGACGAGATGAACTGGACCGGGTTCGCCGGCAGGCGATACGCGGGTTGGGACTGGGTGCTGCTGCGGCGTGAGTTCGTCACCGACAACTTCTCCTCGCCGGAGCTCAGCGGCAGGTCGCCGGCGATCGATGTCCTCGTCACGATGGGCGGCAGCGATCCGGCCGGCATGACGGAGTTCGCGCTTGCTGCGCTCGACCTGCTGCCGATGCCGCTCGCCGTCTGTGTGGTCATCGGTCCGGCATTCGCGCGGGAGGGTCCGTTGAGCGCCGCCGTCGTGCGCTCGACGCACGCCATCCGCATCGCCAGCGCACCCGCGTCTCTGGCGCCGCTGATGCGCGCGAGCCGTCTTGCGGTGGCCGCGTTCGGCGTCAGCGCGTACGAGCTGGCGGCCTGCGGCGTGCCCGCGGTCCATGTCTGCCTCACCGACGACCACGCGCGCTCCTCGTCAGCGTTCGATCAGGAAGGCGCTGCGGTGACGGCCGGGGTGTTCGACCGGCTCACGCCGCAGCGGCTGAGCGATCCGATTCGACGGTTGATCGGCCGCGCCGATCGGCGCGGTCAGATGGCTCGGCGCGCGAGCCAGCTCGTCGACGGCCGCGGCGCGGCGCGCGTGGCCGCCCTCGTTGCCGCGGCGCTATGATAGGCGGCCGTGGACCACGCCTTCACCGTCGGTGTCGAGGAAGAATTCCAGATCGTCGATCCGAATACGTGGGAGCTGCGCTCGCACGTCTCCGAGCTGCTCGCGTCGAGCGCGCCGGCGTTCGGCGACGCGATCAAGCGCGAGATGCATCAGTCGATCGTCGAGGTCGGCACGAAGATCTGCGCCAACGTCGCCGAGCTGGCCGAAGAGATCATCCGCAACCGCCGCGATCTCGCGGACGCGGCCGAACGCACCGGGCTGCGCATCGCCGCCGCCGGCACGCATCCGTTCTCGAACTGGGTGGATCAGGTAATCTCGCCGGGCGAGCGCTACGAGCACATCGTCGAGGAGCTGCAGCAGCTCGCGCGATCGCTGCTGATCTTCGGCCTGCACGTGCACGTCGCGGTGCCCGATCGACAGACGATGATCGATCTGATGAACGAGGCGCGCTACTTCCTGCCGCACCTGCTGGCGTTGTCGACGAGCTCGCCGTTCTGGCTGGGGCGCGACACCGGGCTGAAGTCGTTCCGGACAACGGTGTTCCGCCGTTTCCCGCGCACCGGCATCCCCGACAATTTCCGGTCGTGGAGCGAGTACGAGGGCTACGTCGAGATGCTCGTCGAGCTGCACTGCATCGACAACGCCAAGAAGATCTGGTGGGATCTGCGCCCGCATCCGCTGTTCGGCACGCTGGAGTTCCGCATCTGCGACGTGCCGACGGCGCCGCGGGCATCGATCGCGATTGCCGCGCTCGCGCAGGCAATCATCGTCAAGCTCTACAAGCTGCGTGAAAGGAACCTGGGCTTCCGCCGGTATCATCGCGCGTTGATCGAAGAGAACAAATGGCGTGCCGCGCGGTGGGGCATCGACGGCAAGCTGATCGACTTCGGCAAGCGCCGTGAGGTGCCGATGCGCGATCTGGCGCTCGAGCTGCTCGAGTTCGTCGACGATGCCGTCGATCAGCTCGGGAGCCGGCGCGAAATCGAGTACGTGAAGAAGATTCTGTCGGACGGCACCAGCGCCGAGCGCCAGGTGGAGGTGTATCGCCACACCGGCGACCTCCGGGCGGTCGTGCAATCGCTGGTCGAAGAGACTCGTGAGAGCGTGGAGCAGTCGGCGAGGGCGTACAGAGTATGAGCGCAAAGGTCGGATTGTTGTGCGGCCGCGAGTACGCGTTTCCGCCGGCGTTCCTCGATCGCGTGAACACGCTCGGCCGCGAGCACGGGATCACCGCGGAGTTCGTGACGCTCGCCGGCACGAAGATGGGCGAGCCGTCCGGCTATCACGTGATCGTCGACCGGATCTCGCACGAGATCGAATACTTCCGTGCCTATCTGAAGCACGCGGTGCTCGAAGGCAGCTATGTGATCAACAACCCGTTCTGGTGGACCGCCGACGACAAGTTCTTCAACTACTCGGTGGCGCAGAAGCTCGGCGTCGCGGTCCCGAAGACGGTCGTGCTGCCGCAGAAGGCCTATCCGCCCGACATCGATCTCACGGCCGAGTCGCTGCACAACCTCGGCTATCCGATCGACTGGGACGGGCTGCTCGACTACGTCGGCCGCCCCGCGATCCTGAAGCCGTACTCGGGCGGCGGGTGGAAACACGTGTACAAGGTCAACGATCGGGACGAGCTGATTCGCGCCTACGACGGCACCGCGCCATACTGCATGACGCTCCAGCAGTTCATCCACTTCGATCAGTACGTGCGCTGCTTCACGTTCGGCAAGACCGACATCATTCCGGTCGCCTACGATCCGCACCAGCGGCGCTACAACGTGAACCACGCGTATCTCTCGGCGGAGCTCGGCGAGCGGATCGTCCGCGATGCCCGCACGCTGAACACCGCGCTCGGCTACGAGATGAACACGATCGAGTTCGCGGTCGAGGACGGCGTGCCGTATGCGATCGACTTTCTGAATCCGGCGCCCGACTTCGAGCGCGACCGGATCACGCCGCACTATTTCGAGCTCGCCGTCCAGAAGATGGCGGAGCTCGCCATCGATCGCACCCTGCACGGCGCGCCCCAGCAATCGTGGCCGCAGTGGGCTGCCATGACCGGCATGGGCACGGGGACGCCGGTGTGAATTAAGAATTTGGAATTAAGAATTTAGAATTCGTACATCCGTTCGAAGACAAGGGCAGCCAGCGACATCGTTGATCTCGCGAATGTGCCGAACTGAGTTCACGAATTCTTACTTCTTACTTCCTAATTCTTAAATTGCATGATGCTCGACGCCGCCACGACGTGGAACGATCTGTTGAGCCGTGAAGACGCGGGAGCTCTCTGTACCCGCATCACTACGGCCCAGCGCGAGCGGCGGCTGCGCTTTGGCGACCGCGTCCTCTGTCCATTCCTCCGTCCTTTCTTTCTGACCGCCGCCGACGAGGCGCGCGTGAGGACGGTGGTCGAGATGTTGTGGACGCTGGGCGAACGGGTGGCCAGTGCGGCGTTGGAGCGGCCGGGGCTGCTCGCGGATCTCGCGCTGAGCGACGACGAGATCAGGCTCGCACGGATCGATCCCGGCTACAACACGACGAGCACGGCAGCCCGAGCCGATGCGTTCATCCTGCCGGAGTCACTGCAGTTTGCAGAGTACAACGCCGAGTCGCCAGCCGGTCCGGCCTACAGCCAGGGACTCGCCGAGCTGTTCGCGGAGCTGCCGCTGATGACGGGGTTCCGTGAACAGATCGACGCTCGCCTGTATCGACCCGTCGATGCGATCCTGCCGGCGCTCGTTGCCAGCTATCGCGAATGGGGAGGCACCGCCGCCACACCGCAGATGGCGATCGTCGACTGGCGCGACGTGCCGACCTACAGCGAGTTCGAGCTGTTGCGCGACGCCTTCACGGCGGCTGGCGTGCCGACGACAATCTGCGACCCGCGCGACCTCGTGTTCGATCGTGGCCGTCTGATTGCCGACGGTATCGCGATCGATCTCGTCTACCGGCGTGTGCTGATCAACGACATCCTCGCGCGCGAGGCGGAGTGCCGCGCGCTGCTGCAGGCTTACGAGGCGCGCGCGGTCTGCGTTGCCAACACGCTGCGCTGCAAGATTCCACACAAGAAAGCGTTCTTCGCGGTGCTCACCGACGAGCGCTACGCGCCGCTCTTCTCCGATGACGAGCGCGCGATGATTCGCCGGCATGTCCCGTGGACGGCGCTCGTCGAAGAACGCCGCATCAGTCGCCATGGCGCGTCGATCGATCTGGTGCCCCATCTGCGCGAGCACCGCGATCGGTTCGTGATCAAGCCGAATGACGAGTACGGCGGCACCGGCGTGACGCTCGGCTGGGAGACGACCGAAGCAGAGTGGGATGCGGCAATCGCCCGCGCGATCGCCGAGCGGTCGCGCGGCTGGGTCGCGCAGGAGAAGATCGCCGTCCGCCGCGAGTTGTTTCCGATCTGCGACGGCGGCGGCGTCGCGATGCGCGACATGCTGGTCGATTTCGCGCCGTACGTGTTTCGCGGCAAGCTCGCGGGTTTTCTCACGCGACTGAGTTCGAGCGGCCTTGCGAACGTCACATCGGGCGGAGGCCAGGTCGCGGCGTTTGCGGTGGGGTCCTCAGGAGTGTAGGACCGATGGGCCCATAGGCTGGGTAGGGGGAGGACCCGCCCCATGGGCCGATCGGTCCCACACCCTCCGTACAATGGATCGCATGAGCCCAGCGATGTTCGGAACGGTCACGCCCGCCCTCGAAGCGGGCGCGCGGAACGCGATCTCGGTCTGCCTGGCGATTCAGCCCGACGAGCGGGTCGCATTGATCGCCGACGAAGCGAGCGGCGACGTCGCCGCGAGCATCGCCGCGGCGCTCGACGAAGTCGGCGCGCCGTGGCAGGGCGTCCTCATCGAGAGGGTCGCCAATCGGCCGATGACGGCCGCGCCGCCGGAGGTCCTCGACGCGCTCGAGCAGGCCGACGCCGGGATCCTGTGCGTGCAGCCGCAACAGGGCGAGCTCGGCGCTCGAATGTCGATTGTGTCGGTGGTCGAGCGCCGCGGGATCCGCTACGCGCACATGGTCGGAGTGACGCCGCAGATCATGCAGCAGGGGATGCGCGCCGACTACCGCCTCGTCGATCGGCTCAGCCAGCGGTTGTGCGAGCGCATGACGCGCGCCCGGCGGCTGCGCGTCGAAACGCCCGGCGGCACCGCGCTCACCGCCGCCTTCGATCGGAGCTACACGTGGGTGAAGACCAGCGGCCTGATCAACCGCCGCTACTGGTCGAATCTTCCGGCTGGCGAGGTGTTCACGACGCCGAAGAGCGTGGACGGTGTGTTCGTCTGCGACGGCACTGCCGGCGACTACTTCGGTCCGAAGTACGGCGACCTGCGCGCGACGCCGCTCACGCTCGAGATCCGCGGCGGTCGTCTGCGGGCGGCGCACTGCGTGCGCCAAGATCTGGAGCAGGAGTTCTGGGCGTACTGCCACACCGACGAGCACAGCGACCGCGTCGGCGAGCTCGCGTTCGGCACCAACATCGCGCTCGACGACATGATCGGCGTCCTGCTGCAGGACGAGAAGGTGCCGGGCGTCCATCTCGCGTTCGGCGATCCGTATGGCAGCCAGACCGGCGCGCCGTGGAAGTCGCGCACGCACATCGACGTGCTCACCCGCGAATGCAACGTGTGGATCGATGACGAACAGGTAATCGAAAGCGGCCGCTACAATCTGAGCCGCTTCGATCTCTGACGCGCATCAGCTCCGCGAAAGATATTCGCGGAGCTGATGCTTCCAGTAAGGCCAGTCGTGGCCGCCGAGCGGGCCCCAGTCGTCCAGATGATGGTGGATGCCGCGGCTTGCGAGGATGTGCGACATCCGGTATGCCTCGTCGCTCTTCTCCCACGGGCCGCTGCCGGTGACGAGATGAATATCGCACGACGTCAGATGGCCGAGCTGCCATGGATCCGACGCGCTCGCCATGTAATCGACCGGGTTGTTGAAGTAGAAGTTGTCGTCGTAGGCGCCGTCCATGAACTGTTTCATGTCGTACACGCCCGACAGCGCGAAGCAGCGCTTGACGACGTCGGGGTATTTGAACAGCGTATTCGCGGCGTGATACCCGCCGAGCGACGCCCCCATCGTCCAGATGCCGATGTCACCGGAGCGGCAGTGATTGCGGACGAACGGAACGACTTCGTAGCGGACGTAGGCATCATACTGCCGCTGCATCCAGCTGCGGTGCAGCGGATGCGCGCGGCGGTTGCCGAACGAATCACCGTGATTGACGGTGACCGAGAACGTCTTGATCCGCCCCGCGTCGATGAACTCCGCGAGTGCGCCGATCATCGACTGGCGCTCGTACTCCCACTCGTCGCCGCCGGTGGTCGGGAACAGGATCATCGGCGGTCCCCAGTGGCCGTGGACGACGATGCCCATGTCGCGACCGAGGCGGTCGGAGTACCAGCGGTGAAATTCGCGGTGCATGGCGGGCGTAAGGTAGCGCGAAGGCCTCAGCCGAGCGTCAGTATATGACGATCCTCTGTATCGCGACCTACTTCAAGGGTGACCCATTCCTGCGCGAGGCGAACCGTCTGGGTGCGACGGTGCTGCTGCTCACCGCCGATTCGCTCGCGAACGCCGCATGGCCGCGCGACTCGATCGCGGAGCTTCATACCATCGCGCGTGACGCAAACGAGGCGGGCGTGAAGCGGCGCGTCGACGAGATCGCGCGTCGCCACGCGATCGATCGCGTTGCCGCGCTCGACGACTTCGACGTCGAGCTGGCCGCGATGATCCGCGACCACCTGCAGGTCAGCGGCATGGGCCGGACTACAGCGAGCCGCTTTCGCGACAAGCTGGCGATGCGGATCGCCGCACGCGGAGCGGGCATTCCGGTGCCCGAATTCACCGCGACGTTCAACGACGAGTCGGTCAACGCGTGGGCGGCGCGGGTGCCGCCGCCGTGGGTGCTGAAGCCGCGCTCGTCGGCTGCGGCGATCGGCATCAGAAAAGTCCGGTCGCACGAAGAGCTGTGGCCGGCGCTCCACGCCGCCGGCGACGGTCGATCGAACACCGTCCTCGAGCAGTTCGTCGCCGGCGACGTCTACCACGTGGACTCGATTGTCTGGAACGGAGCGGTCGTGTTCGCCACCGCCTTCAAGTACGGCCGGCCGCCGATGGAGATCGCGCACGAAGGCGGGCTGTTCATCACCCGGCGGCTGGCAGACGACTCGGAGGAAGGGGCGGCCCTGCTGGCGCTGAATCGCCGGCTGCAGGCGATGCTCGGCCTGCAGCGCGGCGTCTCGCACTCGGAGTTCATTCGGGCGGGAGGGGCAGGAGAGGCGGGAGGGGCAGGAGGGGCAGAAGTCCGGCTTCAGCCGGACCGAGGATTCGTGTTTCTCGAAACGTCCGCGCGCGTTGGCGGGGCGTTCATCGTGGACACGATCGAGGCGGCGACCGGTATCAACCTGTGGCATGAATGGGCGAAGATCGAAGTCGGTGGAGACGACTACGTCGTGCCGCCACGGCGCGCCGATTTCTCAGCCATCGTCCTGACGCTCGCCCGGCAGGAGACGCCGGACATGTCGGCGTACACCGATCGTGAGATCGCGAAGACGATTCGCAAAGAGCATCACGCGGGCGTGATCGTGGCGTCACCCGACGCGCAGCGGGTCGAGGCGCTCGTCGCCGACTACGCCACGCGCTTCTACCGCGACTTCTTCGCGACGGCGCCGCCACCCGAGCGTCCGCTCGAATGACGAAGCGCACGCTCGAGCGCGTCTGGTCGCCGCAACTGAAGAATCGCCGCACCATCGACGTCTATCTGCCTTCGTCTTATCCGAGCGGCCGCCGCTATCCGGTCGTCTACATGCAGGACGGCCAGAACCTGTCGGACCCCGCCACCGCGTTCGCCGGCACATGGGATCTCGACGTCACCCTCGAACGCCTTGCCGGATCCGGACTCGAGGCGATCGTCGTCGGCATCCACAACATGGGCGACGCGCGGCTGGCCGAGTACAGTCCCTTTCCCGACCGACGGCACGGCGGCGGCTGCGCCGACGCCTATCTCGAGTTTCTGACCGCGACCATCAAGCCGCGCATCGATCGGCTGTTTCGTACACGCGTCGATCGCGACGAGACGGCGATGCTGGGCTCGTCGATGGGCGGCCTGGTCAGCCTGTACGCGTATTTCCGGTTTCCGTCGATCTTCGGCCGCGCCGGCGCGATGAGCCCGTCGATCTGGTTCGGTCAGGGCGCGATTCTCGATTTCGTGCGGGATGCGCGCACGCCGCACGGGCGCCTCTACGTGGACGTCGGTCTGCATGAAGGGACCGGCACGCTGCGCGACGCGCGGCGGCTGGGACGGCTGCTCGCGCGAAAGGGATTCGCCCGCGACCGCCGCGCGCGCCGGACCCGGGCGGCATACGACGGCGTCGATCGACGCGGGCGGCACGAAGGCAAGCCACGGGTCCGCTACGTCGAGGACCCGGGCGGCCGCCACAACGAAGCGTCATGGGCGCGCCGTCTCGAAAGTGCGCTACGTTTTCTGCTCGAGTGAGAAAGCAACCGCAGAGACCGCAGAGATCGCAGAGTTCTTTCTTACGGATACACGCTCAACCTGCTGACGTACGCTATGTCCGACCTGCCTGACCTGCCTGACCCGCCCGACCCGCTATCATGTGACCGAGATGGATCAATACGTGATCGTCCAGGCGAGCTCGATGTCGTGGTCGGGCGCGCCGGACATGTGCATGAACGAAGTGGACGGCGTGCCGGTCGTGTGGCGGACGGTGGCCAAGGTCCTCGCCGAAATCGAAGGGAGCCGCGTGATTCTCGCGGCGCCGTCGACCGATGCATCGGGAGCGTTCGCGAACGCCGCGTCGAGGTTTCCAGGCGGACGCGTCGCGACGTTCTTCGGCCACGACGAGAGCCCGCTGGCGCGCATGGTGGCGGCGACCGCGGCGCTCGACGCAGGCGTGCATGTGCTGCGTGTCGACGGCCTGCACATGTTTTTCGACGTCGCGGCGAGCCGGGACATGCTCCGGATGGCGCGCACCGATTCGCTCGACTGCGTGAAGCTGCCGGACGATTTTCCCGCGCAGTTCACCGCTGACGTCTACCGCGTCGGCGGGTTGCGCCGGGCGGAGGCGATGCTGCCGGCGGGGCACGACGGCGACATCTTCCGGATCCACCCGAAATTCTTCCTGTTTCAACATCCCGAGTCGTTTCGTTGCCGCTACCTGCCGGACGCGCCGTTCTACGACGAAGCGACGCTGCGGCGGGCGCGCGAGACCGCGCGGCAGATCTACCGCGAGCCGCGGCAGGAGGTGAACGGACGGCGCACCTGGTCCGCTGATCAGATCGGCTATCACTACGAGATCGCGCTGCGTCATCTGACGCCTCAGATGAAGGTGCTCGATCTCGCGTGCGGCGCCGGCCACGGAGTGCGCGCAATCGCCGGATCGGTGCGCGAGGCGCACGGCGGCGACGTGGATGCCGCGACGGTCGCGGAAGCACGCGCCGCGACCTCCGACGGCAACGCCTTCTACCACATCGTCGATGGCACGGCGACCGGCTTCGAGGCTGGAGCATTCGACGCGGTGCTGTCGATGGAAACGATCGAGCACGTCGAAAACGAGGGGCGATTCGTCGCCGAGCTGCACCGCGTCCTCGCGCCCGGCGGCGTCCTCGTGCTGAGCACGCCGCAGAACTCGCAGGGGCACATCCCGGTCACCTACATGCACGAGCGCGAGTACAGTCTCGAGCAGATCACCGCGCTGGTCAGCCGACACTTCACGATCACGGAGACGATCGGCCTGAAACAGGGACTGGTCAGCGTGCCCGGCGATCCCCGCGGCCAGAACACCGTCATCGTCGCGCGCAAGAGGTGACGACAACGTAGCGCGAATCCTTCAGGCGAGCGTCGGCTGATCGAAGGCGTCGTCTACGGCACGGCGAACGCGAGCAGGACGTTGCCCGGTTTGCGGCCGCCGACGGCCGCGTAGCCGGAGCTGAGGAACAGCATTCCGTTCACGATGGTCGGTCCGGGGCCGTCGAGGCTTCCGCCGTGCGCATCGACGCCGTTGACAGTCGTGAAGCGCTGTGCGGTGTCGTACTCCCAGACAATGGCGCCGTCGGTGGTCCGGTACGCGCGCATGATGCCGTTGGTGCTGCCGGAAAACACGACGCCGGGAATGACCGTCACGGCCGCCGACTGCGGCTGACTGCACGACACGTCGCCGCACGATCGGGCGGGCGGGCGCGTGAACCACGCCTGCTCTCCCGTGGCGAGGTCGAGCGCCGCCAGCCCGCCAGCGGTCTCCGGGCCGTAGTACGAATCGACGTTCGGGAAATAGGCGCGCCTGTCGTCCGCCGCGCCTCCCCACATCAGCCCGCCGTCCCAGCTGCCCTTGCCGACGCGGTGCTGCCACAGTATCGCGCCGTTCTTGTCCGGATCGAGTGCCCACGCGGCGCCCGATTTCTGTCCGATGATGATGAGATCGCGTCCGTCGGCATGGCGCAGCATCGGCGACATGCCGAAGTCGAAATCAGGGCCTGGCTTCGACGGACAGGTTTCCGAAAAATTGTCCCGCTCGCACGGCCACACGAACGCGTCGTCCGACGTGAGCTGCCTGGTCCACGACCCGCGGCCGGTGGCGAGATCGAGTGCCATGACCGCGTCCGACTCCGGCGCCGCCGGCGCCGTGTAGGCGTCGCCGGTCGCGATGTAGATCAGACTCCGATGGGCGTCGATGGTCGGCGCCGACCAGATCGCCGCACCGGCCGGCCCCCACAACTGCGTGCCGGTCGACGTCTTGCCCGTCCGCGCGAGCGGCTGCGCGATCGTCGGCTGCCTCCACAGCACCTTGCCGTCGGCCGCGTCGTACGCGACCACGCTGCCGCGGAACGTACAGCATTCGTACTGGGGATGGCCGCCAACCAGTTCTTCCGTCGACGCGATCGGAACGTACAAGCGGCCGTCCCAGAGCGTTGGCGCGCCGGTGATGCGCGCCAGCGCATGCTCGTCGGCGCGCTGCATCCAGATCTGCCGTCCGGACGCGGCATCGATCGCGTAAACGTTCGCCTTCAGATCGCCGAAGTACGCGGCAGCGCGCTCCGAATCACCGGTCCCGATGCGGCCGATGCTGATCGCGGTCCGCACGCCCGCCTGCGCGTGGAACGACCAGTACACGCAGCCGGTTGCCGCGTCGAGCGAGTAGACGAACCCGTTGTCGGATCCGATGTAGACGCGGCTCCCGACCACGGTCGGCTGGCCATAGGCCGACTCGCCGCCGGGGAAGCCGAACGCCCATTTCAGCGTCAGCCGCGGCACCGCGTCTGCCGGCAGCGCGGCGAACGCCGCACTCTGCGCGCGCGAGTTCTCGACGTCCGCGCCCCAGCCATTCCATTGCGGACCGTCGAGGGAATCGGCAAACGCGGCGTCGCGGCTGCAGCGGTTCGGCATCGCGTCAGCGTCGCGGGACTTCGCCGCGCCGAACGGCCTCCCCGCCAGCATGACGGCGAGTTCGCGCATCTGCGTGTCGTTCAAACCTCGCGCGTGCGGGGCCATGGTGCCGGTCGTGATCGCGTCCAGAATCAATTCGGGCGTTCTCTGACCGAGGTCGCGCCGGCTCGGCGCACGCGTGGCGGTGCTGCTTGTCGCCGCATGACAGGATCCACAGCGGCCGACGAACACCTGATAGGTCTGCGGAGTCTGCGCGAACGCAGATGAAGGCACCAGCCACGAGAGTGCAAGCAGTGCGCATCGGTAGCGCAGCCGGTTCGGGTTGCCCGCCACCGAAGACGCGTGCGATGCATTCATCGGCGCGACGAGCATGTTACGCGACATCGATCAGCTGCGCGATCCGCGCCGCGGCCTCGCCGTCGAGCGAACCAATATACCCGATGAGCGCCGGGTCGTCAGGATTTGGCACGGCCTGGTTGGCACCAGTGACGTGTGCGGTGAGCTGCGCCCTCAAGTCGGCGCGCGACTTCGCGATCGACACGCCGCGGATGGTGTCGAGCGGCAGCAGTCGGTAGCCGCCGTCGGCGACCGCGTCGACGACGATTGCCGGCGTCCCGAGTGCGGCCGACTCGAGAATCGTGGTCGAATACCCAGCGACCATGACGTCCGACTGCAGCAGCACGTCATACAGAATCGGCTCGCGAATCGTTTCGAGCATCCCCGTATCCCACCCGAGCGCGCGCGCCGCGAGCGCGTAGTGCTCGAACTCTTCTCCCGGATGCATCTTGTGGATCACCTTCACATCCGGATGCTGACCTGCCCATGCGAGCACTTCATCCAGCATCAGCAGGTTCTCCTCGTCTGTGGCGAGCACCGAGAAGTCGCTGACGAAGCCGGTGCACACGGTGATCGTAAAGCGGCCGTTCGCGCGCGGTTCACGGGCCGCGCCGGTGCAGCGCTCGCGGATGCGGCGCGCGAGCGCGTCGAACCGCGGGTTCCCGGTGACGATGAATCGTCCGCGAATCGTCACGCGCGAGCGCGTCGCCGCCCATTCTCGATACCTGGCCGCCGTTTCCGTGCCCCACGTGGCGAACCGATCCACCTGCACCGAGTCGTGGCCGTTCGCCTGGCCGACAATGCCGTGCTGAATTCCTGTCGAAGCGATCCCCGCTCGCCCGAGCGTGTCGACGACCAGCCGGTTGTAAGCCGTGACGTCGGTCGACGTGAGCAGCGCCGTTCGAGGCGCTGCCGCAGCGGCGCGCATCGCCAGCAGCTGCAGATGCCGAAGCGCAGGTAGCCACGCCGGCATGTGCAGCACCACGCTGCGCCGCACGAGCGGCCAGCACGGCACGCCGGCAAGCATGAACCGCCTGCCATGATCGCGGTCGCTCCACATCGCGATCGTGTCCGCCACAGCTTCCGAACACGACCCCAGCCAGCGCAGGAGATCGCGCGGCTCGCTGAAGGATTCGATCGGCTGCAGATCCGCAGACTGCTCGAACATCGCGCGGCCGGGCTGCGTCGCGCCGGCGAGCACGATCCGGCGCGCGCCGCGTAGCCGGTGCACGACGTCGGCCGTGAAGCGATCGCCGATCACGATGAGCGCTGCGTCACCGGCACGCGGCGCCGCCGCGACGAACCGGCGCCAGAATCCCTTGAGGAACAGCAGCCAGATGAATCCCGGTTCGAGCACGAGCGCCCGGAAATCCGAGTTCACCCATTTCGTGGTGCGACCGGCCGTCAGGCGCGCCACCGCGTGGATCGCGCGCCGAATCGGATCGCCAGCGATCGATGAAGTCCGCGTCCCCCGGTGCCTGGAGACCAGGCGCGCCGCCGCCACGAGTGCGCCGCCGCCGACCAGCACCAGCGAAGCGGGCGCCGCCGAGGCATTCAGGGCTGCGTCGACGGCGGCGACGTTGCGGACCGCGCGCACGAACGACGGGATCAACGTGTATTCCAGGAACGCGCCGAACGGCACGCCGTGAACGGACGCGTACCGCCGTCCCGAACCGGCGTCGTACGCGGCCGCCACGCCGTCCAGCGCGAGACGATCGAGGGCGTCCACTCGCTCGCGAGTCAGGCCATCGGTGGTCAGCCGTGCGTCGAGGCCCTCGCGCCGGAGTTGCAGCGCCAGGACCGCATCGGCCGTCAAGACCGCGACGGCTGTGGCCGACCGTGCCGCTGAGGCAAGCGCGTCGCGCAGCGGCCGCTCGGCGCGGCGGTCTTCGACGACGAACAGGAGCATCAACGGGGCTTCAGTGTACAATTTCCGGATTCGTCCGGTCCCTCCAGACACAGCTGTAGATGACGAAGCAGATTGCGTGGCAGGACCACGCCGGCGAGGCGCTCGACGCCGCCAATGGATTCACGGTTATCGAATGTGACGCCTGCAGGTTCAAGCACATCGTTCCAATCCCGACGCCGGCGGAGCTGGAGCACGTATACGGGCACGAGTACTACGCGACCGAGAAGCCGCTCTACATTCAGCGTCACCTCGAGGATCGCGAGTGGCTCGATCTGGTGTACGCGGAGCGATTCGACGCGTTCGCGCGGCTGCTCGGCGCCGCCGGCACCCGCAGGCGGCTGCTCGACGTCGGCTCGGGACCGGGTTTGTTTCTCCTGCATGGCGCCGGGCGCGGCGGCTGGGACCTCCGCGGCATCGAGCCGGCGTCGCAGGCGGTTGCGCACAGCCGCGGGCTCGGCCTCGACGTCACGCAGGGATTTCTCGACGCAGGCACGGCGGCGGCGCTTGGGACCTTCGACGTCGTGCACATGAACGAGGTGCTCGAGCATCTGCCCGATCCGCGCGCGATGCTCACGCTCGTCCATGGCCTGCTCGATCCGGGCGGCCTCGTCGCGCTGATGGTTCCGAACGACTACAGTCCGTTTCAGGCGGCGCTGCGCGACGCGTGCGGGATGCAGCCGTGGTGGGTGGCGCCGCCGCACCACGTGAACTACTTCGACGTCGAGTCGATCCAGCGGCTGCTCGCCGAGCGGTTCGCGGTCGTGTCGGTGGAAACGTCGTTTCCGATCGACTTGTTTCTGCTGATGGGCGACAACTACGTCGGCAACGATCAGCTCGGGCGGGCGTGCCACGCCAGGCGAAAGCGGTTCGAGCTCGCGCTCGCGCGCGCCGACAAGAGCTCGCTGCGGCAGGAGATGTACCGGCGGCTCGCCGGCCTTGGCATCGGGCGGGATGTATTCGTCATCGCGAGAAAAGCGGCATGAAGACGGCTGCGACACACACATCATGATCACAGAGAAGGACGCGCTGTCCGTCGAGCTGTCCAAGCTCACTCCCGACCGGGTCCGCGCCGCGAGCTTCAGTGAGCTCGACGATGTGGCAGCGAAGATCCGGCGGTTCCTGATCGAGAGCAACGCCGTCACCGGCGGACACATCGGCGCGAACCTTGGCACCATCGAGCTGTCGCTCGCGCTTCACAAGGTGTTCGAGTCGCCCGGCGACAAGATCGTCTGGGACACCGGCCACCAGGGCTACACCCACAAGATCGTCACCGGCCGCGCCGATCGGTTCCGCACGCTGAACACCTTCGGCGGGATGAGCCGCTTCATCACCAAGACCGAGAGCGAGCACGACATCATCGAGGCCAGCCACGGCGGGACGTCGATCTCGGTGGCGCTCGGCATTGCGCTCGGGAGAGCGTTGAAGGGCGACACGCGGTCGGTGGTCGCGGTCATCGGCGATGGCTCGCTGGCCGAAGGGCTGGCGTTCGAAGGCCTCAACCATGCTGCGGTCGCGGTGCACACGAACCTGGTGATCGTGCTGAACGACAACGGCTATGCGATCAGCCCGGGATTCGGCGCGCTGCACAACTACCTCCAGTCGCTGAAGCCCGATCAGCGTCAACCGGAGCAGCTGTTCACCGCCCTCGGCTTCGACTACATCGGACCGGTGGACGGCCACGACATCGCGGCGACGGCGCGGGCGCTCGAGCGTGCCAGGGAATCGACGCAGATCCCGTTCGTGCACGTGAAGACCGAGAAAGGCCACGGCTGGAAGGCGGCGGACGGCCACCCGTATCGCATGCACTTCTCGTTTCCCTTCGATCCCGAAACCGGCAAGGGCCGCGACGGCTTCGCCTACACCGGCTACCAGGACGTCGCCGCCGCGGTCATCGGCGAAGAAATGGAGCGCGACGATCGCATCGTCGCGATCACGCCGTCCACGCTGTACGCGTCCGGGCTGCAGCCGGTGTTCAAGAAGTTCCCCGACCGCTGCTTCGATCCGGGCATGGAAGAGCAGCACGCGATGACGATGACCGTCGGCTTCGCCATCGAAGGCTTCAAGCCGGTCATCGTCTATCAGTCGACGTTCATGCAGCGTGCGTTCGATCAGCTGGTACACGACGTGTGCTTCGCCAGCCTGCCGACGCTGATCCTCTCCGTGCGCAGCGGCTTCGCAGGCTACGACAACCCGACGCACCACGGCATCTACGACTTCGCCTACTGGCGCGGGCTGCCGAACCTGCGCGTGCTCTATCCGAAGGATCGCTACGAGCTGGTTCGGATGGTCCGCGATGAGCTCGAGGGGCTCACCCGGCCGACGATTATCGGGATGCCGTACGGTCCGGTTGACGAGATCGATCCCGGGGTGCTCGACGAGACGCGTGGCGCGTTCAGGCGGCCGGAAGTGGTCCGCGACGGAAAGGACCTCACGCTCATTGCCGTCGGCCACAAGTTCAAGGTCGCCCGCGACGCGGCGGAGCGGCTGCGCAGCAAGGGCCTCGACTGCGGTCTGGTGAACCTCCGCTACCTGAAGCCGCTCCCCGAAGAAGCGCTCGCCGACATCCTGCACCGCGCACGGCGCGTCGTGACGATCGAAGAGGGCGTGCTCGACGGCGGCGTCGGGTCGGCGATCGCGGCGTTCGCCGCCGACCGTCGCATCAAGTGCGACGTGCTGCGCCTTGGCGTCGAATGCGCATTCATCGCGCCTGGATCGCAGGACGAGCTGTGCCGGCTGCAGGAGCTCGACGTCGAGGGCGTGCTGCGTCGCATCCGTCAGTTCTGGAAGCTCGATGTCTGACCTCGACGCGTACGCGACCGAGATCCGCCGCATCGCCGTCAGCCTGATCAACGACGCCGGCTCCGGGCATCCCGGCAGCTGTCTGTCGGCGGCCGATCTGCTGGCGGTGCTGTACTTTCGGGAACTGCGCGACGGACGCGATCGGTTCGTGCTGTCGAAGGGCCACGCCTGTCCGGCGCTCTACGCCGCACTCTACCTGCGCGGCTGCTTCGATCGCGCGACGCTCGGGTCGTTCCGCCGCCTCGGCGGCACGCTTCAGGGATCGCCGACCACCACCATCCACGGCATCGACGCGACCTGCGGCTCGCTCGGTCAGGGCTTCTCGATCGCGCTCGGCCTCGCGCTCGGATTCCGCCAGAGGAAGCACGACGGCCGGGTGTTCGTGATGCTCGGCGACGGCGAACTGCAGGAAGGGCAGGTCTGGGAGGCGGCGATGGCCGCCGGCCATCATCGCCTCGGCAATCTCTGCGCGATTGTCGACTACAACAAGATGCAGAGCGACGACCTCAACGAGCGGACGATGCGGGTGGAACCGCTCGACGCGAAGTGGGGCGCGTTCAACTGGCACGTGCGGCCGATCGACGGACACGACTTCGACGCGATTGCCGCGGCGTTCGCCGATGCGCGCAGCCGGCCCAATCAGCCGACCGTGATCATCGCGCACACGATCAAGGGCAAGGGCGTCCGCTACATGGAAGGCGTGCCTTCCTGGCATGGGAGCGTGAAGCTCAAGCCCGAGGAGATCGCGCGTGCGCTCGCCGATCTTGGCGTCGCTGCCGATCGCACGCGCGAGTACGCGTTTCGTGGCTGAAGCGGACTTCGTACCGTCGCTGATCGGGACGAGCGGTGAGACGCTGCGCGAGGCGTTCGGCAAGGCGCTCACGGCGGTCGCCCACCGCTATCCGTCGCTCGTCGTTCTCGATGCCGACGTGGCAGGTGGAACAGGGACGCATCATTTCCGGCGCGCGCATCCGGATCGGTTCGTCCAGTTCGGGATTGCCGAGCAGAACATGGTCGGCGCGGCCGCCGGCCTGGCGCTCGCCGGCTGCCTGCCGGTCGCGAGCACGTTCGCGGTCTTCGCGTTGCGGACGATCGAGCAGGTGCGCCAGTCGATTGCGTATCCGCGGCTGAACGTGAAGCTTGCGGCGAGCCATCCGGGCCTCGACGCCGGCCCTGATGGCGCATCGGCGCAGGCGCTCGAAGACCTCGCCGCGTTCCGCGCGATTCCCGGGATGACGGTCGTGTCGCCGGCCGATCCGGTCGAGATGGCGAAGGCGGTACCGGCGATCCTCGACTTCAACGGTCCGGTCTACCTGCGCACCGGCCGCAGCGCGGCTGCGCGCGTGCTCGACGACAGCTACGTCTTCGAGCTGGGGCGCGGCCGCGTGATTCGCGACGGCCTGGACGTGACGATCGTCGCCTGCGGCGTCGAGGTCGCGCGCGCGCTCGAGGCCGCCGCGCTGCTCGCGCGCGACGGCATCTCGGCCCGCGTCGTCAACATGTCCACGATCAAGCCGATCGACCGGGACCTCCTCGCTGCCTGCGCGCGGGAGACCGGCGCCTTCGTCACCGCCGAGGATCACAACATCGTCGGCGGCCTCGGTGGCGCCGTTGCGGAATCGCTCGCGACGACCAACCCGTCGCCGATCGAGTTCGTCGGCGTGCGCGACGTGTTCGGCGAATCGGGCGAGCCGGACGAGCTCGCAGACAAGTACGGCCTCACCGGCCGATCGATTGCCGATGCGGCGCGCCGCGCGATCGCGCGGAAAGAGGCGCGGTGACGCGACGGACGGCGCTGGTCACCGGCGGCAGCCGCGGCATCGGCCGCGCGATCGCCACGACGCTCGCCGCCCGCGGACATGCCGTCGCACTGACCTACGCGACGCGCGAGCGGGATGCACGGGTCGCGGTCGACGCGATTCGGAGTGCCGGCGGCGAGGCGATCACCGTACGCCTCATCGCCGAGGATCGCGCGACCATTCGCGCGGCCGCTGCCGAGGTACGCCGTACGCTGGGCCCGATTGGCGTCCTGGTCAACAACGCGGCGATCGCTCAGGAGAAGCCGTTTCCGGAGATCACCGACGCCGACTGGGACCGCATGTTCGCGGTCAATCTCCGCGGCCCGTTCAGCTGCGCGCAGGAAGTGCTGCCCGACATGCTGCAGCAGCAGTGGGGCCGGATCGTCAACATCTCGTCGATCGGCGGGCAGTGGGGCGGGGTGCTGCAGGTGCATTACGCCTGCGCGAAGGCCGGGCTCAACAACCTCACCCGTTCGCTCGCCAAGCTGTACAGCGGACAGGGCATCACGGCCAACACCATCGCCGGTGGGCTGGTTGCGACCGAGATGATCGCGAACGAGCTCAACACGCCGGCCGGCCGCGAGAAGGTCCGCAACATTCCCGCCGGGCGCATCGCCCGGCCCGACGAAGTCGCATCGGTCGTCGCGTTCCTCGTCAGCGACGAGGCGTCTTACATCACCGGTCAGACGCTGAACGTCAACGGCGGGATGTATTTCGTCGGCGCCTGACGGCGACCGGCGTCATGGCGGATGGCTCATGGCTGATGGCATCTGGATCGTGGCTTACGGAACAGCTGTTAGCCATTGACCATCTGCCATTGCCATTAGCCATCAGCCCTCAGCCATGACAGTGACACGCGACAGAACCCTCTGGGTCGTGAGTGGTGGCGCTGAAGCTGTCCCCGGCATCCAGCGGGCGCGCGCGCTGGGGTTGCACGTCGTCGTCAGCGACATGAACCCGAACGCGCCTGGATTCGCGGTCGCCGACGCTGCAGTCGTGGCGAATACCTACGACGTCGATGGAACGGTCGCCGCCGCGACGAAGTTTCATCGGACGAAGCGTCCGATCGACGGCGTGATGTGCATGGCGGCGGACGTGCCGATGACCGTCGCGGGTGTCGCAGCGGCGCTGAACCTTCCGGGCATTCCGATTGAGAGCGCGCGGCTCGCGGCCGACAAGCTCGCGATGAAAGAAGCCTTCCGGCGCGCGAACATTCCGGTCCCGTGGTTTCAGGCGATCGAGTCGCTCGGCGAATTGACGGACGTCGTGCGCGAGCGCGGCTTTCCGCTCGTGCTCAAGCCGATCGATGGACGCGGCGCCCGCGGCGTCCTGCGGCTCACCGAAACGACCGATCTCGCCTGGGCCTTCTCGCACGCGACGAGCCAGTCGCGGCGCGGCGACGTGATGGTCGAGGAGTACCTGACCGGGCCGCAGATCAGCACCGAGGGCCTGCTCGTATCCGGCGAGGGGACGACGTGCGGGTTCATCGATCGCAATTATGAGTACCTCGACAGGTTTGCGCCGTACATCGTCGAGAACGGGGGCGAGCAGCCATCGGCGATCGCCCCGCCGGCGCAGCGCCGCATCGCCGCAACGGCGATGGACGCGGGACGCGCGATGGGCATCACGAGCGGCAGCGTAAAGGGTGACATGGTGTGGACCGATCGCGGTCCATACGTGATCGAGATCGCGGCGCGGCTGTCGGGTGGGTGGATGTCGACCGATCAGGTCCCGCTCGGGACCGGCGTCGATCTGATCGGTTGCGCGATTCGCCTGGCGCTCGGCGAACCAGTGGCGGCGGAGGAGCTGCGCCCGCGATGGCACCGCGGCGTCGCGATTCGCTACTTCTTTCCGCGGCCGGGTCGAGTCACGGCGATCGACGGCGCCGACGAGTTCGCCGGGATGCCGTGGGTGCATCGGCTCGGGTTGTTCGTGCAGCGCGACGAAACCGTATATCCCGTCACCGATCACACCAAGCGCGCCGGGTTCGTGATCACCACCGGCGCGACGCGTGATGAGGCCGTGGCCCGGGCCTGCCGCGTCGTCGACGCGATTGCGATCCGGACCGCGTGATGCTGCAGCTCTTCTCGATCTTTCATCTCAACCTGGCATATTCGTCGATTGAAGAAGCGCAGCGGCCTGAGGTGGTGCGCCGTTGCTACTGGCCGCTGCTGCGGGTGGCGGAACGCACCGGCGCGCCGATTGGGATCGAGGCGACGGGATTCACGCTCGAACGTGCGGCAGCCGCCGATCCGACGTGGCTGGCGGCGCTGCGTGCGCTGGTCGACAAGGGCCGGTGTGAGTTCGTCGGCAGCGGCTACGCGCAGCTGATCGGTCCGCTGGTGCCGGCGGCCGTGAACGCCGCCAATCTGCGCATCGGTCACCGGACGTACGAGCGCCTGCTCGGGTTCCGGCCGCGCATGGCGTTCGTCAACGAACAGGCCTACGCGGCAGGATTGATTCAACATTACGTGGACGCCGGCTACCGCGCGATCGTGATGGAGTGGGACAACCCGGCTCGCGCGCATCCGGAGTGGAACGCCGAGCAGCGGTATCTGCCGCAGATAGCCGGCGGCCAGCACGGTGAATCGATCCCTCTGATCTGGAACACGGCGATCGCGTTCCAGCAGTTTCAGCGGTACGCGCACGGCGAGTCGTCTCTCGAGGAGTACATCGCGTATCTGGCGCGGCACGGGTCGGCGGCACCGCGTGCGCTCGCGATGTACGGGAACGACGCGGAGATCTTCGACTTCCGGCCGGGCCGGTACCGCACCGAAGCCGTGCTGGAGGGTGACAGCGAGTGGGGACGCATCGAGCAGCTCTACGCGGCGCTCGCAGGCGACGATCGGTTCCGGCTGGTTCGGCCGTCCGACGTCCTGGCGCTCGCCGGCGCGGCCGCCGCGTCGCGTCGCTTGCAACTCGAGTCGGCGGAGGATCCGACGCCGGTCAAGAAGCAGCGCAAGTACAACATCACGCGCTGGGCGGTGACCGGACGCGATGACGTCGGCATCAACACGGCGTGCTGGCGCCGGTACGCGCAGCTCGCTGCCGATCCGGGCAGCGGAGATGAAGACTGGCGCGAGTTGTGCGAGCTGTGGTCCAGCGACTATCGCACGCACATCACCGAGGCGCGGTGGTCGCCGTATCGCGAGCATCTTTCGCGAATCGCGCCGCCACCCGCCGAACCCTCCGCTAAAGCGTTCGCACGAAGGCTTCAGCCGAGCGTTCAGCGTGAGGGATCTCTCATCAGCCTGAAGACCAGGGGCGTGACGCTGGTGCTGAACGCGCGCCGCGGACTGGCGATTCATGCGCTCGCGTTCGCAGCCGTCGGTGGCGATCTCCTTTGCGGCACGCTCACGCACGGGTTCTACGACGACATCCACTGGGGGGCCGATTTCTACAGCGCGATGGTCGTCTTCGAGTCGCCTGGTCACCCGAAGCTCACCGACCTGAACCGCGTCGAGCCGGCGATTCGTCAGGGCGACGACGGATCCCTCGTCGTGGAGGCCACGCAGGCGACCGATCTCGGACCGATGACGAAGACGATCTGTGTGAACGCGTCCGCCGTCGAGCTCACCTACCGGTTCGACTGGAAGGAGATTCCAATCGGATCGCTGCGCTTCGGCGACATCACGCTGCAGCCCGGCGCCTTCGATCGCGCGTCGCTCTTCTATCGGACGCACAATGGCGGCGTCCGGCCCGAGACGTTCCCGCTCGACGGCACGCGCGTCGCGCACGGCGATGCGGTGTCGTTCCTGGTGTCGGCAAGCCACGCGGTCGGCGTGACCGAGGGACGGATCGAGCTTGGCGACAGCCGCCGCGCGCTGGCCGTCGACGTGGACAAGACGTCGGCCGCGCTCGTCGCGATGGTCACGTATCAGCCGATCCGCGACACGTACTTCTGCCGCGTCAGCTTCTCGGCCGCAGAAGTGGATGAGACGCGCCGCGCGACACCGCTCGAGCAGCCGCTCGTCGCCCGATTTGCGATCACGGTTGCGTGAGCCGTTCGCGAGCGTCCCCGCGATCGTGGTTGCCTGAGCCGTCCGAACGCCCCCGGGCCCACGAAGTCACGAAGACACGAAGCAGACTGAAGTACATGTTTTCTTCTTCGCGATCTTCGTCGCCTTCGTGCCTTCGTGCGCTGTCCTGACGCGGCGACCCGCCAGGTACAACGACAAGCGGAGAGCGCACTCCAGGTGATCGCAAGCGGACGCCCGGCGGTCCGGGGTCCGTGATCACGGACGTCTGATATTGCCGTAGGCCCGCGCCTCCGCGGCGCCGAGCAGGATCCAGAACGCGTAGTTCCACACGGCCGAATGGATCGGCAGCGCGTCGGCCCACATCGCGACGTAGACGCCGAGGCCTCCGAGCGCGCCGACGAGCAGACGATCGTCGCGATCGGCGAGGATGCCGCGGACGATTCTGATCATGACAATGCCGACGAGGCCGAACGCGACCACCGCAGTCGCAATGTCGATCGTCGTGTAGGTCTCAGCGAACACACCGCCGTCGCGCGGAACGTCGCCGGGCAACGCCGCGAACATGACCGCGGCCGCGGCGATCCACGCCGCACGCCGGACCAGTGGACGACGAGGGCGGCGCGTCAGCCGGCGGTTGACGGACGCGGCGAGCGCGAGGGCCGCGCTCATCCCGAGGACGGCCCGCGGCACCGTGCTACCCGCGAGCGCGGCGACCGCGGCGACGGTTCCGGCGACCGCGAGGAGCGTGAAGATCCGGATCGGCCGGAGAACGTGGCCACGTGCGTACCACGCGACCGCGGCCATGACGATGACGCCAGCGACGAGATGCCCGATCAGCGCCGTCGCAATGTCGATTGTCGTGTAGGTCTCAGCGAACACACCGCCCTCGCGTGGAACGTCGGTGGGCAACGCCGCGAACATGACGGCGGCCGCGGCGATCCACGCCGCACGCCGGACCAGTGGACGACGGGGGCGGCGCGTCAGCCGGCGGTTGACGGAAGCGGCGAGCGCGAGGGCTGCGCTCATCCCGAGAAAGGCCCGGGGCACGGCGCCGCCCGCGAGCGCGGCGACGGCCGCGACGGTTCCGGCGACCGCGAGGAGCGTGAAGATCTGGATCGGCCGGATGACATGGCCACGTGCGTAGCACGCGACCGAAGCCATGACGATGACGCCAGCGACGAGATGCCCGATCAGCGCCCTCGCGCCTTCTCCAGCGCCTGCTGGAGCTCGTCGACCTGCTGCTGAAGCGCCGCGACGCGCGCTTCGAGATCGCCGACGCGCAGGTCGTGCCGCCGCTCGCGCGCGATCAGCGCTTCCGATCGTTTCATCGCCTCGTCGGCAACGGCGTTGATTGCGCCGGAGAGTCCGCGCAGCAACCCGGCGACGTCACGGTCACGGGTGTCCACGTACGGCGTGAGCTGCTGGAGGAACATGACGAGCAGGCTCTGAAAGCGGACGAGCTCGGCGATCGTGTCGTGCAGCACCATGAGCGTTGACGCGATCGATTCGCGGGTGTCGCGCGCGACCGGCACATTGCGGTTGAGATGATCGACGACGGCCGCGTTGAACGCCTGCTGCTGTTCGAACAGCGGCGCGACGGCACGTCGCACCCCCTCGATGAACCCGCGACGAAACCCGCTGGCCGGCGGCGACGCGATCTGCCACAGGGTGTTGAGCGGCGTGATCTGGTGCTCGTCTGCGCCCGGCGGCGGCTGCGGAAAATCGCGCGGCAGCTGCTGAATCGCCCGGTCGAGGCGGGTCAGCGCCTCGTTGTAGTCCCGATCGGCTGCGTCGCGTTCGGCCTTGAGCGCCGCAAGATCGTCCGGGCTCGGCATCGTCTACCGGCCGACCAGGCCTTCGACCGGGCTGCTGGCGTTCGCGTAGAGCTTGCGCGGAATCCGGCCCGACACGTACGCGAGCCGGCCGGCGCGGACCGCGAGCTTCATCGCCTCGGCCATGGCGACCGGATCCTGAGCGCCGGCGATCGCGGTATTCATCAGCACCGCGTCGGCGCCGAGTTCCATCGCCAGCGCCGCGTCGGACGCCGTGCCGACCCCGGCGTCGACGACCAGCGGCACGCGCGCGAATTCACGGATGATGCGCAGGTTGTTGACGTTCTGGATCCCCAGCCCTGATCCGATCGGCGCGCCGAGCGGCATGATCGCAGCGGCGCCGGCGTCCTCGAGCTTCCGGCAGACGACCGGATCGTCGGTCGTGTACGGCAGCACGACGAACCCGTCGCGCACGAGCACCCGGGTCGCCTCGATCAGCTGCTCGTTGTCGGGGAACAGCGTCCGCTCGTCGCCGATCACCTCGAGCTTGACCCAGTGCGACAGCCCGGCCTCGCGGCCGAGCCGCGCGGTGCGAACCGCTTCGTCCGCGGTGTAGCAGCCGGCGGTGTTGGGCAGCAGGACGAACTTCGACGTGTCGATGTAGTCGAGCAGCGACTCTTTCGTGCGGTCGGAGATGTTCACGCGGCGCACCGCGACCGTAACCATCTCCGCGCCCGATGCCTCGTGCGCGCGCACCATCACCGCGTGCGACGAGTACTTGCCGGTGCCGACGATCAACCGAGACGAAAACGTTCGATCCGCAATCTTGAGAAGGTCTTCCATGGCCAAGTCCTGTGTTGCGAGAAGGAAAGCGACCGCACAGACCGCGGAGTTTTTTCTCTACGATTGCTCTCCACGAATTCTTAATTCTTAATTCTTAATTCTCAATTGCCAGCGCTCAGCCTCCGCCGACGAAGTTCACGATCTCGATCTCGTCTCCCTCGCTCACCGTCGTGCGATCGAAGTGATCGCGTTTGAGCACCGTCAGGTTGTGCTCGACGGCAACACGGCGCGCGTCGATCTCCAGGTGCGCCAGGAGTTCGCTCACGGTAAGGGGACCGGCGAGATCGTGCGGCTCGCCGTTCAAGGTGATCCGCAAAGCTGCTGCTCATTCTAGCGCAGCCCCACCGTTAACCGCGGAGGGCGCAGAGATCGCAGATGCAAACCAAACCACGAAGATCACGAAAATTCACGGTGGCCCGGAGAAATGCGGCGCATGAGAGAGCTGTGCGCGCGACGGCCCGCGAAGCGGGCCTATGCAACGCGAAGAGCCCCCGTAAACGCAAACGATCCGAACTCCAGGTTTGCGTTTACGAGGCTCTTCACGTTGCATCGAGCGGCCGGCTCCGCCGGCGGTGTCGCGCGCTCGCCTCTGCGAGCTCAGCGGTCTCTGCGGTTAACCGGCTCGACGGCCCAGGGCATCGTGCGTCGGGCGCTACTCTGCGATCTCAGCGGTCTCCGCGGTTAGACGCCGCGGACGCCGCAGCGTGAGGCGGATGCGGAACCGGCGGCTGAGCGTCCGGCGGACGACGCTGCCGATGCCGCGGAACGCCGAGTTGACGCGCGCGGACACGATCTCGGTGGGCGTTGAACGCGGTGGGCTTGGCGGCGCGTCGGCGGCCGCCGCCGGTACCCACCAGAATCCGTGGCGTGCTATCGGCTTCAACGAAATCGGCCGTGCCGGCAGCAAGACCTCGAGCGGCCCCGCCGCGCAGGCAGCGATGAGCCCTTCGACCAGCGACTGGAGCTGAGGGTCGGCAAGCGATCGCAATCGTTCGAGGACCTTCGAGCCGGCTGGATTCCTGAAGTCCTCGCTCGTGAAGATCAGGTTGTCGCCGGTGTGAAACTCGGCCCAGACGCTCGGATCCACCGCGACCGCCGCCAGCGCCGTTCCAATCGCCAGCGCGGAAAACCGATCGAGGCCGACCGCGTAGTCGTCGTTCGATCGGCGCGGGTGCTGATACGACGGCGCACCGATCTCGGGCGACGCCGTTCCCGCGAACGCCGGCACGAACATCCCGTCGTAGTCCACCAGCCTGACGCCCGATTCCTGCACGATGATGTTGCCGTGCTGCAGGTCGCCGTGGGCCAGCTTCTTCCGCTCGAGATCCCGGACGAGATCGAACAGTTGCGACGCCGTCGCGAGCAGCGCCCGCGGCCGGGCGAGGTTGGACGCGATGAATCGATCGAGCGACTGACCGTCGGTCCATCGCATCTTCAGGATCGGCCAGCGCGCACCGTCGACCAGCATCTCGCCGTCGAGGAAATCGAACTCGACGAAATACGGCAGCCGCGATCGCGAGATCGCGGCGGCGATCGCCGAATAGCGCGCCCGGATGTCGGCGCCCGATCGCGTGAAGCACTTGACCGCCCAGCGCGCGGCCGGCGTCCGCAGCTCGTAGACCTGCGCGAAGTTGCCGGTCCAGACCTTCGGCATCCGCGTGACGGTCGTGCGCTCGACCGCGGCCGCCTTCAGCTCCGGATCGCGGAAGCACACCTGCGGGTTCTGCACGGCAATGCCGTAGGCGTTCGGCGCGGGCCAGCCTTCGCTCATGCGTCTCCCACGATCACGACTGTCATCAACGTCACATCATCGTTCCTCAACGCGCGCGCCTCGCGCGCCGACGAGACGAGCGCGTCGAGATCGGCCGGCGTCCGGACCTCGCGGAGGCGCGTCCACGGCTTCTCACCGCGATCGATCGAGGTCAGAAACCAGCGCGCGAGCGCATCGGTCACCAGATAGAACGAATCGCCCACCTCCGCGGTGCCGGCCGCGGTCTGCAGCGCGTAGCTGGTCAGCCGGGCTGCCGTCGCCACGAGCGGCGGCGGATCGTCGAACGCGTCGGGCTGGTCGAGTGGAAAGGCGGATGCAAGCGCATCGTCACGGACGAGGAAGACGCAGGCGTCACCGCAGGCGACCGCGTGCCACGATGCCTCGCCAGGCTCGTGCGAGAACGCGATGCCCACGAACGTCGCGAACGCGCCGTTCCGAAGTGTCTCGCGCGCGAACCACGGCAGCGTACCGCCCGCCCGCTCGCCGGCCCATTTTCGCCACTCGTCGCGGCAGCCGGCGAGCCATGCGTCGAGCTCTCCGGGGGTTGATGCCGCTGCTGTCTGCAGTCCGCAGAAAGAATCGGCGAGCATCCGCGCCCACACCTGCGAATAGCCGCTGTCGCTCGCGCCGTCCGCGACCGCGAACCGGAGGCCGCTCGTGCAGAAATGATCCTCACAGTCGGCGACATCGTGACCGCGTTTAGGTGTCATGCCCGCGAACGTCATCATCGGGCGCCTGCCCGCAGCGCGTGCCGCGTGACCGCTGTTCACCTCACCGGCGCGTGCTGACACGTGTGCCGATGTCGATGAACCGGATCGTCTCGACGAGATCCGCGTTGAACGCGAACCCGCGGCTGTTGTCGGTCACCGGATATCCCTCGAACCTGGCTTCGTGGCGCACGGGCGTCGGAAGCAGGCTCGACATGTCGAAGAGGATCCGCGCAAACGCGTCCGGCAGATCCGACTGCGAGCTCGGGAAGGTGACCGGCGCAGCCGCAGACGACGACAGGTGGAGGTTGAAGAGGGCAACTGGCCCATCGTCGGTGGTCAGCGAACGGATAGACGAAGCAATCTCGAATGGCTCACCGTCCGTGGACTCGCCGTCGGTGATGTGCACGACGGTCGGCGGGTACGAGTGGCGATGCGAAGCCACCCACGCTTCGAGCGTCGTCTTCGTCCGCCGCAGCGCCTCGCACATCGGCGTGCCGCCGACGTGCACCGGATCGATCCATACAGGAAATTGATACGTCTCCTCGACGACGCCGCCGTCGCCGTCGGGGACCGTGCGTGTTCGCTGCTCGAGCAGCGCCGGATTGAACGCGAGCTCACTCACGCGCACGAGCTCGCGGCCGGCAAGCGGACCTTGCAGCGCAGGCGCCACCGACGCGCCATAGCCGAGCAGACCGATCTCGAAATAATCGTGCACATCCTCACCCTGCGCGCAGCGTGTGACGAGCGTTTGCAGCAGGCGATTGAGGACGTCGGCGAGTTCTTGGGCTTTCGACCTCCCGCGTTCCGCCCCGGCGAAACCATCTTCCATCGAGCCGGATTGATCGACGACGAAATAGAAGCAGGAGGGAGCGGCGCGGCTGATCTCGGCAGCGTGCGGCATCGTTTCCTAGTTGCCGCCCGAGGACTCACAGTGAGGACGGTCGAAGGTTGCTCGCGTGACGCGTTGATTCTGCGCTTCCGGGAACAGCCGTGTCAACCCGGATCGTGAAGATTCCATGCAGGTTGTCGAATTTTTCGCACTCGTTACGTGTATCGACCAAAAGTCATTGCGTCGCGGCGGTTCGGTCATATAGTTACCGCTTCTCAATCATGTCTCGGCGGCTCGGCGGGCTAGTCGTAGCGATAACTGTCGCGTCGTTGTCTCTGTACTGCGGTGTCACGGCGCGCAACACACGCCTTCAACTCCACGTTCAAGTCGCCCCGGACGTCAACGACGATCGCCCGATCCCTGTTGACGTCGTCTTCGTGTGGGACAAGGCCGCCGCAGCGAAGCTCGAAGCGCTCACCGCGAAGGACTGGTTCGACAAGAAGGCCGCGATGCGCCGGGACGATCCGAAGGAGCAGGCCTTCACCACGCGCGAGTGGGAATGGGTCCCCGGGCAGGAGGTGCCCGACATCGATCTGAATGTTCCCGCCGCTTCGCGGAAGTGGCTTCGCGCGATCTTCGTGTTCGCGAACTATCGCACTGAAGGTCCGCATCGCGCGCATCTATCCCCAGGGTCGGCGTCGATCGCGCTCCTGAGGACCGATTTCCGTGTCGATTCCCCGGCTACGCCTGCCAAGGCGGGGGCCGCCGACAAGGAGAAGTAGAACCCCTCATGGAACGCTTTATCCCCGATCTGATTCAGTGGCACGAAGGGCTGCTGCTCACGCCGCAGCATTTTCAGCAGCTTTCATCTCGCGTCGAGTCGCTCATCCAGGCGCTGCCGGGCTGGTACGTTCCGTTCTACTGGGGCGTGCGGAGCTTCGACTACGACCGCACCGGTCTCAGTGCCGGAGTGCTCACGGTTCGCGAGCTCGACGCGGTGATGCCTGATGGGCTGCACGTGAACATCACCGAACGCGACAACCTGCAGCTCGATCTCCGGCCGATGGCCGGCGGGTTCCGCCAGGCGCCGCTGCAGATTCACGTCGCGATGCCGATTGCCAACGGCCAGCCGAACGTGCTGCACCGGTTTACGTCGTACGCCGGCGAGCCGGTCGCTGACGAGAACACCGGCGAAGGCGGCGTTGCGATTCCACGTCTCCGGCCACAGCTGTCGCTCGTCGCTGCGGCGCAGCCGCCGGCGCGGTTCACGAGCTTCCCGTTGATCGAGGTCCGCTGCGAAGGAGAGACGTTCCTTCCGACCGCGTTCATCCCGCCGACGCTGGCGGTGACCGCGGGCTCGCCGCTCGCTCGCAAATGCGGGGAGGTGTCCGAACGGCTCCGGGTGAAGGCGATTGAGCTGGCCGAGCGCGCGATCCTCGCGCCGCAGAGCGCATTTGCCGCAGAGGCGCGCTCTCAACTCCACTCGCTCGTGAGTGCGCTCCCGGCATTCGAAGCGGTGCTTCGCACCGACGCCGCGCATCCATGCGCGCTCTACATCGAAGCCTGCCGGCTGGCCGGTCATGTCGCCGTGCTGAGTCACGGCCTGCTGCCGCCGGTCTTTCCCGCCTACCTTCACAACGATCCGCGGAAAAGCTTCGACCTGGTCCTCCAGTTCGTCAATCAGGCCGTGGACGAGGGCGTGCCCGACACGGTCCGGCGCTTCGCCTTCCTGCAGGAACAAGACACGTTCCGGCTGCCGGCAGACGCAGCGTGGACGCCGGCGTTCGGGATCGGATCGCTCTCGCGTCTGGTGCTGGCGGTTCGCTGCGAAGCCGACCGGGATCAGATCGTGGCGTGGGGAGACAACTGCGTGATTGGCGGCCAGAGCACGGTCGCGGCGCTGCTCGCGCGTCGCGTACTCGGATTGCGGCGCCGCTACGCCGAGCACATCGGCGAACTGCGGCCGCCGCGTGGACTTCACCTCTTCGAGCTCGTGCCCGATGCCGAAGTGCTCACCGCGGGTGACGACCTGCTGGTATTGGGAACCTCCGCCGGCGTGCGGCCGGAGGCGATTTAC
>DATFXR010000232.1:0-2077 GCA_035315685.1 Vicinamibacterales bacterium | reverse complement strand
GCTCGTCGGCCGTGATCTCCTGTTCGACACGCTGCAAGCGGTAGCCGACGACGACGCGCCGGCGTCGTTCACACTGGCGGCGCGCGCCGTCGAAATGGGCTACGACCTGCGGGCGGTCTGCCGTGAGCTGTCACGAGTCGTCCGCGACTTGCTCGTCGTCTCCGTCGACGCGTCGCGCATCAACGATCCGGAGATTGCCGGGGAAGGAGAGCGCGATCGAGTGAAAGCGCTTGCCGGCCGCTTCTCGCGTGAGGATCTCCTGCGGGCGTTCGATCTCCTCACGAAGGCGGAGGCCGACATCAAGGCCGCCGCACAGCCGCGTTATCACCTCGAGATGGCATTGCTGCGGTGGATCTACGTGCGGAAGCTGAAGCCGATCGAGGATCTGATCGCTGGCGCGGGGAACGCCGCGCCGCCGTCGCCGCGACCGGCCGCATCCCAGCGTCCGGCGGGCACTCCGCCGGCGCCGCCGCGATCGGCGGCCGCCTCAGAACCGCCGTCCGCACCCGGCGTGTCGCAGCCGGCGGCAGCGGCCAGGGTGTCCGGTCCGTCGAAGAACTCCGCGCCGGCGCGCGCGGACTCGAGAGACGGCACGAACCGGCTCGATTCTTCCGCCGCCGCGTCCGGCTCGAGCCGGACCGAACCCTCCGCGGGAGTGTCCGGCTTCAGCCGGACCGAGGGCAGTTTCAAGGACGCGTTG
The DNA here is from genome assembly GCA_035315685.1 of Vicinamibacterales bacterium. Lineage (GTDB taxonomy): Bacteria > Acidobacteriota > Vicinamibacteria > Vicinamibacterales > CAVVIG01 > QHWK01. The sequence continues at coordinate 1,377 of DATFXR010000232.1, read as the reverse complement.
CTCGCCGAGATCCGGAAGTCGAAGATGGTCTTTTACAGCACCGTGTGCGCGCAGGCCCAGAAGATCGAGGTCGCCGGCGATCGCGTCAGCTTCACCTTCTCGGCGAACCAGCGCACGCTGCTGAACATGTTCGAACAGAACCGTGCGTGGCTGGAGTCCGTGGCACAGCAGGTGGCTGGACGGCGCATCGCCGTGTCGGGCGCCCTCGCGGACAACGCCGCACCCTCTGAGGCGCAAGCCAACGGCAGCCAGCCGGCGGCGGACCGGCCCGCCGACAAGAAGTCCGCGCTTCGAGAGCAGGCGCTCGCCGACGCCGGCGTGCAGGCGATGCTCGAGGTCTTTCCCGCGGAGATCCGCGACGTCGAGGAAATGTGAACATCCAGCAGATGATGAAGCAGGCGCAGCAGATGCAGGAGCATCTGCAGAAGCAGATGTCCGAGCTGCGCGTCGAAGGCAACGCCGGCGGTGGCATGGTCACCGTCGTCATCAACGGCGCCAAGCAGGTGCAGTCGGTGAAGATCGAACCTGAAGCCGTCTCGAAAGACGACGTCGCGATGCTGCAGGATCTCATCGTCGCCGCGCTGAACGACGCGCATCGCAAGGCCGACGAGGAGATGGCCAAGACCATGGGCGGGATGCTGCCGCCCGGAATTAAACTGCCAGGGATGTAATTAGGAATTAAGAATTTAGAATAGGAATTCGTGAATTGCGTCGAGGCGTACGAGATCTGATCACGAATTCTTAATTCTTAATTCGAAATTCTTAATTGCCGCGTTTTCAATGTCCCTGCCCGATCCCCTGCTCCGCCTGATCGAAGAACTCCAGCGCCTTCCCGGCATCGGGCCGAAAGGCGCGCAGCGGCTTGCGTTTCACATCCTCAAGACGCCTCGCGAACAGACCGATCATCTGGTCGATGCGCTGCGCGACGTGAAGGAACGTGTCACCTACTGCTCGATCTGCAACAACATCACCGACATCGATCCCTGCGCGTTCTGCAGCAACACCTCGCGCGACCCGCGGGTGATCTGCGTCGTCGAAGAGCCGCAGAACGTCGCGGCGATCGAGAAGACGCGCGAGTTCAAGGGCATGTATCACGTGCTGATGGGGGCGCTGTCGCCGCTGCAAGGCGTGGGGCCGGACGACCTCAAGATCAAGGGCCTGCTGGCGCGCGTCAGCAGCGGCGTCACTGAGATCATCCTCGCCACCAACCCGAACGTCGAAGGCGAGGCGACGGCGATCTATCTCGCGCGCCTGCTGAAGCCGCTCGGCGTCAAGGTGACGCGCATCGCGATGGGCGTGCCGGTCGGCAGCGACCTCGAATATGCCGACGAAGTGACGATGCACAAGGCGATGGAAGGGCGACGCGAGGTCTGATTC
>DATFXR010000231.1:0-2237 GCA_035315685.1 Vicinamibacterales bacterium | reverse complement strand
TCCTGTCCGCGAACAGCCCCACCGGGTGCTCGCCAGAAGAGCACTTGTCACGGCCCACGGCTCCGCGCCCGGCGGGGCGGCCCCGTTCGCGGCCACCCGCGAGCGAGCTAATTTTGCAACCTGCTCTAAGAATTTGGAATTAAGAATTAAGAATTCGTACTCACGCCCGAACAGCACGGTTGTCGAAATCATGGCACGAATTCTTAATTCTTACTTCTTTAATTCTTAATTGCCCGATGCACTCCACGCGCCTCCACGCGATGCGGCTTCCCACGTTGACTGTCATGATTGCGCTCGCCGCCGCGATCGGCGTGGCTCGCGGGACCAACACACCACTCGCCTTCGCCGACATCGCCCGGCCCAGGCCGGGCGAGTGGCCGACCTACCATGGAAGCCTGAGCGGCAATCGATTCAGCCCGCTCGACCAGATCAACCGCGACACCGTTCACAGCCTCGCGCCGAAATGGATGTTCACCATCCAGGGCGCGCCGCGGCCGCTCCAGATGACGCCGGTCGTCGTCGACAGCGTGATGTATGTCACGTCGGTGAATGAAGCCTACGCGCTGGACCCGCGAAGCGGCCGTCAGATCTGGCACTACAGCCGGCCGCGTACGCAAGGCCTGGCGGGCGACGCCGCCACCGGGATCAATCGCGGCATCGCCGTGCTCGGCGATCGCGCGTTCATGGTGACCGACAACGCGCACCTGATCGCGCTTCATCGAGACACCGGCACGTTGCTGTGGGACGTCGAGATGGCCGACTCGCGCCAGAACTATGGCGCCACGGGTGCGCCGCTGGTCGTCAACGATCTCGTCATCTCCGGCGTCTCCGGCGGAGACGAAGGCGTCCGTGGATTCCTCGACGCGTACCGTGCCGCGACGGGCGAACGCGTGTGGCGCTTCTGGACGGTGCCTGCGCGTGATGAGCCCGGCTCCGAAACGTGGATCGGCGGCGCGATCGAGCATGGCTGTGCGGCCACCTGGCTGACGGGTACTTACGATTCGGAGTCGAAGACTCTGTACTGGCCCACCGGCAATCCGTGTCCCGACTACAACGGCGACCAGCGCAAAGGCGACAATCTGTACAGTTCGTCGGTGCTCGCGCTCGATCCGGAGACCGGGCGGCTGCGATGGTATTACCAGTTCACTCCTCATGACCTGCACGACTGGGACGCCAACCAGACGCCGATGCTCATCGACGCCCGGTTTCACAGTGAGGACCGCAAGCTGTTGCTCCAGGGCAATCGCAACGGCTTCTTCTACGTGCTCGATCGGCTGACCGGAAAGGTGCTGCTCGCCAAACCTTTCGTCACCAATGTCACCTGGGCAACCGGTATCGGCACCGATGGCCGTCCGCAACTGCGCACCGGGAGCGATCCGACTCGCGACGGACAGCGCGTTTGTCCCGCGGTGGCCGGCGCGACCAACTGGCCGTCAACCGCTTTCAACCCGGCGGCCGGACTCTTCTATCTGTTCGCGGAAGAGTCGTGCGCGATCTACACGAAGAACGACCAGCAGTGGCAGGCCGGCAAGTCGTTCTACGGCGGCGTCACGCGCCGCGCGCCGGGGACGAGCGCGGCGGGAAGGGTTCTCAAGGCGCTCGACATTCAGACGGGTAAGGCGGCGTGGGAGATTCCGGTCGGCGGCGGGATCCTTGGCAGCGGCCTCCTGGCCACGTCCGCCGGCCTGGTTTTTTACGGCGCCGACGAAGGGTTCGTGGCCGTCGATGCCTCTGACGGGACGCGTCTCTGGCAATTCACCACCAACCAGAGTTGGCGAGCGGGTCCGATGACGTACTCAGTGAACGGCGATCAATACGTCGCGGTCGCCGCCGGCTCGAACATACTGGCGTTCACCCTGAGATAGGTTGTCAGGACACTTCGAGGAAACCATGGTGAGACGTCGTCTGCTGGTCTTCTTGATGATCGCGGCGATGGCGGCATCTGCGGTCCGCATTGGCGGGACCGCGCAGGGACGATCGCCGTCTTCGAAGTTTGCGATGCGGGTCGTGACGAACGGGCTCGCGAATCCGTTCCAGGTGATCTGGGGCCCGGACGATTACCTGTGGGTGACGGAGCGTACCGCGGGGCGCGTCACTCGCGTCCAGCCGTCGGATGGATCGAAGACGGTCGCGATCGCTCTGAACGATGTTCTGGCCGACGGTCCCGACGGACTGCTTGGCATGGCGCTCGACCCCGGTCTGCTGAAGGGAACGGGCAACGATTATGTTTACGTGGC
>DATFXR010000230.1:0-9888 GCA_035315685.1 Vicinamibacterales bacterium | reverse complement strand
TCCTGTCCGCGAACAGCCCCACCGGGTGCTCGCCAGAAGAGCACTTGTCACGGCCCACGGCTCCGCGCCCGGCGGGGCGGCCCCGTTCGCGGCCACCCGCGAGCGAGCTAATTTTGCAACCTGCTCTAAGAATTTGGAATTTGGAATTCGTGATCACGGCCGAAATGCGTCACAGCATGATGCGCATTCCAATTCCAAATTCCTAATCGCAGCGGTCACCGAAACCGATCGTCGTCCACGTCGTTGATGAACTTGATGAGGCCGTCGAAATATGTCTTCTGATCGTCGTACATGGCCATGTGGCTGCCGTTTGGACAATCGAGGTATCGCCCCTTTTTCACCAGGCCGGCCATCTTCTCCAGGTGCGCCGGATCCATCGTGTCGTACTTCGCGCCGATAGTCAGCGTCGGCACGGTGATCTTCGCGAGATCGGCCGTGCGATCCCAGTTCACCAGCTTGCCGCTGGCGCCGAGCTCGCTCGGGCCCTGCATCTGCACGTAGATCTTCTCGTTCACGTGCTTGAAGGCGCGGTTCACCGGGTCGGGCCACTGGTCGGGCTGCATCCGCAGGATGTGCTGCGAGTAGAAATGCGGGACGAGCAGCTCCATGTAGCGCGGGTTCCCGTACTGCTTCGCCGCTTCCAGCTTCTGGACTTCGGCGAGCACCTGCTGATCCATTGCCGGCATCAGCACACGCCTGGCGTATTCGTTGTACGCCGGAATGCTCGCCATCATATTCGAGACGACGAGCGCTTTCAGATGATCCTGGTGCGCGAGTGCATACTCGAGAGCGAGCAGGCCGCCCCACGAGTGGCCGAGCAGATAGAGGTTGTTGTGGTCGAGGTGCAGCCCGGCGCGGACCTGCTCCACCTCGTCGACGAACCGCGGCAGATCCCACAGCGCGTCGTTGTCCGGCTGATCGCTGAACGCCGAGCCGAGTTGATCGTAGTAGTAGTACTCGATGCCGGCGGCTGGGAAGTAGCTGTCGAAGGCCTCGAAGTACTCGTGCGTCGCGGCCGGTCCGCCGTGCAGCAGCAGCACCTTGATGCGCGGGTTGTTGCCGACCCGCTTGGTCCAGACCTTGAACGTCCCGTGCGGCGTCGAGATCGGGATCATCTTCACGCCGCCGCTCAGCACATCGTCTCGTTGCGAGTGATCGAAATACGCGCGGGTCGCCGCGTCGGAGGTCCGTTCCTCCGCACAGGCGGCGAGCGGCAGCAGCGCCAGCAGCAGGACAGTGAGCCTCATCGCAATCTCCAAAACTGCGCGTCGTAGTTCCAGACCGTGAACGCGACCTGCGATCCATCCGGCGACCACGCGGGCTGCGTCTTGTTCGACGGATCCATCGTGACCTGGCGCGGCGTCCCGCCGCTGGCCGGAACAGCGAACACCTGAAAGAAGCCATCCGCAGCCGGCGCGATGAATGCGAGTTGACGTCCGTCCGGCGACACGCCAAGGCCCGACGTGTCGTGCTCGGACGCGAAGCGATGAACCACCTGCAGAGGTCCCCCGTCGCGCGACACGATGCCCAGCATCTGCCGCCCCGGGCCTTCCTTCATCAGCATGGCGACGCGCCGGCTGTCCGGCAGCCACTCGGCGTGGTGCACATCGGCGGTGTTGCCGGGGATCGCGATCGCCGTGGCTTGTCCTTCGGGCTCGCCGCGCTCTTGATCGATGGCGACGAGATACGCTGCCACACGGTGAGACGCGCGATCGGCACCGGTGAAGAGCAGCGCGCGTCCGTCCGGCGACCAGCGCGGCCAGCCGACCTCGGCGCCGCGGCCGAGGAAGCTGATTCGCTTCGGTGCGGCGTCGCCTTCGGCGGGCCGCAGCCAGATGTCGTCGCTCTGGTCCTTGTGGGAGTGAAACGCGATCCACTTGCCGTTCGGGGACCAGCACAGCGACTGATCCTCTGACGGCGACGCATGCACGATCGTCGTCACGCGATCGGCCGGCTCGTCTCGCAGCTCCACGATCCCGGCATCCTGTGCAATGTCTGGATAGTTCGCATCGTCGGGCACGCGCCGCCAGGTGCCATACGTGAGGCCGAGGAGGCGCCCCGACGGGTGCCACGACGGCGTCTCGCTCTGGAAGGTGGCGACCGCACGTGCAGCGCCGCCGCCGGCCGGAACGACGGCAACCACCGTGCGGTAACTCTGTGTCTTGAACAGGACGCTGTCGTCGGCCGCGATCGTCGGCGCGTACGTGTCACGCGAGAACGACGTGAGGCGGGTCGCGCGCCGGTCGTCGAGACCGATGGTCCAGAGATCGACGGTGCCACGAGAGTTCGCACCGGCGACGTACACCATCCGCGCCCGGTGCGCGAAGGCGAGCGGTCCGTATACGTCGATCGGCGGATCGGTCGTCAGCGGCGCGTTTCCGCACGGAATCGCGAGGCGCGACCTTCCGCTCTCCGTCGCGACGCACGCGATTGTGCCGTCGGGCGTCCAGGCGGGGAACGAAATGCGCATCGTCGGACGCTTTGCGACGGCCGATGCGCCGTCGGCGCCGATCGTCCACAGCTCCGGTCCATCACGACCATTGACGACCGCCGCGACAGATCGGCCGTCGCGCGACCAGGCAGGCTGACGAAGATCGGCGACGCGAGCCGTCGATGCCTGCACGCCAGCTGCGTCGCCGGTCGCGCGCAGCGGATCGTGATCGGCCCACAGCGGCCGCCGCGTGCGCTCGACGCGGTCGTAGACCGCCAGACCCTGCGGGGACTGGTAGCCGTCAGCGAGAAGCGATCGGTTGTCGGGGCTCCACGCGATCGTCCGGATCTGCGCCTCGTTCGGCGGCAGGTCGACAATCGGACCGCCATCGATCGGACGCACGCGGAGAAAGCGCCCTTCCGAGTACGCCAGCCACCGCCCGTCAGGGGAAATCGCGCCCGCGGGATCGCGGTAACCAACCGGGCCAGATTGATGCGCGTCGCCAACCCACTCGAACCTCGGCCCGGACGCGGGATCGACGCGCGCGGATCGCACGAACGGGATCGCAGCCAGCGCAACGAGGAGGACAGCGACGAGCGCGAGGACGCGTGTCGTAGAGCTGCTCACGCGTCGGGATTCTACGGCATTCCGATCGGGTTCGGGGTTTCGGGGTTCGGGGTTCGGGGTTCGCGGTTCGGGGTTCTGGTTCCGTGGTTCGCGGAGTTCCTGGTTCTAACCCGAGAACCAAGAACCAAGAACCAGAGAACCTGAGAACGAGAACCCCGAACTCCGAACCCCGAAGCCCGAACCCGTTCGATTCGTCGGATAATAGCCGCGACCATCGTGCCGGCGCCGGCAGCAATTCTCCGAGGAGGTCGCAGCGATGAATGCCTCTCTGGTTGCCGTGCTGACGATCGCGTTGACCGTACCGCTTGCGGCGCAGTGGCTGAATCAGCCGACGCCGGGACTCCCGCGTACCCCTGACGGCAAGCCGGATCTGACGGCGCCCGCGCCGCGCACCCCTGACGGCAAGCCCGACTTTTCGGGACTCTGGCTCAGGATTTCGCCGAAGTATGCGCGCAACGTCGCTGCCGACTTGAAGCCCGAAGAAATCCGCCCATGGGCGCGAGCCCTGGTGGCTGAACGCCGGGAGAATCTCGGCCGCGATTACATGAACGTCCAGTGTGTGCCGCTGGGGCCCGGCTACGCCACCTCCGCCGACATCACGGGCGCGGAGATGATGAAGATCGTCCAGACGCCCGCGTTGATCGTCATGCTCAATCCCGATCTGACCTATCGCCAGATCTTCATGGACGGCCGCGCGCTCGAGCGCTCTCCCAATCCGTCGTTCATGGGCTACTCGATTGGCCATTGGGACGGTGACACGCTGGTGGTCGAGAGTCTGGGATTCAGCGACCGAACGTGGCTCGACCATGACGGCCATCCGCACACTGAAGCGCTGCGAACGACCGAACGCTACCGGCGCAGGAATTTCGGCAACCTCGACCTCGACGTGACCTTCTCAGATCCGGACACGTACGCGAGGCCGTGGACGGTTGCCGTACGTGCCGAACTGGCCCCGGATACCGAGATGATCGAGTTCGTCTGCAATGAAAACAGCAAGGCGCTGGAGCACTGGATCGGCAAGGCTTCCGATGAACGGAAGCGCGAGGTCCCCGTCGCAGTGGAGATTCTCGAGAAATACGTCGGCTCTTATGTGGAGCAGCCGCCGTTATGGCGAGCCGTGGCGCGAGTCGTCGAAATCACGCTCTCCGACGGCAGGCTTCGCGCCGAAATGGACGGCAGGGGCAAGGTCGACCTGATCGCCACGTCCGAGACTGCGTTTGCCGGCCTCTACGGGCTCGGTGTCGAGTTCCCCCGGGGCGGCGCCGGCGGCCTCCTCGTCAAGCACGTCTCAGGCGATTACCGGTTCGCGCGGAAATAACACGCTTGGGTTCAGCGTTCAGGGTTCAGGGTTCTCGTTCTCGTTCTCGTTCTCGAGAACGCCCTCGTCCCCGCGGGCTTGCGGGACGCTCAACTGGTGATTCCCGAACGTAGAACCAAAACCAGAACCAGAACGCAGAACGAGAACCAGAACCCTGAACGCTGAACGCTACTGCGGTAGCCGCGACGACGGAATGCCGAGAGCCAGCGCGATCTCGCGCAGTTTGGCTTGAACGGCGCGTGCGTTCGCCGCTCCCATGCGGAGCAGCTGCTTCTGCGCCGGCATCAAGTCCTCTTCGCCCTCGTCTGCAAACGCATAGCCGATGCCCTTGAGCCGCAGACGAGGCTGCCCGCCTCGGACCGGGGTCTCGAGCAGCACGACGATCGCACGTTCGAGCGTGCCGTCGAACGATGGATCGGGCGATCCGAGCTCGCGATGGGCTTCTTCGATCCGCGGCTTCAGCGTCGCGTACAGCGCAGCGCCGCTCTTCGCGTCGATCGACGCCACCGCTTCGGCGAGCGGACTGTAGCGCTCGTCGTTTCGAGGATCGACGTAGAAGCGGCCGTCCCTCTCGACGGCGCGGAACGGCGTACGGGGGCGAAGCGGCGGCAACTGCCTCGCCGGCGACTTGCCTTCAGCGATATTCGCCACGACGACGGTAAAGTTGCGGATCAGGCCGTTGGTCGTCAGCCATGCGGCCACTTGCGGATGCGATGAGAGTTTGCGGACCAGGTCTGCGACGACGCCGTCGCTCTGGTCGAGCGGCGGGATCGTGATCGCTTCGGCGTCACCGCCAAGCGGCCGCGTTTCACTTCGCGGCGCGGGCGCGGGAGCGGTCGTCGTCAGGCCAGGCGTGCGCGCTCTGAACCCGAGGTACCACGCAACCGCGGCGACCACGAGGAGAAAGCCCACGACGATCCACGTGCCGCGCGATCGCCGCGGCAGGACGCTCTCGAACGCGGGCCCGTCAGCCGACGACTGACGAAGCTCCAGGTCAAACGATTCTGGCCGGCTCTTTTCGCGTTCCGTCGAACACCTCGATCAGTAGATAGTTGAATCGCACTCCTCATCCGCGTCAACCACAGCAGTTGGGCCCAGCGCCGGTAAGAGCCAGACACGCGGGGAGCGCTGTTCCAATTAGGAATGTGGAATTTGGAATTTGGATTCCAAATTCCTAATTCCTCAGTGCGCGGCACCGACGAGATACATGGCGCCGGTCGGCTGCGGCACGCCGCCCTCGGGCTCGATGGTGACGGCGACTGCGGCAGGGTCGGGCAGATTAGTGGCGTTGTCCAGAATGGCGGTGACGCGTCCGTCGGTATCCGGTTTGAGCAGACCGACACTCACCTTGGCCTGCGAGGTGACGAACCACAACTGATATGTTCGCCCCGCAGGCAGCGCCGGAAGATTCGCGGCGGTGAGCACGACGCCGCGGCTGCGGCTCCAGAACGTGCGCGCCGACGCTGACGGAGCGACCGGCTGGCCGGCGAGATCGATCCGACGCACGTCCGGCGCCATGAGGATCGACAGCGGCGTCTGCGCGTCTGCGGCCGCCTTGAGCGCAACGTTCACGCGCCGTTCGCCCTCCTCCACGCGCAGCAGCGCCTCACGAAGCTCCCCTTCGAGCACGCGCACGCGCTCGCGAAGCGACACGGCGTAGCCGCCGACGCCGATTGTCACGAGCAACATCGCGGCAGCGGCGAGCCACGGCGCCCACGACGGCGACCGCCGCACGGGAATCGCGACGCCGCGCGCGCCGGTTGACGCAAGCACGCGCGCGCGCAGCGCGGCGGGCGGATCGTGCAGCGGCACAATTTGCGCCAGCGCGCCGGCCACGGGGGCGAACTGAGCGAGCTCCGCCGCACACGCGGTGCAGCCGCGCACGTGCGACTCGACCACCGCGCGCTCCGCACCCGTCAGCGCGCCGATGGCGTACACCGGCAGCTGTTCGCGCAGCGCGTCGTGCTCTGTGTCGGCCGTGCTCATCTCCCCTGCTCCGCGAGCGCATCACGCAGCCGCAGCAGCGCCTGGCGCATTCGCGTTTTGATCGTGCCGAGCGGCGTCTCGAGGCGCGCCGCGATTGCGGTCTGTGACAGCCCCTCGTAGTAGGCGAGCTCGAGTGGGACGCGCTGTGTCTCGGGCAAGGCCCCGAGCGCGGCCCGCACGCGCGCCGCCTGCTCCGCGTCCACCAACTGCAAATCCACCATCGCCCCTGGATCCACTACGTCTCGCGACACCAGTTCGATGTCGGCCGACGGCGGCTCGCCGCGATCGCGGCGCAGCCGGTCGAGCGCGCGGCTCCGCGCGACTGTCACGAGCCAGCCGACCACCGTCCCGCGCGACGTGTCGTAGCGTCCGGCCTGCCGCCAGACCTGCGAAAAGACTTCCTGGATCACATCTTCGGCATCGGTCGGCCGCCGCAGGATCCGCAGGGCGAGCGAATAGAGCAGGCGCGCGTGCCGGTCGTAAATCTCGGCCAGCGCGTCGTGGTCGCCGCGGACGACGCGGGCGAGCGCGTCGCGATCCGCTGCCGCAGCCTCCACATCGCCGACGGCCGCCAGGGCGGCAAGAAGCCACATGACGTTCTACGCAGCCCGATCGGTTTTGGATGTTCGCGGGCGGCGTGGCGCCAATCCTATCCCGTCTCGTCGTCGTTCGCCTCGAAGGAGCGGACAGGCGCGACATAGGTCGGGACGAACGTGATCGGCCGAGCTTCAGTGAACGTCTTCCGGAAGTGGTCGGTGCGCGCCTACCCGTCCATGTCGCGGCCAATTGGCAGGCCGAGAAAATCACCGTCAGTGCCGGCGCCGGCTCCGCGCGCGCGGACGCGAAGGCGCCGTCGATCTGGCGCGCGTCGCGCACCGACCGCCAAGAACATCGTCGTCCACACCGTGCGCGCGCGGCGAACCGGTATACTGGCGGGCCATGCCGATCGACGTGCCGGCCTGCGTGATCGCGAACCGGCGATTGTCGAGCGACTACAACGTTCTCACGCTCGACGCGCCGGCAATCGCGGCGAGCGCCCTGCCTGGCCAGTTCGTGATGTTGAAGCCAGGGACCGGCTTCGACCCGCTGCTGCGGCGGCCGTTTTCCGTCTTCGAGATCCTGCGCGACAGCGGCGGCGCCGCGATCGCGCTCACGATTCTCAGCAAGCGTATCGGACCGTCCACTCGGCTGATTTACGAGGCGGAGCCGGGTGATCGCATCGATTGTCTCGGCCCGCTCGGTCGTCCGTTCACGCTCGTGCAGCCGCCCTCCGAAGCGTGGATGATCGCCGGCGGCGTCGGCCTCGCGCCCTTCGCCACGCTGGCGGAAGCGCTGCGCGCGCGTGACGTGACGACAACGCTGTTCTACGGCGCCCGACGCGCGGCCGAACTGTTCTACCTCGATGTGTTCCGGGGACTCCGCGTCGACCTGGTGTTGACGACCGAAGACGGCAGCGCGGGCGAACGCGGACGGGTCGTCGCGCCGCTCGATCGGCGTCTCGCGGCGTTCGGAGCGGCGTCACCGGTGATGCTCTACGCCTGCGGCCCCGAGGCGATGCTGGCGGCGACCGCGCGGGCTGCGATCAAATACGGCCGTGCGTGTCAGGTGTCGGTCGAGCGCATCATGGGATGCGGTCTCGGCGGCTGCTACAGCTGCGTGATTCCGATGCGCGGCGAAGCGGGAGAACAGCACAACGTCCGCTCGTGCATCGCCGGGCCGGTGCTGCTGGCGGATCGGGTAATCTGGGAATGAGTAGATGGCTAATGGCTAATGGCTAATGGCTGATCGCTGATGGATTTTTCGGTCACGATCGGATCGTTGACGCTGAAGAACCCGCTCATCGCCGCGAGCGGCTGCTTCGGCTACGGCGTCGAGTACGCGGACGTCGTCGATCTGTCCACGCTCGGCGCGATCGTGTCGAAGGGGCTGTTCCTGAAGGAGCGCGAGGGACACCCCGCGCCACGCATCGTCGAGACGCCCGCCGGGATGGTGAACGCGATCGGGCTCCAGGGCATCGGCGCGCGGCGGTTCGTGGACGAGAAGCTGCCGGAACTGCGCGCGCGGGGCGCGACGGTGATCGTCAACGTCTGCGGCACGACCATCGACGAATACGTCGACGTATCGCGGGTGGTCTCCGACGCGGAGGGCGTCGCGGCGATCGAGCTGAACATCTCGTGCCCGAACATCAAGGAAGGCGGCATTCAGTTCGGTTGCAGCCTGAACGGCACGTTCGACGTCGTCAGCGCCGTGCGCAAGGCGACGCGGCTGCCGGTGATCCCGAAGCTCACCCCGAACGTCACCGACGTCGCGTCCTTCGCCCGTGCGGCCGCGGACGCGGGCGCTGATGCGGTGTCGCTGGTCAACACGTTTCTCGCGATGGTCATCGACGTCGAGACGCGGCGTCCGAAGATCTCCAACGTCATGGGCGGGCTGAGCGGGCCGGCGATTCGGCCGATTGCCGTTCGCATGGTCTACGAGTGCCGCCAGACGGTGAAGATTCCGATTCTCGGCATGGGCGGCATCGCCGACGCGCGCGATGCGCTCGAATTCCTGATCGCCGGCGCGGACGCGGTCCAGATCGGCACGGCGAACTTCGTCGACCCATTCATCTGGGGCAAGCTGCTGGCGGGGATTGGCGACTATATGGAGCGGCACCAGATCGCCCGCGTTGCAGACGTCGTGGGGTCGATCGATACCGGCAGGCATGCGGCGGAGCCGCCTGCGCTCCAGCGCTGATGGATCAACTCCTCGTCGCACTCGACGTCGATGCGGTCGCGAAGGCGCGCGACCTCGCGAACCAACTGCGTGGCATCGCCGGCGGCTTCAAGATCGGCAGTCGACTGTTCACGCGCGAAGGCCCGTCGCTGGTCGAAGAGCTGGTGTCGAACGGCGACCGCGTCTTCCTGGACTTGAAATTCCACGACATTCCGAACACCGTCGCCGGCGCCGTCGCCGCCGCGACGCGGCTCGGCGTATGGATGCTGAACGTGCACGCATCCGGCGGCGCGGCGATGATGCGGGCGGCGCGCGCGGCGGCCGATGAGGAGGCGGCGCGGCAATCGCGGCCGGCGCCCCTGATCATCGCCGTCACGATGCTGACGAGCCTCGATCAGCAGGCGCTGGCGGAGATCGGTTTCCAGGCGAGCGTCGCCGACCAGGTGGGACGCCTCGCCGCGCTGACCGAAGCGGCGGGCCTCGACGGGGTGGTCGCGGCGCCGCAGGAAATCGACATCATCCGGCGCCGCTGCGGCGCCAGCTTCTCGATCGTCACCCCGGGAATCCGCGGCGCAGCCGACAAGCGCGGGGATCAGTCGCGGACGATGAGCGCGGCCGAAGCCCTCGCCGCCGGCGCCACGTACCTCGTGGTGGGTCGGCCGATCCTCGAGGCGGCTGACCCTCGAGCGGCGGCGCAAAAGATCGCGGCCGATTGCCGCGGCGCGCACGCGTCCGGATAGGTCGGCTGGGTCGGGCTGGTCAGATGGGTCACGCAGTCTACGAACAGCGCGCGTCGGGCCGTGGTCGTGTC
>DATFXR010000229.1:0-6421 GCA_035315685.1 Vicinamibacterales bacterium | reverse complement strand
CTACCGAGCGTCACGTGATCACTTCACCACCGGCAGGGTGATGTACGACGGATGGTCTGCTGAGGTGTGGATGCGCTCGGTCGCCACGACGAAGTCCTCCGCCTTCGCGTCGTAGATGCTCGGCACGAACTTCTGCGGGTTGCGGTCGATCAGCGGGAACCAGGTGGATTGCACCTGGACCATCAGCCGGTGATCTTTCAGAAACACGTGGTCATGGCTGCGCAGCGGAATCGCAAACACCGTTGGCTGGTTCGCCACCAGCGGCTGCGGGTGCTCGTAGCTGCTGTTGTAGCGCCCGCGGCGGATCTCCATCGCGATCGGCAGCTGATAACCGTTGACCGATTTCGCATAGTCGCCCGGCGGCGGACCGGCGTCGGCGCTCCACGCGTTCTTCTGCGCGTTCTCGGGATAGACGTCGATCAGTTTGACGACGAAGTCGCTGTCCGTGCCTGACGTCGAGGCGACGAGCTGCGCCGCGAGCTCGCCGGTGACGGTGAGATCATGTTCGAGCGGCGTACTCACCCACGTCGCGACGTCAGGGCGCCCGTCGACGAAGCGCTGATCGGCGACCTCCCAGCGTCGCCAGTCGCCATTCGGATAGGTCGGCGAGATCGGACGCACACGATACGGAACCGGCGACGCCGGGTCAGATAGGTACTGCGTGTAGGCGTCACCCGCGTTCGGCGCGTCCCACGAGAGTGCGCCGCGGGGATGGAGAAACAGCTTCGTCGGCGTCGACGGTGGCGGCCACGCGTCGTACGTCCGCCACGCGTTCGACCCGGTCTGGAACGTCGACGCCTTCCACGGGAATTTGCCGCCCTCGCCGTGCAGCCAGTAGCGGAACCACGGCGCCTCGATGGTCTCGCGGAATTCGCGCGCCGTATCGTGGCCACCGAAGGTAACCAGCCCGATCGACTCCGCCTCGAGGTTGTGCCACTGTCCATGGAACCACGGACCGGCGACGATGAAGTTATAGCGATTCGGATCGCTCACCTGAGACCGCCGGTAAATCTCCCACGGTCCCCACGGATCTTCCTGGTCCCAGAAGCCCGCCACGTTGAGGTTCGGCACGAACGCGCCCTTGATCGTCCCCGCCCATGCCTCGTTCTTCCAGAAGCTGTCGTAGTCGGGATGCTGCACGATCGAGTTCCAGAACGGGATCCGGCCGCGCAGGTAGTTCGCATTGATGTTCGACAGCGGACCGAGATTCAGATACCAGGAGTAGCTGTCGTAGGTCTCGAAATCGAAGTTGGTGTTGGCGTTCTTGTCCGCCTGCTCCAGCACCGCGTACTCGAACGCGTAGCTCTCGCGCAGCGCGCCGTATCGATGGAAGTCGTCGTTCATCCATTGATCGGCTGGAGACGCCTGTTCGGAGATCGCCTTCAGCGCCGGGTGCGGCTTGAGCAGCGTCATCCCGGTCGTCAGCCCGTCGTACGAGACGCCGATCATGCCAACCTTGCCGTTGTTGTCCGGGACGTTCTTCACCAGCCATTCGATCGAGTCGTAGGCGTCGCTCGTTTCGCTGGTCGCGTTCGGGTTCTCGGGATCGGCTCTCGACGACAACTCGAACGTTCCTTCCGATCCGAACCGCCCGCGCAGATTCTGGACGACGAAGATGTAGCCGTCGCGCGCCAGCTCCGCCTGCGCGCCCTCGCCAGCGCCGGCGGCGTCGGCCGGCACTCCGTACGGCGATCGGCGAAACAGAATCGGCAGCGGACCCTTCCGGTCCGTTGGCGTCAGGATCACCGTCTCGAGCTTGACTCCGTCGCGCACCGGCACCATCACTTTCCGATACGAATACGCAGGCACCTGCGCGACGCCCTGCAGGGCGAGCACCGCACCGGCGACGACGAGTCCGCTGAATACGCGCATCGGCATCTCCCGCGACGAGGTTCTAGAACCTCGCATTCACCTCACGGCTGGGACGAACGATTCATGCTCGTCGTGTCGGCGCAATCTCCCAAGGTCGACGTGTACGACGATCCCTTCCCCGCAGTGATCGTGGTGCGGCAGCGACACTGGTTGCGAGCACGATCAGGTGCCATCTGGTGCGCATGTAATTCCTCGCAGGCCGGCATCCTACCATTGGCGATCACGGTCCGGCTAAAGCCGGACACTACAGCCGCTTCAGCAGCGCGCTCGCCTTGCGAAACCATGGACGCTCGCGGCGCCGCAGGTAGCGCGGCATCGTCGGCTTCTTGGCGAGAATACGCTCCGCCCACGCTTTCGCCTCGGCGGGCCGCTTCTGAGCCTCGAGAAACGACGCGTAGTTGTAGTACGTCTCGGACAGCGTCGAAATGTCGGTCGCGCGCTTGAACAGCGCGTCCGCTTGCTCCGGATCGCCGCCGTGGCTGTGCGCGTGGGCGAGCAGCGCGATCGCGCGGTGGAAGTCGTACTTCGGATCCTTTGCGACGACGTGCTCGAGATCGGCACGCGCCGCGGCGTAATCCTCGAGCCCCAGCTCGGCGACGCCGCGGCGGTAGAGCGGATCGAGCGACTCCGATCGCGACGCGGCGATCACCTTGTCGTAGAGCTCGCGCGCCCGCGCGAACCTGCCCTCCTCGAGGTAGATGTCCGCGAGCTCTTCGTGATTCCCGATCGCAGGGTTGTCGAGAATCACCTGCTCGAGCAGGCGGATGCGCCGCCGCCGGGCGAAGTGCTCGAGCGAGCCGACGACCAGATTCACGTCCGGCAGGACCTCGGCGACGATGTAGACGAGCGCGCCGAGGCCGCCGCCGATCAGAATGATCCAGAGCCAGTAGTTGTCCGGTCGGCGGCGGACGAAGTGCACGATCGCCAGCGCCTGGAGCAGAACTCCCCACGGATAGAACAGCGCGGTCAGGCCCATGCGCGCCTGCGCCTTTACGGTTCGTGGCGCAGCGTGCGGGTCACCGTGCCGCGGCAGCCGTGGACGTCCGCGTCGGGCTGGACAGCGGCAGCTTCAGGTACGTCCCGGCGAGTGGTCGCTGATTGACGCCTGGTTTCGCGTAGTCGCATACGCCGCCGGGAAACACCTGCCGGAGTTGCTGAAGGTCCTCGGCGCTCATCGTGCCGGCATAGTCCTTGGCGTCGATCGGCTTCAACTGACACTTCAGCCCATCGTCCGCAAGCGACGAGCCGGCGACGAGCCGCGGCGTCGAGTGCGGCGGATAGAGCTCGGCGCAGCGGCCTTTCCCGGTCAGGCTGAGCGGCTCGTCGATCCGGGTGCCGTCGGCGGTCCAGCAGCCGTCGACGGCCGCTGCCGGTTTCGCGCGCACGATCTTCTCGATCGCCGGCGCAGACGAGGTGTCCTTCGTCAGCGCGTCGAGCCACCGGCTCATCGTGTCGATGGCGAGGCCGGTGACGACTGCGCCGAGACTGGCCGCGCCGCCATTGGGATAAATCCAGATCACCTGGTTGTCGACGCGTCCGTTCGCCTTTCTCAGACGTTCCCGCACGGTGAAGTCGCGCTCGTAGGTGTGAATGTCGCCGAGCGGATCGTTGTAGCTGCGGTAGTGAAGGATCGGCACCGAGCCAAGGCCGCCGGCGCCCGAATCGAGCCGACCCGCGGCGTAGGCCATCCGCACTGCGTCAGGGTCGGCAACCGTGCGCTCGGCGCGGAGATGGCCGTCGTTGTCGTAGCCGCCGATCTTGCGATTGAGATCGATGAACTCCGCGGCGGTGATCGCGCCGCTGGTCAGCGCCTTCAACCCGTACTGCACGCCGACGTTGTCGAGCGAGCGCCTGGCAAATCCGGTCTTCGGATCGCGTCCGAAGGTGGCGACGTTGGTGTCCCACATCGTGCAGCGCGCGCCCTTCGGATTGGTCGCCGGGTCGTACACCTGCTCCTTGGGGATGCCGCATCCCTGCGCGAAGTCGGCGACGATGACGTTGATGAAGCTGCGATCCCACGCGTTGCAGGTCCCCGGCGTATAGCCTTCGACCGCGGTCTGCTTCCCGTTCGTCCACGTCGCCGCATCGCTCTTGTAGTAGTTCAACAGCAGCCGGCAGTCGGTGACGCTCGGCCGCACGCTGATCGAGTCGGCGAACGTGAGGCTCGGCAGCAGACCGTCGAGCAGACCCGGATAGTTCTGCCCGATCAGCAGCTGCTGGATCGATCCGCCCGACGCGCCAAATCCCATCGTCCATTTCGGAATGCCGTAGCGCTCGATGAAGTGCTCTTTGATCATCATCAGCGCTTCACCCGAGAGCGCGTCGTTGCAGTGCTGCTGCATGACGTTCTGCGTCGACACGGCGTGCGCGAACCCGCGCGAGACCGCCGGATCGAAGATCGCGCTGACTGCCTGGTTCGTGCCCTGGTTGTAGTTGGTGCCGCAGCCGCCGCCGAACGACATCATGAACGCGTGATTCCACGCCGGGCCAGGCGTCCACGGGCCGCCGACCGCGCGCGAAGGATCGTCGAGGATCGCGATGCGGTAGATCGCACGGTTGATCGTTCCCGATTCGACGCGGACGATGTACGGCACCGTGTTGCCGTCGCTGGTGGTCGTCTCGGCGAGATCCGCCGGCCGCGGTTCCGCCGGATTCAGCGGCTTGAACGCCGCCGCGGCGCCCCGTCCGCGGCCGGCGGCCGGCGCGGCGGGCGCCGAGGACTTGTAGAAATACTCGATCTTCGTATTCGCCGAGCAGTCGGCGTCGAGCGGCTCGCCGAGGCCGGACTGAACGGTGTTGCAGACGAACGGCGTCAGGTGCTCGCCCGAAAGGATGGGGCCGGTGATCGGGTGGTTCGTCACTTCGAGCCGCGCCGATTGCAATCCCGCCTTCGCGGCGATCGTATTGCGGCCGACGGTGAGGCCTTCGACGAGTCCGATCAGCGACTTGCGCTCGGCATTCGCGTGGAACAGCTGGCTGACGTCGCGGCCGTTCACGGTGACCGTTACCGTCGCAGCCGCGGACGCATTCCTGATCTCGACGAGCGCATCACCGCCGCTCACGAGATCGGCGCGGCTCGACAGCGTTGCGATCGTCAGCGGATCGCCGGCGGCGCGCGGGATCGCCGCGACGAGGCAGACGGTTGCGGAGGTAGCGACGGCAAACGCGGTCAGATATCGCATGGGGCGCTCCTCCGACCGCTCGGCTGAAGCCTTCGCGCTGCGTTCGGCCGGCAAGCCGAGCGATCAGTTCAACTCACCGCTTTATCGGTAATCTCCAGCCCTCGATCGATGATCGCGAATGCCTCGCGCAGCTCGGACTCCGTGATGCACAGCGGCGGATTGGTGAAGAACGTGTTCCACCGAACGAACGTGTAGAGTCCTTCCTGTCGGAAGAACTTCGCGAGCGCGGCCATCTCGTCCGACGTTCCGTTGAAAGGCGCAAGCGGGGTCTTCTTCGCCTTGTCGCGGACCAGCTCGATCAGCCCGAACAGCCCGATCGACCGCGCGGCGCCCACCGACGGATGCCGGCGCGCCAGATCGGCATGCAGATCCTTCATCACCGCGCCCATCCGGCGCGCGTTCTCGAGCAGGTGGTCCTCTTCGTAGACCCGGATGCTGGCGAGCGCCGCGGCGCAGGCCAGCGGATGGCTGTTGTACGTGAGGCCGCCGTAGAAGACCTTGTCCTGGAACTGATCGGCGATCGCGCGCCGCATGCCGACCGCCCCGAGCTGCACGTAGGCGGCGGTCAGCCCTTTCGCCATCGTGATCATGTCGGGTACGACCTTCCAGTGATCGATCGCGAACCATTCGCCGGTGCGGCCGAAGCCGGCCATCACTTCGTCGCAGATCATGAGGATGCCGTATTTCGTGCAGAGATCGCGGACGCCCTGCATGTAACCGTCGGGCGGTACCAGGACTCCGTTGGTTCCGGTCACTGACTCGAGGATGAACGCCGCAATCGTCTGCGGACCTTCGAGCTGCATCACTTCCTCGATCATCGCGAGCGACGCGTCCGCGGTGTCCCAGCCACGCGCGATGCCGTGATACGGATCGAGGATGTGGACCACGCCCGGCATGCCAGGCTCCGACGCCCAGCGTCGCGGATCGCCGGTGAGCATCATGCTGCCGGCGGTCGCGCCGTGATAGGAGCGGTAGCGCGCGAGGATCTTGTGCCGCCCGGTGGCCATGCGCGCCAATTTGACCGCGTTCTCGTTGGCCTCGGCGCCGCCGTTGGTGAAGAAGAAGACATCGATGTCGCCGGGCGTGATCTCGGCCAGCTTCGCGCCGAGCCTGGCGCGCGGCTCGGTCGCCATAAACGGGTTGGCATAGGCCAACGTCTCGAGCTGAGCCTCGATCGCGCGAATCACCCGCTCGTCGCCGTGGCCGATGTTCACGCACATCAACTGGCTGTTGAAGTCGATGAAGCGCTTGCCTTCCGGCGTCCAGAAATAGATCCCTTTCGCTCGCGCGACCGGAATCGGATCCGCCTTCGACTGCGCCGTCCACTCGAAGAGCGTGTGCTTCTTCGAAAGCGCGATCATCTCTTC
>DATFXR010000228.1:0-8101 GCA_035315685.1 Vicinamibacterales bacterium | reverse complement strand
CACCACAGGGTCGCTCATGATGCGCGCGCCGCCGTGCTCCCGACGCGGTGATGAACGAATGCGTACGGGAGCGAGACGAGACCGTCTTCTTCGTCGCTCAAGCCGTCCACACCGCGGCCATCGCTGATGACCGCGAATCGCGGCCCGGCACTGATCACGTCGTACGAGGCCAGCTGATGGTTGTCGAGGATCGACAACCGAAGCACGTATTGCCGCGGCCGCAGCGGCACGCGATCGAAGCGCCACTCCACGGCGCCGCTGCCAGAGGCGACGGCCGCCATCGCGTCGCCGGCCGACGTCGCGGTGGCGATCACCAGGCCGGTGTCGACGTCGATGATCGCGATCTGGAACACCGGCCGTTCGACCGGCATCTGGGCCTGATACTCGGCGCGGACGACCAGCGTCGCGCCGTGTGCAATCATCGTCGCGGGCCGGGCGAGGTCATCGAGAACCTCGATTCGCGCGTAGCGTATTTCGCCGGTGCCGCCGCGGTGGCTTTGCAGTGCATTGGCCTGGTTCGCCAGCGCGTCGGCATTGACTTCGTTCATGTAGCGCTCGGCGATCTCGCCGGCCGCCCCGCAGGCGCGCACGCCGCCGTGCTCCATCCAGACGATCTCGGTGCACAGGCGGCGCACGTTCCACAAGTCGTGGGAGATGAACAGTACGGTCCTGCCTTCCGCGATCAACCGCTTGAGCGCCTCGAGCGCACGGCGGCGGAACGCCGCGTCGCCGACGGCGAGCACTTCGTCCACCAGCACGATGTCGGGATTGCTGTAGATCGCGACGGCAAAGCCGAGCCGCGCGTACAAGCCGGACGAATACCGCTTCATCGGCGTATCGATCAGCGCCGCGACATCGGCAAACTGCACGATCGCGTCGAACTGACGGTCGATTTCACGGCGCGTCAGGCCGAACAACCCGGCCCCGAGATAGACGTTCTCGCGTCCGGTCAGCTCCGGATGAAAGCCGGCGCCAAGTTCGATCAGCGAGACGACGTGACCGGCGACGCGCACCGTGCCGCTGGTTGGCCAGGTCACGCGCGAGATCAGCTTCAACAGGGTCGTCTTGCCGGCGCCGTTGCGGCCGATCACGCCGAGGCCGCTGCCTTCTCGGACTTCGAGCGAGACGTCGCGCAACGCGTGAATCGTCGAGTCGACGCGGCCGCGCGCGGCGCTGTGGATGTCCGTGCTCTTTCCGCGCAGTCCGTCGATCTTCGACGCGATCAGGTCGCCGAGCGTGCGCGATCGCCCGGCGCGATAGCGCTTGGAAACACGATCGAGCTGAATCGCCGGCGCCATCAGATGACGTCGGCGAAGTACCTGTCCATCTTCTTGAACGATGCGAACGCGGTGAGGAACAGTGCCATGGTGATCGCCGCCGAGATCGCGACGAGCGGCCACTCCGGCGCCCGGCCGAACACGAGGGACGCGCGGAAGCCTTCGACGATCGCGCTCAGCGGGTTGAGCACGAACAGCGGGCGGAAGCGCGCTGACACGGCTGCGAGCGGGTAGGCGACCGGTGTGAGATACAGCCACAGTTGCAATGCGATCTGCACGACCGGGTTGACGTCACGGTAGAAAACGTTGACCGCGGAGGTCGCGAGGGTCAGGCCGGTCGTGAACAGCAGCAGCAGCACGAAGAAGAACGGCGTCATCAGCGCCCACGGACCGAGCGGCACGCGGTAGTAGATCATCAGCAGGGTGTAGAGCGCCGCAGCCGCGGCGAAATCGATCAGCCGCGAACAGACCTGAGCGAGCGGAACGATCTCCCGCGGGAAATAGGTCTTGGTGACGATGTTGCGATAGGTGATCAGGCTCAGCGTCCCGGATGCAACGGAGTTCGAGAAGAAGAACCACGGCACCAGCGCGGCGTAGGCGAAGATCGGATACGGCGCGCCGCCGGACGGCATCTTCGCGAGCCGCGCGAAAACGATGGTGAAGACCGCCATCGTCGCCAGCGGCTGCGCGATGGCCCAGGCGATGCCGAAGAACGACTGGCTGTAGCGTCCTTTGACCTCGCGCCTGGTGAGGTTCATCAGCAGTTCCCAGTAGGCCGCCGGCGAGAGCCGATCGGCGCGATCCGTCAGCTCGTGCATCAATCGAGCACGAACTCCTGCTTCCACGACGCGTCGTCGGTGACCGGCGTCTGCTGATGTTTCTCGAGCACGAAGTTCTCGAGCACCAGTGCGTCCATCTCGGTGCGCATGAAACAGCGGAACGCGTCTTCCGGGGTGCAGACGATCGGCTCGCCGCGCACGTTGAACGACGTGTTCACCACGACCGGGCAACCGGTCCGGCGGTAGAAGGCGTCGAGGATGTCGTAGTAGAGCGGGTTGGTGTCGCGGCGAACGGTCTGAACGCGGGCCGAGTAATCGACGTGGGTGACCGCGGGAATGGTGGAGCGCGGCAGATTGAGCTTCTCGATGCCCCACAGCGCCTGCGAGCCGTCGGGAACCGGCAGGCGCCGCGACGGCAGCACGTCGGCGACCAGCAGCATGTACGGGCTGTCGGCGTCGAGGTCGAACCAGTCGGCGGCGTGCTCGCGCAGCACCGACGGCGCGAACGGCCGGAACGACTCGCGGTACTTGATCTTCAGGTTCATCACCGACTGCATCTTCGGTGACCGCGCATCGCCGATGATCGACCGGCCGCCGAGCGCGCGCGGGCCGAACTCCATCCGCCCCTGGAGCAGCCCGATCACTTTCTCCTCGGCGATCAGCCGCGCGACGTGATCGGCGAGCGCGCCGGGCTCGACTCGCGTCGCCGGATACCCGTGCCCGCGGAGAAACGCGTCGATCTCCGCTTCACTGAAGCGAGGGCCGAGATACGCGCCGCGCATGCCGTCGGCGTAGCGCGGCGCACCGGTGCGGACCGGCGCGGCCGACGGACGCTCCCACGACCCGGCTGCCTCGGCGCTGATGCGCGGCTTGCCGAGGTAGCGATGCCACAGGCTGAACGCGACGCCGACCGCACCGCCGGCATCGCCCGCCGCCGGCTGAATCCAGATCTGATCGAATGCGCCCTCGCGCAGGATGCGCCCGTTGCCGACGCAGTTGAGCGCGACGCCGCCGGCGAGGCAGAGATCGCGCATCCCGGTCTCGCGTCGGGCGAATGCGCTCATCTTCAGCATCACCTCCTCGGTGACGTCCTGCACCGAACGCGCGAGATCCATCTCGCGCTGGGTCAGCTTCGACTCGGGCGCGCGCGGGGGACCGCCGAACAACCCCGCGAACCGACGGCCGGTCATCGTCAGGCCGTGCGGGTAGGTGAAATAGTCCATGTTCATCCACAGGCTGCCGTCGTCGCGAATCTCGAGCAGGTGGTCCTTGATCGTCCTCACGTACTTCGGCTCGCCGTACGGCGCGAGTCCCATCACCTTGTATTCGCCCGAGTTCACGCGGAAGCCGGTGAAGTAGGTGAATGCCGAATAGAGCAGCCCGAGCGAATGCGGAAAGCGGATCTCGCGCAGCATCTCGAGGTCGGTGCCGCGCCCGACACCGATGGACGAAGTGGCCCATTCGCCGACGCCGTCCATGGTGACGATTGCCGCCTGCTCGAACGGCGATGGATAGAACGCGGAGGCGGCGTGCGATTCGTGATGCTCGCCGAACAGGATCTCGCCCTGGTAGCCGTCGAGATGGCCGCGGATGTCGTCGCTCATCCACAGCTTCTCGCTGAGCCACAACGGCATGGCCATCAGGTACGACCGCCAGCCGCGCGGCGCGCACGCGGCGTAGGTTTCGAGGAGCCGCGCGAACTTCACCAGCGGCTTTTCATAGAAGCCGACGAGGTTCAGATCCGCGACGCCGATCCCTGCTTCGCGCAGGCAGTACTCGACGGCGCGGGCGGGAAACCCGGCGTCGTGCTTCCTGCGCGTGAAGCGCTCTTCCTGCGCGGCCGCGACCAGACGGCCGTCTTCGAGCAGACAGGCAGCCGAGTCGTGGTAGTAGGCCGAGATTCCGAGGATCCGAGTCGGCACCCGCGACTAGAACAGCGTGTAGATGAACGGCGCGACGGCGCTCGATTGCGAGAACACGATGAGGAGTCCGAACAGCACGAACACCAGCACGATCGGCACGAGCCAGTATTTCTTTTCCTGACGCAGGAACTGCAGGAACTCCGCGAAGACACGACTTTTGCTCATGGGACTTCCGCCTTCAGAACATCCGCTCGTAATGCTTACTGTCGCGATAGCGCAGTGGATACGGCCGCCACCCGGGCCACGCGGCGCGGCGCCTGGTCAATGGATCCTTACCGGTCAACTTCCAGACGAGAGACAACGGAACGAGCACGAGCGAGAACAGCACGGTCAGCAGCACACGTGCGTTGACGTAGCCGAGCGCGCGCGAAAAGCGCCACCAGGCAGCGCTCGGGTATTTCAGGATCGGAGGATAGACGAGGCCGCATGCGAGCAGCACGAGGCCGATCCCGCCGACGATTTCCGCGCGGCCCAGGCGGCCGCGCCACAACAGAACGGCGGCGACGATGCAAAGCACGATCCCGACCGAGACGCCGAACGAGCGCTCCTCGTTGCTCCTGCCCTTTCTTGCGGTCGACGTCATCAGGGGTTCAGCGCTTCAGGATCTCGAAGAACGGCTCCCCCTGAACCTCAGGGATGACGCGAGCCACCGTCAACGCGCCGGAGCGGACGAGCGCGCCGGTGTTGGTCTCGCCGATGTTCGCCAGCACGAGGCTGCCCGGCGGCACGTCGGACACGTGCGCCGTGTCGAGCGACGCCGTCCGATCGAGCAGATCCCGTCTGTCATGCTTGATCAGGTAGAAGTCCCAGTAGCTGCTCATCCACCGGTTGCGGATGTCCATCAGCCCGCTCGTCGACGCGAGAATGCTGAAGTAGATCCGCGGCGGACGATCGCGCTCGTCCAGCGCGATCAGCTCCTCGAGCGCACCGCGCAGGTTCCCACCGAGCCAGTTACTCGACCGCAGACGGTAGTCAGTGAAGTAGTCCCTGGTGAACCACCCGAACTGGGCAGCCATCAACGCCAGCACGACGCACACGGCCACACGACTCGACGAAAAGCGCTCGACGGTCGGCGCCGTCACAATCGCGGCGCCCGCGATCACGCCGACGCCCAGCGCCGTGGTCGCAAGCCTGCCGCGGGCGAGTGCTGTCCACGCGCCGTACGGCAGCACGACCGCGAGCAGAACTGCAGCAACGCCGACGACGATGGCGCGCGGCGCCGGCCGCGCGGACAGATCCCAGAGATACTCGACGCCGTGTGTCGCAAGAAGAATCGTGAATGGCAGCAACTCGACGGCGCGGGTGATGGCGCCATCCTCGGCGCCGAGCAGCGCTGCGACTGGCGCGGTGGCGAAACCAAGCAGCACGAGGAGAACGCGCGGCTGCTTCCATTCGATCAGCGCGAAACGCAGGCCAACGATCAGCAGGACGGCAAGCGGCAACAGGAAGACGCCAGTGGTCCGCGTCGAGAACATCATCTGCCGGTCGCCGGAAAAGAACAGAAACGCGGGACTGAAGAACGTCCAGTACGAGGCGGTCAGACGTTCGACGTTGGGAAAACTGAGGAACGAACGGATCCCCTGCAGCACATTGAGCGACTTCGTGTCGTAGAGATCGTAGCGGGCGACGGTTTCGACGATCGCGGTCGGATGCCGCATCAGCCACGGCACGAGCGGGAGCAGCGGCGCAGCAAACGCGACGGCGGACACCGCGATCGGTCGTGCGGGCCGCGGCTTCAGCGAGACGAGGAGCCACGTCGCCAGCAGGTAGAGCGGCATCATCACCACGGCGGCGATGTAGCTGAAGAAGCCGATGCCCAGAATCGCCGCACCGGCAACCAGCCATGGCACGCGATCGGTGTCGAGGAACGTCAGCAGGCAGACGAGCCATCCGAGTACGAACGGCAGCGGATAGAGGTAGTCGAGCGCGTAGCGGCCCAGGATGAAGTGCGCGGGCGTCGCGGCGAGCATCAGCGCCGCGGCGGTCGCCAGCCACCGCGCTTTGAACAACTTCGCGCCGGCGAAGTACATCAGCACGACGTCCACCATCGCGACGATCACCGTCGGCACTCGAATCGTCGCCTCGGTGAACGGCAGCACCCGGTAAACCAACGCGGACAGATAGAAGATCGCCGGCGTGAACCAGCCCATGCGCGTCTCGCCCGGCAGCTGCACCTGAAAGTACAACGGCAGGACGCGGCCGTGAACGTCGCTGCCGGTCGTCGCCAGCGAATGCGCGTCCACGGCAATGATCGCTTCGTCTGGCGAGACGTAAATCGGGGCGGCGCCAAGACGCCATCCATACAGCGCCGCGGTCACCGCGGCAAGCGCGACAACGGGAAGCCATCGGCTACGGCGCGGCTTCATGCAACATCTGCGAGCGGGACGCTCCGCCTGCGAGGAGGTCTCGGTCTCGCCGAATGGCGATTGCCGCCGCCGCGAACGCGAGCAGGATGGAACCGGCGATCGCCAGGCGCGCGACCGGCGCGATCGGCAGCTGCGCGCCGAGCCGGAGGTTGCCAATCGCGAACAATGCCACCGCCGCCCACGCCAGCCGCGGAGCAACACGTTCGAGCACCAGCGCGGCCAGCGGCGTCACGAGGAAATGAAAGTTCCAGAACGCGCGGTCCGGCTGCTGCACGTATCCGAACAGCGCTGCAATCGGCAGCGAGACCAGCACCAGCCGCCGCAACCGCGGACTTGCGAACAGCAGCCCGGCCGGTGCGAGCACGTACAGCGCGCCGAACTCGTTGAACATCGCGAACACGATGCCGCGCGCGCTCTGCTTCGCCGCCCAGAGCGCGAGCGCCGCGCCTCCGCTCAAATTCGCCGAGCCGACGCCGTTCCATCCCCAGGAGTAGTTGAAGCGAAGCATCAGCACGATCGTGAGCAGCGCCCAGGTCAGAAATGCGGCGTTGCCAACGAGCATGGCGCGGAATGCGGCGGCCCATTGCCGCCACGACGCGTGATACAGCGTGAAGATATACCCGGGCGCCGCGGCGAACTCCTTCGCCGTTGCGCCGACGATGCTCAGCGCGGCGGCGACCGCGAGCTGTCCAGTCACGAGCGACGTGCTGATCGCCGGACCGAGCGCGTACATCAGCGGATCGGAGGTGAACGGATCGTGGAGCGTGTAGAAAGCGCCAAATCCGCACGCGGACATCGCGGACGCCAACTGTGCCGCGCGCTCATTGATGCCGATCGTGAGGCAGAATATCCACACGCCGGCCGCCGCGGCGGCGTTCGCCAGTGCGGCGTACGCCTTCCACCGTAGTGCCGACGAACCCGGCAGGCGTCCGAGCACCCACGGAACCAGGACCCGGAAGCACTGGAGGTCGGAGCAGTCCGGGACGATCACCTGTTCCGCCGACCGCTCGTACACGCGGCGATCGGTGACGTGATCGGGTTCCGGCGAGACGGCCGCCACACCGGCGAGCACAATCGCGCTCACCGCGAACACCACCGTCGCCATCGCGAGCGGCTTCATTGGTCGTGCTGCTCGCGCAGCACCGCCATCTCGAGCACCGGCTGCACGAACGCGGCGGCGATGCGCTGATTGCCGAGCGCGGTCAGGTGCATGCGATCGAACGATACTTTCCGGTCCATCAGGTCGACGACGTCGCCGAAATTCACGTAACGAAGGCGAGGATTGCCTGGAAAGGTCCGCTCCAGCATCGCGACCATCTCGGACTGCTGCTCGCCGTGGCGCTGACGGAAGTACTGACCGGCGCCGTACGGCTGCGTGGCGACGAGCACCTGGTATCCGTGGTTGAGCGCGAACTCCACGGCGACCGCCATCGAGCGGCAGTACGCCTCCCAGGGAGACTTGCAACCGGTCGACGCGGGATCGTCGATGCGCTTCAAGGGCTCGGCCGAGACGCGCTGCAGTTGACGTTCGAGCGACTCGCCGATTTCTCCCGCGCCGCGCAGCACTTCCGCGGCCGTTTTCGTGGCCAGGTCAGGCCTGAACACTGTCTTGTTCTTCGGCGCGAACTGGTAGAAACCGGCCGTCGAGCCGGTCATCATCGCCGCCGCCTTCTCCTTGAACACGATCGGGAAGATCGGCAGATACCCTGTCAGCCTGAACACCGGCGAGTCGTGGCGGAAGACAGAGAGGTTGGGCC
>DATFXR010000227.1:0-9971 GCA_035315685.1 Vicinamibacterales bacterium | reverse complement strand
CACCTCGAGCACCGAGATGTCGAAGGTGCCGCCGCCGAAGTCGTACACGGCGATCGTCTCGTCCTTTTTCTTGTCGAGGCCGTAGGCGAGGGCGGCCGCCGTCGGCTCGTTGATGATGCGGAGGACGTTGAGACCGGCAATGGTGCCGGCATCTTTCGTCGCCTGCCGCTGCGCGTCGTTGAAGTACGCCGGAACCGTGATGACGGCGTCGCTGACCTTTTCGCCGAGGTAGTCCTCGGCCGCCTGTTTCAGCTTGCCGAGGATCATCGCGGAGATTTCAGGCGGCGAGTACTTCCGGCCACGCGCCTCGACCCAGGCGTCGCCGTTGTCGGCGCGCACGACTCTGTAGGGGACGCGCCTGGCTTCGCTCGTCACCTCGTCGTGCTTCCGCCCCATGAAGCGCTTGATCGAGAAGATCGTGTTTTCCGGGTTGGTGACTGCCTGCCGCTTGGCGACCTGGCCGACGAGCCGTTCGCTGTCCTTGGTGAGACCGACCACGGATGGGGTCGTCCGGGCACCTTCCTGATTGACGATGACGGTCGGCTGTCCGCCTTCCATCACGGCAACGACCGAGTTCGTGGTCCCGAGGTCGATGCCGATCACTTTGCCTGTTGTCATTGGTTAGGGGTCCTCGATTCCTTGAAAGTTGGACTGAGTGTAGGCCTTATATGAGTGTCTGTCAAGCAGTTTTTATTAGCGTTATACACTCAATAAGTAACTCAAAGCACAGCTTCAAGTTAGCCGAACGATGTGCCATGATTCCTCATGCGCCCCCGCATCCATGCCCTCGCGGTTCCCTCCGAAATCGGCGATTTTGCTGAGGAAGTCCGGCGCGTCTATGTCGAGCTCGGCCGCGCGTTCGGCTCCGAGTCGCTGGCCGGCGAATGCTCGCCCCCGCTGGACGTCTACGAGACCGACGATTCGCTCGAGATCACCGTCGACCTGCCGGGCGTCACCGCCGCGGCCATTCGCGTGCTGGCCAAGGGAGACAGCCTGCTGATTGCCGGCGAGAAGGCCGCCCGCCGTGCGCGCGGCGAATCGAGCTTTCATCTCGTCGAGCGCGGCTACGGCCGCTTCGCGCGCGTCGTGCGGCTCGAACGTGCGTGCGACACGTCCCATGCCGAGGCCTCACTGGCCGGCGGCGAGCTTCGCGTGTCGATTCCGAAAATCACGGACCGCCGCGGACGCGTGGCGACTATCGCTGTCAGAAGCATTGTCAATGGCTGATGGCTAAGGGCTGATGGCTGTGGTCGATGGCTCATGATCGAAGCCCACCGACCATGCCACATGAATCTTCACCATCAGCCATAGCCATCAGCCAACAGCCATCAGCCATGCTCAGGATTCTGTTCATCGGCGATATCGTCGGACGGCCGGGACGCGAGCTCGTCCGCCAGGGGCTGCGCGGGCTCGTCGAGTACCACCGCATCGACTGCGTAATCGCCAACGCCGAAAATGCGGCCGCCGGATTCGGCATCACCCGTGACATCGGCGATCAACTGCTCGACTGGGGCATCGACGTGATGACGTCGGGCAATCACATCTGGGACAAGAAGGAGGCGCTCGACTACGTCGGCGCCGAGTCCCGCCTGATCCGCCCGGCCAACTATCCGGCCGGCGCCCCCGGCAACGGCCGGTATCTCGCCCGCACGCGGGACGGACGAACCGTCGGCGTGGTCAACATCATGGGCCGGGTGTTCATGCTCGATATCGACGATCCGTTTCAGGTCGTGCTGCGTGAAATCGAGGCGCTGAAATCCCGCACGCGAATCGTCTTCGTCGACTTCCATGCCGAGGCAACCTCTGAGAAGATTGCCATGGGCTGGCATCTCGACGGCAAAGCGACCGCCGTCATCGGCACGCACACGCACGTGCAGACCGCGGACGAGCGCATCCTCCCGAAGGGAACGGCTTACCTCACCGATGTCGGCATGACTGGACCGCACGATTCGATCATCGGCGTCGAAGTGGAAGCGGCCCTCAATCGCTTTCTCACCGCATTGCCGCAGAAATTCGAGACCGCGACGGGAAATCCGCGCCTGAACGCCGTCGTCATCGAGGCAGACGAGGCGAGCGGCCTCGCGACCGACATCGAACGGGTGAGCCTCAGTGCTGCGGAACTGCAGGATCTCGCTGGCATCGCCGATGACCGATCTGTTCGATCTTCCGTTTGAGGAAGAGGACGACGATCCGCTCCAGGACGCGCCGCCTGAGCATCGCGTGAGCGACGATCCGGCGCCTTCGCGCACTCGTGCGCCGGAGCCCTCGGCCCCCGGCCCTCTGCCCCGTCGGGTGCTCACCGTCACCGAGCTGACGGTCCGCGTCCGCGATCTCCTCGAGCAGGAATTCTTCGAGGTCTGGGTCGAAGGCGAGCTGTCGAACTGCCGCGTCTGGAACACCGGCCATCTGTATTTCACGCTGAAGGACGGCGCGTCGCAGATCCGGTCGGTGATCTTCCGATCCGCGCTGCGCTATCTGAGGTTCAGGCCGGCGGACGGGCTGCGCGTCGTCGCACGCGGCCGCGTGTCGGTCTACGAACCGAAGGGCGAGTATCAGCTCGTCTGCGAACATCTCGAGCCGCACGGCCTCGGCGCGCTACAGCTCGCTTTCGATCAACTGAAGAAGCGGCTGCACGCCGAAGGACTGTTCGACGCGGCACGAAAGCGGCCGCTGCCGGCGCTGCCGCGGAAGATCGGCATCGTCACCTCTCTCGACGGCGCCGCGATCCGCGACATCATCAAGGTCTTGCGGCGCCGCTACGCGAACGCACATCTCGTGATCTGTCCGGCGCGCGTGCAGGGCCAGGACGCGGCGCCCGATGTGGCGCGGGCGCTGCGGCAAATCGCGCGGGTGCCCGGCGTCGACGTCGTGATCGTCGGGCGCGGCGGCGGATCGATCGAGGACCTCTGGGCGTTCAACGAAGAGATGGTGGCGCGCGCCATCTCGCGCGTCCCGGTTCCGGTGATTTCGGCGATCGGGCACGAGACCGACGTCACGATTGCCGATTTCGTCGCCGATGTTCGCGCGCCGACACCGTCCGCGGCGGCGGAGCTCGTCGTCGCCGGCAAGGATCAGTTCGGCAGCCGCATCGACACGTTGCGCGATCGCCTGCGCGCGGCGGAGCGGGCGCAGGTCCAGCGATTGAGCCGGCGCGTCCACGTCGTCGACAGCCGGCCGGCGTTCGCCGGTTTTCGCGCGCGGCTCGCGATGCGGAGCCGCCACGCGGCGGACCTCTCGCATTCGCTCGCGCGGCTGGCGCGCGCCGGGGCCTCCGCCCGCACGCGCCGCATCCAGGCGCTCGAGCGGCGTCTGTCGGCATTCGACGCCGGCCGCCGTCTGGCGCTCTGGAACGCACGACTCGTCGGGTCCGACGGCCGCCTCGCCGCGGCGCTCCGCCGGCAGCATCATCGAGCGGCGGCGCATCTCGGCAACATCGCCGGCCGGCTCGACAGCCTCAGCCCGCTCGCGGTGCTCGGCCGCGGCTACGCCGTCGCCTGGAATGCCGACAAGACCGTGGTGTTGCGCGACGCCGCGTCGGTCGCACCGGGCGACACCGTACGGGTCACCTTGAGCCGCGGCGAAATTGACGCTAAGGTGACGAAGACGAAGACCGAATGACCGACACCTCGATCAAGGACTTCGAAGCGGCGATCGCCGAGCTGGAGACCATCGTCAAGAAGCTCGAGGACGGCGATCTCGCGCTCGAGCAGTCATTGCAGCTCTATGAACGCGGCGTCCAGCTCTCACGGTTCTGCCACGCGCGCCTCGAAGAAGCCGAGCGCCGCATCGAGATCCTCAACGAACGCGGCGAGCTGAAGCCGGCGCCGGCCTCGCTCGGCGACGACCGGGAGCGCGGCTGACCGCAATCGTGACCGAACCGCTGCAGACTTTTCTCGATCGGACGCGCGTCCGGGTCGACGAGGCACTCGACCGCTACCTGCCGTCGCCGCCGACGTGTCCTGACATCGTCAGCGAAGCGATGCGTTACAGCGTGTTCGCCGGCGGCAAGCGGCTCCGTCCGGTCCTCGCGCTGGCCGTCGCCGAAGCAATAGACAGCGGCGCGGTCGATCTCGCGCTGCCGGCGGCGTGCGCGATCGAGCTCATCCACACCTACTCGTTGATTCACGACGATTTGCCGGCGATGGACAACGACACCCTGCGCCGCGGGCGGCCGACGCTGCACGTCGTCTACGGCGACGGCATCGCGATTCTGGCTGGAGACGGCCTGCATGCCGAAGCGTTCACCCTGCTCGCGCGTGAGCCGGCCGCCGACGACGCCGCAATCGTCGCTGGCAAGCTCCGTGTGATCCGGGTGATCGGAAACGCCGCGGGACCGATGGGCATGGTCGGCGGGCAGGCGATCGATCTGCAGGCGGCGGGTCAAGCGCCGGGACGTGGCGTGACCCTCGACGGCGACGCGCTGCGCGCGATGCATGCCCGCAAGACCGGCGCGCTGATCCGCGCGGCGGCGGTGAGCGGCGCGATCATGGCCGGCGCGGCCGACGCGGTGGTCAGCGCGATCGACGCCTACGCCACCGACGTCGGCCTGGCGTTCCAGATCGTCGACGACATCCTCGACGTCGAAGGCGATCCGGCGGCGCTCGGCAAGTCCGCCGGCAAGGACGCGGCGGGATCGAAGCCGACGTATCCAGCGTTCTTTGGCCTGGATCGATCGCGCGGGCTGGCCGCCGAGTGTCTGGAGCGGGCACGGGCCTCGCTCGATCGCGCGCACGTCGGCGGCCAGCTGCGCGCGATTGCCGAGTGGGTGGTCACGCGAAAGTTCTGATCAGCTTGTCCAAGCAGCGCCTCGACACGGTGCTCGTCGATCGCGGCCTCGCGCCGTCGCGCGAGCGGGCGCGCGCCCTGATCCTCGCCGGCCAGGTAACCGTCGACGGGCAGGTCGTCTCGAAGGCCGGCGCGCCGGTCGCGGACGCGGCGCGCGTGGCGCTCGCGACGCCGGATCACCCGTATGTCGGCCGCGGCGGACTCAAGCTCGCCGGCGCGCTCGATGCGTTCGCCATCGATCCGAGCGGCCGTCGCGCCCTCGACGTCGGTGCGTCGACCGGCGGTTTTACCGACGTCCTGCTGCAGCGCGGCGCGGCCAGCGTCATCGCGCTCGACGTCGGGCGCGCGCAGCTCGATTGGCGGCTCAGAACCGATCCGCGCGTCCTCGTTCGCGAGGGAGTGAACGCGCGCGCGCTGACCGCCGACGACGTGCCGTATCGCGTGTCGCTGGTGACCATCGACGTGTCGTTCATCTCGCTGAAGCACATCCTGCCGGCGCTGCCGCCGTTTCTCGACTCGGGCGCGGACGTCGTGGCCCTCGTGAAACCACAGTTCGAGGCCGGCCGCGAGGAGGTCGGCAAGCACGGCATCGTCTCCGATCCGAAGGTTCATGATGCGGTCCTCGTGCGCGTCACCGAGTACGCCGCGAGAAGCGGCCTCACGGGCGTGGCGATGACACCCTCGCCGATCACCGGCGCGACCGGCAACCGCGAGTTCTTCCTGCATCTTCGGCCCGACTGGGGACCGGGGACTGGGGACTTGGATGATTGACGCAAACGCTCCGTCACGTCGTTGTGACGACCGCCCTGGACCTGCGTCGGATACGATGACGAATGTGAAGCGCGTCGGGATCGTCGCGAAATCGAATCTGCATCAGGCGACGCCGCATCTCGTCGACATCGAAGCATGGCTGCGCGCGCGCGGGCTCGAGCCGTTGTTCGAGACGACGACCGCGGCGCTGATGCCGGCGCGTCCCGATCGTGGCACCGCCGCCAAGGCGGCGCTGGTCCGGCAGGTCGATCTCGTCGTCGTGCTCGGCGGCGACGGGACGCTCCTCTCCGTGGCCGACTGTGTCGCGACGGGCGGCGCCGACATTCCCATTCTCGGGGTCAATTTCGGCAGCCTTGGATTCCTGACCGAAGCCACCCTGCCCGAGCTGTACCCGTCGCTCGAAGCGGCTCTCGTCGGGCAGACGCGCGTCGAAAAACGGATGATGCTGCGGGCGACGACGCTGCGGGACGGCGAGAAGCTGCCGGAGCGCCTCGCGCTGAACGATGTCGTCGTGAACAAAACGGCACGCGCACGGATGACCGACCTGTCGGTCTCGGTCGGCGACGAGTTCGTGACCCGCGTCAAAGCGGACGGACTCATCGTCGCGACGCCGACAGGATCGACCGCCTACAACCTGGCGGCTGGCGGGCCGATCGTGCACCCGACGATCGACGCGCTCGTGCTGACGCCGATCGCGCCGCACATGCTGACCAATCGCCCGATCGTGATCCCCGCCACCTCACTGGTACGCGTGCAACCGCAGATGAGCGACCGCGACGAGCTGTACGTCACCTTCGACGGCCAGACCGGCTACGAACTGCGCGCCGGCGACGAGGTCCAGATCCGGTGCGCCGACCGCCGCGTCCGCCTGCTCCGTCCCTCGTCGCGCAGCTACTTCGACGTGCTGCGGCAGAAGTTGAAGTGGAATGAGAGGTGATCCCGCATGCTTAATTCTTAATTCCAAATTCTTGATTGCCGAGTCGAGTCCGGCGCTAGCCGGACTCGACGAAGGCCTTGAGCCGTGCCAGCGCCCGGTCCCACTGCGACGCAATCTGCTCGAGGCTCTCCCGCTCGGCGTCCAGCGGTTGCCGATCGAGCTCCCACCGCGTTTCGCGGCCGGCGCGCTGCAGGCGTACCAGGCCGGCGTTGAGCAGCACCTGCAGGTGCTTGGTCACCGCCTGCCGCGTGACGCCGCTGCCCGTGGTGAGCGCCACGATCGACATCGGCCCGCTCGCCGACGGCCAGCTCGTCAAGCCGATCGTGAATCACGTTCCGGACTATCAGCCGCCGGCGGCGGTGACGACGGCGCAGTAGGTGTGTGGGACCGATGGGCCCATGGGCTGGGTGGGGTGGGACCGATCGGTCCTCCCCTACCAAGCCCACGGGCGTACACACCCACACTCCCCTGCCTCAGCGCGCCGACCTCTGTGTGCGGAAGTAGTCCACCTGATACTTGCGCACGTTGCGATTGTGCTCGTCGAGCGTGCGCGCGAACTCGTGCGAGCCGTCATTGCGGCTGACGAAGTAGAGGTAGTCCGCAGCAGCCGGATGCACCGCGGCCTCGAGCGATGCGCGGCCCGGCGACGCGATCGGGCCTGGCGGCAGACCGGGATACCGATAGGTGTTGTACGGCGAGTCGAACGAAAGATCGACCTTGTGGATGTTTCCGTCGTACCGGCCGGCCTTGGCGAGCGCATAGATCACCGTCGGATCGCACTGCAGCGGCATGCCGATCCGCAGGCGAGTCGAGTAGACCGCCGCAACGAGCGGACGCTCCTCGGGCTTCGCGGTCTCCTTCTCGACGATCGACGCCAGCGTGACCGCCTGGCGCACCGTCAGGCCGCGCGCCTCTGCCGCCGCCCGCAACTCCGGCGTGAACACATGGTCGAAGCGCGCGACCATCAGACGGATCAACTTCGCGGCATCCGCGTGACGTGAGAGCGCGTAGGTTTCAGGAAAGAGATAGCCTTCCAGATCGTGCGCAGCCGGATCGATCTCGCGGACGGGCGACACATCCTTTGCCGCGGCCACGAACGCCGCGGCCGGACCGACACCATGTGACTCGAAGATTTTCGCCATCTCCGCGACGGTCAGACCCTCCGGAAATGTCACGGTGATCACGAAAACGTCGCCACGCGCGATCTTGTCGATCACCTCGAACGGCGTCATCGCGCGATCGAACCGGTAGTCGCCCGCCTTGAGATGGCGGCCCTGCCCGCTCATCCACAGCGCAGTGCGGAACGTCGGCAGATCGCGGACGACGCCCGCATCGATCAGGCGCTGTCCGATGGCGAGACTCCCCGACCCCGGCGGCAACTCGACGAACTGCTCGGCCCCTTCGAAGCCGCGATACGGCCGGTTGACGCGCACGTACAGCACGGCAACGACCGCACCGGCGATCACGATCAGAAGAAGCACGAACGCGAGCAGCTTTTTCATCCGTGACAGCTAGCCCCAGCCCCTGGCCCCGAGCCCCTAGCCCGAACCGCCCGTCCTGTCGAGGTAATCTTGCAAGATGATCGCCGCCGCGGCCGCGTCCAGCTTCAGCTTTCGCTTCCGCCAGTCGCGCTCGCGCACGGCGAGCCGGTTCTCCGCTTCACGGCTCGTCAGCCGCTCATCCTCAACCGCAATCGGCAACGTCGTCCGTGTGGCGAGCTGCGTGATGAACGCACGGACGCGCGCCGACTCGGCCGACGGCGTACCGTCGAGATGAACCGGCAGCCCGACAATGATCATCGCAAGACCGTCGTCTTCCGCCGCCAGATCGACGAGACGACGCGCCACGCGATCGACCGCGTCGGCGCCGCTCTTCACGACGATTGTCTCGAGCGGCCGCGCGAGCGTCGCCGACGCGTCGCTGATCGCGAGGCCGACACGGCGCGCCCCGACATCGACCGCCAGCACTCGTCGGGCCACGACCAGATGTTATAATTTCGCGCCCCTCGAACAGCTGTGAAACGCACTCTACTCGCGCTGCTCGTCGTCTCTCTTCCGTTCGCACCAGCGTGCGGCCCGGCGCGGCCGCCCGAGAAATTCAAGCAGAAGCTCGTCATCCTCGGCTTCGACGGCATGGACCCGAAGCTCGTCCAGCGGTGGATGGACGACGGGAAGCTGCCGAACATCCGCAAGCTCGCCGCGCGCGGCAGCGGCGTGCGCGCGCTCGGCACGACGCATTCGCCCGAGTCGCCGACCGCGTGGGCTTCGTTCGCCACCGGCGTGAACGC
Organism: Vicinamibacterales bacterium; assembly: GCA_035315685.1. Taxonomy (GTDB): domain Bacteria; phylum Acidobacteriota; class Vicinamibacteria; order Vicinamibacterales; family CAVVIG01; genus QHWK01. Next base: position 1,191 of record DATFXR010000227.1, on the reverse strand, counting down.
CGGCAAACACAATATCTACGACTTCCTCGTGCGTGACACCTCGAATTACCTGCCGGATCTCGGCATGGTCCACTTCGAGCCTCCGCACTTCGTCCTCAACTACATTCCGATTTCGAAACCGGTCGTCGAATCGATTCGCGGCGGCACGTCGTTCTGGGTGACGGCGGGCAAGGCGGGCGTGCGATCGAGCATGCTGACGGTGCCTGTGACCTTCCCACCTGAGGAAGTCCCCAACGGCGAGCTGCTCTCAGGACTGCCGCTCCCCGACATCCGCCGCACGATGGGCACCTTCTACTACTTCGGCACCGATCTGAGCCGGTACGAGGAGGGCAACACCGAGTTCGGCGGCATCCTCAAGCGGCTGGTGTTCGACGGCGAGGTCGCGCACACCGAGCTGGTTGGTCCGCCGAATCCGATCGTGAAGCAGCAGCTGCGCGAGGCGCGCGCCAGGCCGCCGGCGCAACTGACCGACATCGACAAGATGAAGATCGCCGAGCTCGAAGCGCGCGAGGACGTGCGCCTGCCGGTGACGATCCACTGGAACAAGGCCGAGCGGTCGGCCACGATCGAGGTCGGCGACAACTCGATCCACCTGGGCGAGCATCAATGGAGCAAGTGGATCAACCTCGATTTCACGATCAACATGCTGCTGCGCGTGCACGGCATGGCGCAGCTGTACTTGATTGGCGCGGGGCCCGAGCTGCAGTTGTACATCTCGCCCGTGAACTGGAAGCCCGACAACCCGCCGGCGCCGATGTCGTCGCCGGCGTCGCTGTCGGCGGACCTCTACGAGCGGCTCGGACCCTACCGCACGCTCGGCTGGGCGGAAGCCACGTGGCCGCTCAACGAGGATCGCATCGACGAGAAGACGTTCATGGACGACCTCTACCGCGCGTTCGACGACCGCGCGCAGGTCATCCTCCAGCGGATCGACGCGAAGCAGTGGGATCTGATCGTCGGCGTCATCGAGTCGACCGACCGCGTGCAGCACATGATGTGGCGGCTGATCGATCCGGCGCATCCGATGTACGACAAGGCGCTCGCCGCCAGGTTCGGTGATGCGATCGAACGCGTCTATCGGAAATGCGACGACTTCATCGGCGAAGTCGTGTCGCGGATCGATCCGGGAACGCCCGTGCTCATCGTCTCGGACCACGGATTTCATTCGTTCCGCCAGTCGGTGAACCTGAA
>DATFXR010000226.1:0-2845 GCA_035315685.1 Vicinamibacterales bacterium | reverse complement strand
ATCCGATCGTTGTACAGCCGCCTGATCTTCTTCGCCCGCTGTTTGACGACCGTTTGACCGAAGGTCACTTGCCCGTCCCCAGCGAGCACTGCATGGTCGCGGTGTCGCACCGCCAGAATCGTCGTGCTGTGAAACATCGATATTTCTGACTGTACGGGCCGTCGATTGAGAGTGTCAAGAAAACGGGACGTCCTCGCATCGACGGAGGACAGCGCGCGACGGTTGTACGTGCAAATCGATCGGATTGGTCCGATACTTATGCCATCCTGCCGCGTTACTCATGGCAGGTGGATTGCTGCTTTCAGTAGCAGAGGTTTTCTGTCATGACGCATCTATTTCGCACGACAGCGCGTACAGCGTTGGCGCTCGCGATTCCGGTGTGGCTCGCCACTGCCGCAGCGGCCCAGGAGAACAAGGCCGTACCAGGCGGAGGCGGAGGCGGGGGTGGGGCGAAGGCGGGTCCTGCCCCGAGCGCGCCGAGCAGCGGCGGCGGTGGCGGCGGCGCCGTCAACTCCGGCTCGCCTTCGGGCGGGGGCGGCGCGTCGCCGTCCGGTGGCGGAGTCAGCAGCGGCGGCGCCACGCGCGGTGGGGACTCGGGCGGTCGCCACGGCGGCGCGACAGGCAGCAACGGCTTCTCGATGCCGCACGAAGCGCGCACAGCGGCCAACGGTGGCGGCAACGCAGGATCCGCGGCACCGAAAGGCTCGTCGGGCAACACCGGCAGCGCCGGCGGCAGCGGCACGCAGCACACCGCGGTCCCGAGCGGCGAGCGCGGCCACAGAGCGAATGCCGGTGAGGCGACCGGCAAGGCAGCGAACACGGGCAGCGCCGCAGGTGGAACTGGTATTCCGGCGTATGCGCGTCCGCGCGACAGTGGCGAGCCGGTCGGCACCGCGGTTCCACGCGGCACGACGCCGCGGCCGCCGAGCGGCGGCGTGGGCATTTACGTTCCGGGCGGGTACTACGGTCCGTACGGATACGGATACCGATACTTCGATCCCTGGGGCTACGGCGCCGGCGGCTACGGTTTCTACGGCGGCTTCTACGATCCGTGGTACGGCGGGTATCCCGCCGATCCGCAGGGTGGCGTCTCGACGTCGAACGACGAAGGCAAGCTCCGTCTGAAGATCAAGCCGCGCGAAGCCGAAGTCTACGTCGACGGTTATTACGTCGGCCAGGTGGACGACTTCGACGGAATCTTCCAGCGCTTGCACCTCGATTCCGGTCCTCATCGCATCGAAGTGCGCGCACCTGGATACGAGTCGCTGTCCTTCGACGTCCGCATCACGCCGGATCACACGACGACGTACGAAGGTGAGCTGAAGAAGATTCAGTGAACCGACGCAGCGCGATCGCGGCCGCATCCGCCATCTACGACGGTCTGGTCGCCGTCATGATGGTCTTCGGGCGGCCGCTGATGGCGCAGATCTTCAACGTCGCGCTGCCGCAACCGCCCATTCACGCCGATCTCAACGGCGTCTTCCTCTTCGCTGTCGCCGCTGGTTACGTGATCCCGTACCGCGAGCCCGACTCGTTCGGCGGCCGCGCCTATCTGTGGGTGATGGGCCCGATGCTGAAGGGGATCGGTGCGCTGACCTTCATCGCCGACTACGTCGTGCGCCATTCGCCCGCGTCGTTTCTGCTGTTCGCGGTCAGCGACGGCGCGATGGCGCTGCTCACGCTCTGGGCGCTGACCACTGACGTCCGCGTGAAGCCGTCGCGCTACGAAGACAGCGCGCTCCGCACCCAACGAACGTAGCGGATCGTTCGGATCGATCCTGGAGAGGTCATTTGGCCAGCAGCTGGCGCGTGATGGGATAGGTGCCGATGCGCGTCCACTGCGTGGATCCGTACTTCGCGAAGAGATCGACTTTCGCGTCCACGAAGTGGCTGTTCTGCAGCATCTCCTGGCGCGACTCGTCGCTGCCGGTGTAGCCGCGCGGCGATTTCACGATCAGGACGCCGCTGGTCTGACCGGCGGGCAGACCCGAGGATCCGGCCGCGGTGACGAGCTCGCTGCCCCACTCGTCGTTTTCGGTGACGCGGCGGAACAGCGCGTTGACCTGCAGCGAGACGAGCTTCTGCTCGGAGACGTTCTTCACCGTGAAGGAAACCGCCGGCACGAGCTTGTTCTGCCCGTTGATGATGCCGGCGTCGTACCAGCCGGTGGTGACGATGGTGATCTGGAGCCCCCTGGTGAGATCGACGGTCGGTCCGCAGGCGGCGGAGCTCACCGCCGCGACAGTCAGCAGCAGCCGAACGAGCGCGCGCATAGCGCGCTATTCTAGAACACACGCACCTCGATCCGCTGGAGCGCTTCCTCGCGCGTGATCTTCCCGGCGAGGAAATCGGCGAGATCTGATCCCTTGAGTCGAATGATGCGCGTGTTCGCCGTGTCCGCCGGCGCGAGCCTTGGACGATCGTCGTTGCCCTTGGCCGCGATCGCGAGCCATTCGTTGAGACCGATATTGAGGGCGCTGCTGTGCGCGAGCATGGCGTCCTTCAGCGCCTCCATCACTTCGTTCCGGTACGCTTCGTTCGGATCGGCGAGGATCGGATCGGCGGCCGCGGGCGCCTTGTCGTCCACCGACGCCGCGGAGCCGGTGGCATTGCGCGCGCCGACCACGTCCGGCAGCGACGTGCGAGCGAGCACTGCGGGATTGACCTGCAGCTCGAGTCGCTTCAGCGCCTGCTCGAGGTTCGGATCGCCCGCGGTCTTGATGTGCGACTGGAGCGTGCGCAGCGCGCTGTCGAGACCGAGATCGTTCTGGTCGAGCGTCCGCAGGCTCCAGGTCAGCGTCGACTCGAACGTCGGAACGACAACGTCGAAGAAGACGCCGTAGCC
>DATFXR010000225.1:0-3694 GCA_035315685.1 Vicinamibacterales bacterium | reverse complement strand
CGAGCACGAGCGTCGAAGACCACCGGCTCGCGACGCCGGCGACGCGTTGATGCTCTCTCAGCGCGTCGATCGGCGGGACGCGCGCGGCCTGAAACGCGGGCGCCATGCCGAAGAGAAGCAGCGCGACGACCATGACCGACGACGTGAAGCCGAGCACGCGCCAGTCTGCCGGCAAGTCGAGAACGAGCGGAACCGCGGCAGACGAGATTTGCGCGACCATCGCGCGGCTGGCCCAGCGCGCGAATACGAACCCACCTGCGGCGCCGGCCGCCGCGAGCAGCACGCTCTCTACCAGCAGCTGCCGCGCCAGCTGCCGGCGCGACGCGCCGAGCGCGAGCCGGACGCTCAGCTCGTGCCGTCGTGCTGCGCCGCGCGCGATCTGCAGGTTGGCGATGTTCGCACATGCGACCAGCAGCACGATGGCGACGACGATCAGCAACGCGAGGAGCGGGCGCTCGAATCGCCCGCGCAGCACCGACATGCCGCCGCCGAGTGGCGTCAGCGTGAATGGCGCAGTGAGGAAATCCGAGCGGACGTTCGACGGCCGCGAGCCGGCTTTGATGTGTGGCTGCTCGGCCCGCAGCGACGCCAGCGCCGCGTGGCGCGATATGCCGGGTTTCAGGCGCAACATCACGTTGAGCCAGGCCGTGTCGTCGTTGAACGGCGTGCTCGCGAGCACAATCGGCTCGAGCTTCGCCGGAAGAATGACGTCGATGTTGCGGCCGATCTCCATGCCGCGGAATCCGCGAGGGGCAACGCCGACGATCGTCATCGGGAGGCGCTCGACGGTGATCGCCGTTCCGGCGACGTCGGCGCGGCCGCCGAATCGCTCCTGCCACAACCGATAGCTGATCACCGCAGCCGGACCGCCGGCGCCTCCACCCGGCACGTCGTCGGCGGGGGTGAAGAACCGTCCGGCCGCGGCCGTCAGCCCGAGCGTCGAGAAGAAGTCACCGCTGACGAAGAAGCGATCGGCCGCCCACCGCTCGTTGCCGATGGTGACGACCGATTGTCCGCAGCAGTTGCTGAACGCCAGCGCGCCGTCGAACGCCTGGGCGTATTGACGAATCTGATCGAACGTCGCGTAGCTGAAGTTCGACCGCTCGACGGGCTCGTTGCCGGTGGCGACACCGCACAGGAGATCGGGACGGGGAACCGGGAGCGGCCGAAGCAACAGGCTGTTGACCAGCGAAAAAACTGCCGTGTTGGCGCCGATGCCAAGCGCCAGCGACAATACTGCGGCGGCAGTGACGACCGGCGTCGCCCGCAGCGTACGAGTCGCAAGTCGAAAGTCGCTCAACGGACCCCTAGCCCCGCCTTTCATACTTCCAATTCTGCGAATTCCCTTGTTCCTCGACGTCGGGGCACGCAGCACGATCGATCTCGCGCAGGTGCGTCAGGATCGGCGTTGCGAAGTCCGCCGCCTTATCGATATACGCGTCGACTTTCGGGGTTCTCGAGCCCATTGACGCTCCTCGAGCGATCGGCCCACCACGCCCATGCCATCACGAGCCAGAGGGCCTGAGCTGACCATGCGACCATCGCCGCCGACGGAGGCGGCGGCCCGAGCAGGTTGCCGAAATACACGATCAGCAGAAACGCGATCAGCGACCAGGGCACGATCACTCCCGCGCGCGAGCGTGCGCGCGTCGTGTGCAGGTAGAGCGCGACGCCGGCTGCGAACATCGCGACCTCCACGACGACCGTCCCCCAGAAGGAGTTCCAGAGGCCGAGGCCGACGTGCGTCGTGCCCGCAGTCGGCATGACGGGCATGTCCGGGCGATGCGTGAGGACATCGAGCGGCCAGTGGCTGACGACGAGCAGCGCGAGCGTGACGCCGGCGGCAAGCGGCGCGCGGCGGAGCGCGACGTAGATGCCGCCGAAGGCGATGCCCCAGATGCACAACGTCAGCAGGCTGTGGGAGTACGGGTAGCTGGCGAAGTCGAGCGGCGTCACCACGGTCACGCCCGGCTGCACGACGACGCGTTCGATGCCGAGCAGGACGAACAGTGGCCACAGCAGATCGGCGAGCTCGCAGGCGACGAACAGCAGGCCGAGGGAGACGGTCGGCGCGGCACGCTTGGCGCCGAAGGCGAGAGCGAAATGTCCGATGAACATCGCGAGTCTATCGGGATGATAAGCTCTTCGCGACCTGTCTAGCGAATCCCGCATGCTGCTCGTCGGCGCCGAAACGGCAGCCGTGTCGGCGGTGATCTTCCTCGCCGCGGCGATCGCCATCGCGTATCTCGTCGATTCGGTCGGTCTGCGCATCGTGCCGGCGGTCGTCTTCGTCGCCGCAGCGGCGGTTGCCGCCTTCGCGTTCATGCGGCTGCGGCGTCTCGCCAGGCCTGATCGCGCCGCCGCGGCGATCGCCGCTGTGATCGTGCCGGTGACATTCGGCTGGCTGCTGTGGCTGGCGCGGCCGGACCTGCTGCCGACCGGCAGCGGTCCGGATCTCGTGCATCATCTCGCGCTCATCGCCTACATCGAGCAGCACTGGCGCCTCCCGCACGATCCGCAGCTGGGCGCGTACCTCGGCGAGATGGTCCACTACACGCCAGGCGTGCACCTGCTGGCGAGCCTCGCCGGCGGGTGGCTGCGAACCGACGGCCTGCACGCGCTCGACACGATGCTCGCATTGAGCGTTGCGGTGAAGGCCGGCTTCGTCTTCCTGGTCGCCCGGCGATGCATGCCCTCGGAGCGGACTCGTGATCCGTTCAGTGTCGGCGCCGTGGTGCTGCTGCTCGTGCCGTACGCGTACTCCGTCGGCTCGTTCACCGAGCAGTCATACCTGGCGCAGGCTGCGAGCGAGCTCTTTGCGGTCGCGATGTGGTGGGCGCTGACCGTGTGGGACCAGCAGCCGTCGCACGCCGCGGCGGTGCTCTTCGCGATCTTCGGCGTCGGCGCCTTTCTCACGTGGCCGGTATGGACCGGTCCATTGCTGCTCGTCTTCGTGACGGTCGCGCTGATTCACGCCGCTTCGGGGCGTTCGCGCCGGGCACCGGACGCCCCGACAGCCGAGCCGCCGCGTCCGCTCGGCGCGACGGCTGCGGACCTCCTGATCGGTGTTGCGCCGGTTGCCGCGATCGGGGCGCTCCACGGGTCGCAGCACCCCGCCGGATTCCAGATCGTCCGCACCGGCGGTTTCGTGATCTGGCCGACGCCGGACGTCGTCAAGTGGTGGTTCTTTGCGCTCGCGGCGATCGGCGTGCTGTTCGCGCTGACCCGGCGTCGACTGCTCGGAGTGACCCTGCTGCTCGTCGCGATTGCGGCGCAGGCGGCGGCGCTCACCGAGGCGGCACGGTCCTCCGGCGCGGCGGCGCCGTATCTGGCGTTGAAGATGTTCTATCTCGCGATCTACCCGATGGCGGTCGCAATCGCGGCGACGGCCGCGGCGCTCTGGGACACCATCACGGCGCACGTGGCGGGATTGCGATCGCCGGCCGCAGCGTGGATCGTGGTTGCCGCGATCGGGATCGCCGTCGCCCGGCCGGTCGCTGTGGCGCCACGTCCGAAGCCGGTGCTCAGCGAGCCGGTGTTTCAGGCCGGCGAATGGGCAAAGTCGCACGTCGGGCTGACCTGCGTGGACTATCTCACGCGGGACGGCTACACCGCGTACTGGCTGCACCTGGCGGTCTTCGGCCAGCCGCGCGCATCCGGCCGCGCGATCGAGGATGAGACGTTCGAGCCGAAG
>DATFXR010000224.1:0-5399 GCA_035315685.1 Vicinamibacterales bacterium | reverse complement strand
CGACTATCCGGTGCCGAAGCCGGACATGGATCACCTCGAGTACATCCGGATGCTGCTCGACCACGGCGCCGATCCGAACGCGCGCGCGAAGGACAACACGCTGACGCGGACGATCTTCACGATGCAATGGTTCTACGAGGCGGGCTGCACGCCGTTCGTCCGCGCCGCGCAGTCGAGCGACACCGCGCTGATGCACCTGCTCCTCGACTACGGCGCCGATCCGTTCATGACGACCGACAACGGCGACACCGCGCTCACCGCCGCCGGCGGCATCGGCTGGGTCGAAGGGGTCACCTACGAGCGATCGCCAAAGGAGAACTTCGAGGCGATCAGGATGTTGCTCGACGACGTCGGGCTCGATCCGAACGTTGCGAACAAGGAAGGGCGAACGGCGCTGATGGGTGCGGCGCTCAAAGGCCGCAACGACGTGATCGAGATGCTCGACGCGCGCGGCGCGCGACTCGACCAGCGCGACGGCGGCAGCCGCGACACCGATACCAACGTCTCCGCGATCTCGGGGCACACCTGGCAGGCCCTCGACTACGCGGATGGTCTCGTGCGGGTCGGCGTGCAGTCGGCAGTCCAGCGGCCCGAGACCGCCGCGCTGCTCCGCAAGATGATGACCGAGCGCGGCATGCCCGTACCGCCGTCCAACCGCGTGATCGAATCGATCTGCGTCGTCGAACTCTGCGCGGAGCGCCAGCCGAAGAAGTAGAAAAGCGACCGCAGAGAACGCAGAGACCGCAGAACCTCTTTTCAAAAGAATCTCTGCGTGCTCTGCGCACTCTGCGGTTGCTTTCCCTCACCGTGTGCTAGAGTTTTCCGTCGATTTCCCCGGCCTCGACGAGGAGCACACTATGAGGCGCACCATCGGCCGGTTCCCTCCGACACGACTGTTGGCCGCCGCCAGCGCGGTCGCGCTGGTAGCGGTGATTGCGCATCCACACCGTCCGTTGAAAGCGCAGTCCGCGCCAGCGGCCGATGCGGTTCCGGACCTCACCGGCGTATGGGACGGCACCCGGCGGGCGCATCCGATCAACGGCCCGAACGTTCCATGGGCGCGAAGCGTGCCGGAAGGCACGATGCTGCCCGATGGCACGCTCGCCGGCAAGAACTACGTCTCGAACTTCCCGGAGCTGAACGAACGGGCGCTCGCCTTTCAGAAGATCTTCGACGAGCCGTTGTCGCCGAAGTACGACTGCCAGCCGTCCACACCACCGGCGCTCGAGTACGATCCTTTCTTCACGGAGATCGTGCAATGGCCCGATCGGGTCCTGCTCCGCTACGAGAAGGACGATCAACTGCGCACGGTGTGGCTCGACGGACGTCAGCCGACGGCGCACGATTACGGTGTCCAGGGACTCTCGGTCGGCCACTATGAGAACAAGGCGCTGCTGGTGGAGACGTCGATGTATGTCTTCGACGTCACCGGCTTCGACGACTACAACGGCATCCCTTCGTCTCAGCAGAAGAAGGTGAAGGAGCGCTACTGGCGTGAGGGCGAGCAATTGAAGGCGACCGTCACCGTCGAGGATCCGATGTTCCTTCGCAAGCCGGCGTCGTACACGATGCGATGGCTGCCGGCGCCGAAGGGCTACAAGCTGAAACCGTTCGATTGCGATCCTGAAGCGGCGCGGCTGTCGGTGCAGTTCATCCCGCCGAGGTACAAATGAGTCGCCCGGAGAGCGACGGCAAGGAGGCTTTCCTCATGGCAGTCGGATTACGGCGTTTGGCCGCGCCGCTCGGCGTCGCGCTCCTCCTGATGGCGGCGACGGTCGCGGCGCATCACTCCGCGGCGGCCGCGTACGACGAGACCAAGCGGGTGGACGCGACGGGGACCGTCACCAAGCTTCTCGTGAAAAATCCGCATTCGTGGGTGTTCCTCGAGTCGGACGACAAGGGCGAGAAGGTCGAGTGGCAGATCGAGATGGGGGGCGCGCCGTCGATGGCGTGGGCGAAGGACGGCTTGCCGATTGGCACGGTCGTCAAGGTGGCCGGACATCCGTCGCGCGCGCCGGGCACGCACGGCATCACCGGCGCGACGTTCACGAAACTCGACGGGACGCCGATCGGACCTCGCGCAGGGCGCGGTGACACGCCGCAGTAGCGCATGGGGTGCGGCGTGCGGCGAGGCGCATACGCTGCCGATCCCGTCGTGACGGACGTCACCGCCTGGCTGGAAGGTTCTGCTCTCGGCGTCTGGACGCGCGAATCGCCGTCGATCTGGGCCTATCCGACCATTCTCACGCTGCACACCATTGGTCTCGGCGTGCTCGTCGGCGCGAACGCCATCATCGACTTCCGTCTGCTCGGGTTCGCGCCGCGCCTTCCTCTGCCGTCGCTCTCGCCGTTGTACCGATTCATGTGGGCGGGCTTCGCGATCAACGCCGTCACCGGCGTGCTGCTGTTCATCAGCGACGCCACCACGAAGGCGCGACAGCCCGTGTTCTACGTCAAGCTGGCGCTGATCGCGCTGGCGCTCGTGATCACGGCCGCGATCCGCAGGTCCACGAATGGCGCCGTGCCCGGTGACGTCGAGCCGGCCCCGAAGACCAGGCGCCTTGCGGCCCTGTCGCTCGTCGTGTGGACCGGCGCGATCGCCGCCGGCCGTCTGATGGCGTACTTGTAGGGCGCATCCTGATGAACGGCTTCGCCGCGTGGCTCGAGAGCACGACGCTGTCACGAACGATCGTGTACTACCCGTGGATCTGGCCACTGTGCGAAATCGTCCATTTCATCGGTCTCTCCCTCGTGATCGGGATCGCCGGATTCTTCGACCTGCGGCTGATCGGATTCATGAAGCGTGTGCCGGTGGCAGCGGCGCGCGATCTGATGCCGCTCGCGATCGCCGGCTTCGTGATGAACTTGGCGACCGGCGCGACGTTCTTCATCGGCAAGCCGGATCAATACGTGAACAACGCGGCGTGGTGGGCGAAGGTGTTCTGTCTCGTGCTCGCGGGGCTGAACGCGACGTTCTTCGAGACCACGATCGGCGTCCGCACCATGACGCTCGCGGCCGGCGCCGATACGCCGCGCGCCGCGAAGATCGTCGGTGTCGTGTCGCTCGCATCCTGGCTCGGCGTGCTCTACTGCGGCCGGATGCTGCCGTTCATCGGCAACGCGTTCTGACAGCGCGGTCCGGCTAAAGCCGGACACTACCGGAGCACGGCGGGAAGGCAACCGCAGAGATCGCAGAGATCGCAGAGAACATTTGAAAGTTCTGCGCGCTCTGCGTGCTCTGCGGTCGGAGCCACTGCAGGAAAGCAACCGCAGAGATCGCAGAGAAATTTGAAAGTTCTGCGCGCTCTGCGTGCTCTGCGGTTCCTTTCCGTCACTCCGGTCGGAAATTGCGGGCGAGATAGCGCAGGACGGCTGCGAAGTCCGTCTGGTTGAGCGGCGCGCCTTCGTTCAGCATCGCATCCAGGATCTCGGCCCACCCTTCGGCGGTGAGCCGCTCGCGGCGGACGCGTGCCAGATCGTGGCACTGCGTGCAGATGTTCAGCACCACTTCCTTGCCAGGACCGTCGGGCAACGGCCCGTGCATGCGCGAGAGATAGTCGGTCAGGACCGCCACATCGTCGGCCTTCACCGCGGCGCCTCGGGCGATTTCCGCCTTGACGACCTTCGCCCAACCCTCTTCGTCGAGCGCCTGCGTGTCCACGTGCCGATGATCGTGGCACTCGAGGCACGCCGCGTTGAGAATCTGCTCGCCCGGTGCCTGCCTTCCCGAATCCTGCCTTGCCGGCTCCTGCCCGCGCGCGGCCGCCGAGACGACGACCGCAGCGAGCGCGACGGCAGCGATAGACGAGGCGCCGAATGTCATCGCAGGAATTGTACTCCGCGCGCCGACGACGTCAGCTGAGGAGCCGCCACGCGTCGTGATTCGGTGTCTTCGCGGCGACCGCAGACGGAAAGCAACCGCAGAGACCGCAGAGCACGCAGAAAACGGTTTCTCGGCGATCTCTGCGTGCCCGGAAAGCAACCGCAGAGACCGCAGAGCACGCAGAAGGCGGTTTCTCGGCGATCTCTGCGTGCCCTGCGGTTGCTTTGCCGGCCGCGACGGATCACGGTGCAGGGATCGCAGTCAGCGCCCGATCGCGCGCGGGCTTCGTCAGCTCAGGAGCCGCCACGAAGGCACGAAGACACGAAGGATGGCCAGGTGCAAAGAACGCTGCGTGAATGCGTGTTTTCGTGGCTACACGGCGACGCGGTCAGCCGTCTCGAAGATCTGCTGGACGCGCTTCGGTCCGAGCGGCTGATTGGTGGCGAGCACCTGTTCGGCGGCCGAGCTCGAGATCGGACGCGAGAAGAGGTACCCCTGAGCGTGGGTGCAGCCGAGCCGCTCGAGCTCACGTGCCTGATCGTCGCTCTCGATGCCTTCCGCGACGACGCTCGTGTTGAGGGTTCGCGCCAGCGCCAGGATGCTCTCGACGATCGCCGGACGATCGGATCCCAGATCGAGGCTGCGCACGAAGGAGCGATCGATCTTGAGCGCGTCGACGGGCAGTCTCGCCAGGTGGCTCAGCGACGAGTAGCCGGTCCCGAAGTCGTCGAGATAGATCTTCACGCCGAAGTCGCGCAGCTCGTTGAGCAGCTTCGCTGCGCTCGTGGGACTGTCCATCAGGGCGGTCTCGGTGATTTCGAGGCGCAGGTCGCAGGGCTGCAGCCGCGACGCCTGAATCGCCTGCTCGACGAGCAGCAGGAAGTTCTGCTGCATCAGCTGGCGGCTCGAGACGTTGACGGTGATGTAGTCGATGCCGCACGTCGTGTACTGCCGCTTCCACTGGGCGAACGTCCGGCATGCCTGCTGGAGCACCCAGGTGCCGAGTTGCTCGATCAGCCCGAGTTCTTCGGCCATCGGGATGAACGTCGCGGGCGAGACGGGCTCGCCGTTGCGGGTCCACCTGATCAGCGACTCGAAGCCGACGCACTTGCGCGACGCCAGCAGCACGATCGGCTGGTAATGGACCTCGAAATCGTAGGTGTCGATCGCGTGCCGCAGGTCGTTCTCCAGACCGAGGCGATCGCGCGTGCGCGCGTGCATGTCGGCGTCGAACAGCTCGTGGCGCGCCTTGCCGTGGTTTTTCGCGTGGTACATCGCCGTGTCGGCGTCGCGCATGATCTCGTCGGGATTGTCGTAGTGCGCGAACCCGACGGCGATGCCGATGCTGGCCGAGGTGAAGACTTCGCGGCCGCCGATCGAAAACGGATCGATGAACGCCTTCTGAATGCGGAACGCAATCGCGTTCGCCTGCTGCGCGTCGCCGATCGAGTTGAGGAGAATCGCGAATTCGTCGCCGCCGAGCCGGGCGATCGCGTCCTCGTGGCGCAGGCACGACTCGAGCCGCCGCGCCACCGCGGTGAGCAGCTCGTCGCCGACGTGATGGCCGAGGCTGTCG
>DATFXR010000223.1:0-2211 GCA_035315685.1 Vicinamibacterales bacterium | reverse complement strand
CCCGACGGCTCCGGCAAGACGACGCAGCGGAAGCTGTTCAAGACGTGGCTGAAATCCGAGGGCTACGACGTCGTCACGACGAAGTGGAACTCGTCGGAGCTGATCAAGCCGATCATCAAGAGCCGCAAGAGCGTCCGCGCGCTGAGCCCCGAAGAGTTCTCCCTGCTCCACGGTGCCGATTTCCGCCACCGTGTCGAGCAGGTGATTCTGCCGGCGCTCTGGGACGGCAAGCTCGTGATCGCCGACCGCTTTCTCTTCACCGGCCTGGCCCGCGACGTCGCCCGCGGTCTCGATCTCGACTGGGTGTTGAAGCTGTACCAGCCGTTGCTGTGGCCCGATCTGGTGTTCTACTTTTCGGTCTCCCCGGTGACGTCGGGCAAGCGTGTCACCGCGACGCGCACGCCGAACTTCTACGAAGCCGGACAGGACGTCACCCAGGTCGACGATCCGGTCGAGAGCTACCAGCGCTTCATCGCGCGGGTCATCCGCGAATATGAATCGCTGGCGCTGATCTTCAATTTCATCACCGTCGACGCTGAGCAGTCGATCGGCGATCAGCACCGCCAGATTCGCGCGCTGTTTCTCGATGGCCAGCAGCGCCCGTGGTCGAACTGGAACGAAGACGCGGTCGCGGAGTGGCTCGCGCTGGACGGAGCGCGATGACGCCGACGACTCGCACGCAGGCGAAACTGATCGCCGTCGATGGTGTCGACACGGTCGCGGTCACGGCTGCCGCCAAGGCGGCGCTGGCGTCGCCGTCCCGCGGCGGCATCAGCAAGTGGGATGCGTCGGGCGTCTTCCAGGATCTCGCAGTGGCGCAGCGCGACGCCGGCACGCCGTCAGCGCGAACCCTGCTGCTGCTCTACGCCGCCGATCTCGCGTTCCGCCTGCGCTGGCAAATCCGGCCGGCGCTGGCCGAGGGCCGCACCGTCGTCGCGGCGCCGTACGTCGCGACGGCGATTGCGTTCGGACGCGCGGCGGGACTTTCGAACGCGTGGCTCGCGAACCTGTTCGGCTTTGCGCCGCGACCGAACGCGCGCACGTTCGTACACAGGCGACGCGGCGCGCGGGACTCCAACGGCAGCGACGGACTGGTCACGTTCTTCTGCGACCATATCGCCGGCGGCGAGGCAAGGCGTGAACGGCGCCGGTTGATTGAATCGACCGCCGCGTATCTTCGCCAGGCAGACCGGGCAGCGGCGAGACGACGCAATTAGGAATTATGAGTTTGGAACTTGGAATGCGTGCCATGCAGTCGCACTGCCGTAGTGTCCCGCTTTAGCCGGACCGTGATCACGAATTCCAAATTCGCAATTCCAAATTCCTAATTGCGCATTCCGCGGAGCGCGCGGTCCGTGGTGACCTGGCGTCTCACGAACTCGCTGCGCGACCGCGCGAACTCGATCAGGCCGGCGACCGAGTCTTCGAACTCCGCATTCGTGTAGGGCTTGACGGGATCCTCGAGGCCGGACCTGTGTATCTGCGCGTACTCGCGGTTGATCTCGGTCTCGAGCCATCCGGGCGTCCCCGGCGCGGCCGGCGCGAGCTCGACGCCCGGGGCCGGCGTCAACGCGGGCGCCGGCGTCAGCGCTGGATCCGCGAGAATCGAATCGGCGCACTTCAGGATCGTGTTCAAGTACAGCTCGCGCAGCTCGGGATCGGCGAGCGCCCGCGTGGCGAGCCGGTTCTGATGATCCCGCAGACCATCGTCGATGTTGCGGAAGATCGAGTAGTCGGGCTTCCAGAACGTGTTGCTCTTGTCCCATGGGATGACAACGAGCAGGTCCTTGTTCTCGAAGCGATACATGTAGAAATTGTTCGGGCCGTAGTCGCCGGTGATTCCGTCTTCTTCGGCGAGGAAATTCTCGATGGCGAGGTGCGTGATGAATCCTTTCACGTCGAGAAACTGATCCATCGCGCGGCGCCACAGCGCGTCGCCGATGGAATCGACCGTCCAGATGAACCGTTCGAACTCTTCCGGCCGCGGCGCCGATTCATGCGTCTCCGGCTTGAACGGCACCGGCACGTACAGCCCCGGATCGGATCCGATGTACCTGAACACGAACGGCGCGGGCGCCGCGTTGTCGAACTTGTACTCGTACAGGTAGCCGTCGTTCTCGCCGTAGTTCTTCTTCAGCCACACCTTGTCGATCGACTCGACGATCGTGTACAGGCCGACGTAGACGTTGTTGACGTAGAGACGCGTGTCGG
>DATFXR010000222.1:0-3691 GCA_035315685.1 Vicinamibacterales bacterium | reverse complement strand
CTGCGGCGTGCCCGACGGCGTGTAGTGCATGTAGAAGTCGATGTACGAGCCGGCCTTGATCAACTGACCGGCGTCGCCCTGGTACGACTCGTAGCCGCGTCCGGGCACGAACGACAGCAGCTTCTGAATCTCCTCGGTGCTCGTCCCGCCGTTCGCGCGCGCGACCTGGTTGCGCGACATCGCCTTGCCGCTCGCGTCGAGGATGCGGCCGTTGACCAGCGATGCGCCGTCGGGGAGACGACCGATGACGTAAAGCCCGGCGTGGTGCACGACGCCTGCGGTGCCCGGCCGCACCTCGAGCGCTTTGACGAACACGTCGTGTGTGAACGGCGACCTGGTGAAGAAATCGGTGACCGGCACTTCACCCTCGGCCGGGATCTCGAAGTCGACCGGCATCTCGATGACCACGTCCGGCTCGCCGTGCGACCAGCCCGCGGAGAAAGTCGGCACCGGCGGAAGATCGGCGTCGCGTCCGCGCGGCGCGCCGCTGTCCACCCATGTCGCGATCGTCTCGATCTGCGTGTCGCTCAGGCTCTGATCGTCCTTGAAGGTGCCGAAGCGCGGGTCGGCGCCCCACGGCGGCATCTCGCGCCCGGTGACCTTGCGCCTGATCGACTTCGCCCACGGCCGCACGTCCTCGTAGGTGACCAGCGACATCGGCGCCACTTCGCCGGCGCGGTGACACCCGATGCAGCGTGCGTAGAGGATCGGCGCGACGTCCTTCGCGAACGTCACCGCGGAATCGCTGTCAGCGCGCGCGCCGGGGACGCCGTCCGATGCGCGCCCAGTCAGCGTCCAGGAACCCAGAAGGAGAATGGTGAGGGCGGAGATCGTCGCTTGCCTCATGGGCCTTCCTTCTTGAGCGAACCGGCGCCTTCCGAAATCGAGCAATTAAGAATTAGAAATTAAGAAATTGAGAATTCGCGTCACGCTGCGACGCCCAATCACGAATTCCTGATTCTTAATTCTTAATTCTTAATTGGAGTGCTTTTCACTGAAAATCTCCGCTCCACTTGAACCCGTCCTTCGGGCGCAGGATGCTGCGCATGCGCAGGCGGTGATCCTCCGCGGTGCGGCCGGGGTTGCCGGTGATGATGACGTGATCGCCCGGCTTCAGCGTGTCGCGCGAGATGCCGGTCAACTGGCCGGCAGCCGCCCACTCGACCGCCCAGCGCTGGATCGTGCCCTCCGAATCCGGGGCCTGCACGTGCACGAACGAGTGCGGATTCCGGAACATGAACTGCACCATGTCGCCTTCGATCTTCAATTCCTTGTCGACGATGTATGTGGCGGCAAACGAATGATGGGCGAAGGCCGTCGCGCCCGAGAGAACCACGGCGCCGGCGAAGGCGAGCAGAAGACGCTTCACGATGCCTCCTCGGAAAACTGCCTGAAGATAATAGCCGACGCGCTCGCGGGCTCGCACCTGAATACTTCCTGACTGCGCCGTCAGATTTACGGTTCTGCCCGCTGCTCAGCGCGCTCAAGGCTACTTCTTCGGTTGGCCAGGCGGCTGCGCCGACGCACCGGGTTTGACGTAGGTGGCCCGCGCTTTTCTCTCCTGCAGAACTGTCGGTCGATCGGCCGGGTACCAGTACTCGAGGTGACACTCCTCACACGCCACGTCGAGGTCGGCCCCGGCCTGAAACAGCGCGTCGACGTCCTTGCGCTTGACGGCGTCGAGCGTCTCCAGCGCGACGTTTCGCAGTGCCTCGATCTTCGCGTTCCACAGCACGGGATCCTTGTCGAGCTTGGCTTTGATCTGAGCCGGCGCCAACTCTGGCGCATTCGCGCCGACGCTGTTGTTCACGTCGCCCGGCGGCGCGAACGGCCGCGGCACCTTCAACAGATAGATCCCTTCGGCGATGGTCACGGCGCCGATGCTGACTCTCTGCCAGTCTTCGTCGGTGTTCGGGCGGTGCTCGACCATGCCGTTCGGGCCGTTTTCCCACCACACGGCATCGAAGATGTTGTCGGCGAGCGGATCAATCATGTTCGCCATCAGCTCTTTCACCGAGACGACGGCTTTCATGTCGCCGAGCAGCGGCGCCGACGAGGGCGTGGGCGGCTGCGCCGGCTTCGAGCACTGTGACCAGACGATCGACGCCAGAAACAGCAGCGCGGCGAGCGCGATCAGGCGTCCGCCACTCCTCAGCCGCGGGCCGCCTTTGTGATTTCCCAATGGAGCCATTTCCAGGCCGCGGAGTCTAACGTGCGGGTAGACTGACAGCAACCCGTCCGAACACCGATGGGCCGGCGTTCGTCTACAGCTTTTCAGGAGCAAACCGTGGCGGACTCGAAGCCGACGTTCCCGGTTCGGGTGTGGGTGGAGCGGCTGTGGCAGGACGTCAAGTACGGATGCCGCACGCTGGCCGCCAGCCCCGCGTTCACCATCGTCGCCGTGCTCTCGCTGGCGATCGGCATCGGCGCCAACTGCGCGATCTTCAGCTTCGCCGACGCGCTGCTGCTGCGGCCGTTGCCGGTGGCGCGGCCGGGCGACGTGTTCACGGTCGGCTCGACCAGCGCGATCGAGGCGTTCAATGCGAGCGCGATCGTCTCGTCGTACAAGGACTACGTCGACATCCGCGATCGCAGCACGTCGTTCGAGGGACTGGCTGCGTTCGACTACCTCACGGCCGGCTTTGCCGTCGATGCGAAGCAGTCACCCAAGCTGAAGATGGGCATGCTGGCCAGCGCCAACATGTTCCCCTTGATGGGCGTCGAGCCGACGCTCGGACGCGGTTTCCGCCCCGACGAAGATCAGGTGCCCGGACGCGACGCCGTCGTGGTGCTCGGCCGGCGCCTGTGGGAAGAGGAGCTCGGATCGGATCCGGCCATCCTCGGCCGCAGCGTGCGGATCAACGGCACCGAGCTCACCGTGATCGGCATCGCGCCGTCAGAATTCACCGGCCTCGATCAGTTCGTTCGATCGGATTTCTTCGTGCCGCTGATGATGTCGCCGCGTCTCATCACCGATCCGAGAATCGGCTCGCTGCAGGCGCGCGACGCGCGAAACCTGAACATCAAGGGCCGTCTGCGCCCCGGCGTCACTCAGGCGGCGGCGCAGGCGGAGTTGACGACGATCGGCACCGATCTGGAGCGGGCCTATCCCGACACGAACAAGAATCGGCGGCTTGCGGTGCGGACGGAACTGCAGGCGCGGATGTCAGCCGATCCGCCGGACGCGACGCTGATCGCGATGCTGTCCACGCTCGCCCTCGCCGTGCTGTTCGTGGCCTGCGCCAACGTCGCGGGGCTCTTGACCAGCCGGGCGCCCGCGCGCGCAAAAGAGATGGCACTGCGTCTCGCCATCGGCGCCGGCCGCGGCCGACTGGTGCGCCAACTGGTGACCGAGAGCCTGCTGCTCGCGATCGCCGGCGGCGTCGCAGGTCTTGGCGTGGGCTACGCGGGCATGACGCTGTTCCGCCAGATCGAAATCCCTACCGATCTTCCAATCGCGCTCGCGTTCCGCATGGATCAGCGGGCGCTGGCGGTCAGCCTGATGATCGCGGTGGCGAGTGCGGTGCTGTTCGGCCTGGTGCCGGCCATCCAGGCGACGCGCACCGATCTCACGGCGGTGATGAAGTCGGGCGACAGCATCGGGCCCGGGCGCCGACGCCGGTGGGGACGGCCGCTGCTCGTCGGCGGCCAGGTTGCGGTGTCGGTGGTGCTGCTGGTGATCGCGCTGTTC
>DATFXR010000221.1:0-4043 GCA_035315685.1 Vicinamibacterales bacterium | reverse complement strand
GCACGCGCTCTCCGACCCGGCGCAGCGCACGGCTCTCGAGGTGCTGGCGGCCAACGGTGTCGAGGCCATCGTCCAGCGTGACGACGGTGTCACGCCGACGCCGGTCATCTCGTGGGCGATCCTCACGTACAACCGCGGACGCACCGCCCACCTCGCCGATGGGATCGTGATCACGCCCTCGCATAATCCGCCGGAGGACGGAGGGTTCAAGTACAACCCGCCAAACGGCGGCCCAGCAGATAAGGATGTGACCGATTCGATTCAGACGCGGGCGAACGTTCTGCTCAGGACGGGCATTGGCGGCGTAAAGCGAGTGCCGTTTGCGGCAGCGATCACGGCGACGACCACGCACCAGCATGACTTCGTCCTGCCGTACGTCCGCGACCTGCGGAATGTCGTCGATATGGACGCGATCCGCGCCGCCGGCCTCACGCTGGGAGTGGACCCGCTCGGCGGCGCGGCGAGGCCCTACTGGGAGCCGATCAACGACCTGTACAAGACGAACATCGCCGTCGTCAATCCTGAGATCGATCCGAGCTTTTCGTTCATGAGGGTCGATCACGACGGCAAGATCCGAATGGATCCGTCGAGTCCGTACGCCATGGGGCGGCTCATCGAACTGAAGGATCGCTTCTGCGTCGCCTTTGCCAACGACCCCGATTCGGATCGGCACGGCATCGTGACGCGGTCGGCCGGGCTGCTGAACCCGAACCACTTCCTGGCGGTGGCGATCCGCTATCTCCTCACACACCGGCCAGGCTGGCCTGCTCATGCCGTGATCGGCAAGACGCTGGTCAGCAGCAGCCTCATCGATCGGATCGTGGAACGACTGGGGCGCCGGCTCTACGAAGTGCCCGTGGGCTTCAAGTGGTTCGTTCCGGGACTGTTCGACGGCTGGTGCTGCTTCGGAGGCGAGGAAAGCGCGGGGGCGAGCTTCCTACGTCACGACGGCACCGTGTGGACGACGGATAAAGACGGCCCGATCATGGATCTGCTCGCGGCGGAAATCACCGCCTGCACGGACAAGGATCCGGGCCAGCACTACCAGGAGTTGGCGGCGGAATTCGGCACATCCTGTTACACGCGTATCGACGCGCCCGCCACACCAGCGCAAAAGACGCGACTGCAGAAGCTGTCATCCGGCGATGTAAAGGAACAAACGCTCGCCGGCGAGCGAATCACAGCCACACTGACCCAGGCTCCCGGCAATAAGGCCCCAATCGGTGGCCTGAAGATCGTGACCGCGAGCGGATGGTTCGCAGCCCGCCCGTCGGGCACGGAGAACATCTACAAGATCTACGCGGAGAGCTTCAAGGGCGCACAGCATCTCGACGCGTTGGTGAACGAGGCGCAACAGCTCGTCAACACTGCGATCGGTGGCCCCTCATGAGCCTGCCGCCTTTTCCGGCACACTACCGGGCGTCCGGCGTTCTGCTGCACGTCACATCGCTGCCTTCGCCATACGGGATCGGCGATGTCGGGCCGGCGGCCGTTGCGTGGATCGATCGCCTTCACGACGCGGGACAAAGCTGGTGGCAAGCGTTGCCGCTGGGACCGACCGGATACGGCGACTCGCCGTACCAATCGTTGTCGTCGTTTGCCGGCAACGTGCTCCTGATCAGCCCCGACTGGCTGATCGAGGACGGACTCGTGCAGGCGAGCGACTCCGCTGCTCGATCAGATCCAGCCATGTATGTCGACTTCGACGCAGTCAAGCGGCTCAAGTACGCGCTGCTCAAGACGGCATGGAAGAACTTCAGCGCCGGCTCGCGATCCGATCTGCGCGCGGCATTCGAGCAGTTTGGACACGACCACGGTCACTGGCTCGATGACTACGCGCTGTTCCGCGCGCTGAAGGCCGAATATGCCGACGCGAGCTATCTGCAATGGCCCGAAGCGCTCGTGCGGCGTGAGCCTCTCGCGCTCGAGCGCGTTCGACGAAATCTCGCGAGCCGGATCGAGCAGGTTCGGTTCGCTCAGTTCCTGCTGTTCCGTCAGGGCGCGCGTCTGAGGGCTCACGCGCAAGCCAAAGGCGTGCGGTTGATTGGCGACCTCCCGTTTTTCGTCTCTCCGGACTCGAGCGACGTGTGGGCCAACCCGGAATTATTCCTGCTCGACGAGCACCGTCGGCCACATGTCGTCGCCGGTGTGCCGCCTGACTATTTCAGCGCGCACGGACAGCGATGGGGTAATCCGATCTACGACTGGGACGCGCTTCGGGCGCGGGGTTACCGCTGGTGGATCCAGCGGGCCGCCGCGCTGCTCGCTCTCGTCGACGTGATCCGCCTCGATCATTTCCGTGGATTCGCGGCCGCGTGGCACGTACCGGTCTCGGCGCCAACGGCGGAATCCGGTCAGTGGGTTCCCGGTCCGGGCGCCGCGCTTTTCGGTGTCGTGCATAAGGCTCTCGGCGCGCTGCCGTTCCTCGTCGAAGATCTCGGGATCATTACGCCGGATGTGAGCGCGCTACGAGACGCGTTTGATCTTCCCGGAACACGCGTGCTGCAGTTTGCCTTCGACGGACATTCGGACAATCCGCATCTGCCCGACAACTACGTCCACAACACGGTCGTCTACACCGGCACTCACGATAATCCACCGACGCGTGGGTGGTACGACGACCTGCCCGATGCCGAGCGGCGCAACTTGTGGCGCTTCGTGCGGCGCCCCGGAGGTACCGACGGCACCAGCGCGGACGCGGCGCCGGCGCTGCTGCACCTCGCGTGGTCGTCTGTGGCTGCGCTCGCGATCGCGCCACTGCAGGACGTGCTCAATCTAGGCAACAACGCGCGGATGAACCGGCCAGGAAGGGCGGAAGGCAACTGGCGCTGGCGGTCCACCGAAAACCTGCAGTCGGCGCCCGCGATCGAATCGCTGCGAGAGTTGACGCGCGCCTCGTCGCGGTCCCCCAACTTCGACACGGCCAACTTTTCTCGACCCGCGGCCATGTCACGGGAGATGAGCACATGAAAGCCACGACAACGCTGCACGACCAGGGCCAGAGTATCTGGCTCGACAACATCACTCGCGACCTTTTGCAGAACGGGACCCTCGCGCGCTACATCGCCGAGCTCTCGGTGACCGGGCTGACATCCAACCCGACGATCTTCGACCACGCGATCAAGAACAGCACCGCATACGACGCCGCGATCCAGCAGAAGGTCCAGGAGGGGAAGTCGGGCGAAGCGTTGTTCTTCGAGCTCGCGCTCGAGGACCTGACGCGGGCGGCCGATCTGTTTCGACCGATCTGGGACCAGACACACGGCGTGGACGGATGGGTGTCGCTGGAAGTGTCGCCGCTGCTGGCCCACAACACGACGAGCACACTCGCCGCTGCCGGCGAGTTGCACGCTCGCGCGGCGCGGCCGAACCTCCTGATCAAGATTCCTGGCACGACGGAAGGATTGCCGGCGATCGAGGAAGCGATCTTCGCCGGCATCCCGATCAACGTCACGCTCCTGTTTTCCGACAAACAGTATCTCGCGGCGGCAGAGGCGTTCATTCGCGGCATCGAACGTCGCCTAGGCGCGGGGCTCGACCCGCGCGTCGATTCCGTCGCCTCGGTGTTCATCAGCCGATGGGATACGGCCGTCGCGTTGACGGCACCGCCTTCGCTGCGCAATCAGCTCGGCATCGCGATCGCGAAGCGGACCTACAGGGCGTACCGCAACCTGA
The DNA here is from genome assembly GCA_035315685.1 of Vicinamibacterales bacterium. Classification (GTDB taxonomy): domain Bacteria; phylum Acidobacteriota; class Vicinamibacteria; order Vicinamibacterales; family CAVVIG01; genus QHWK01. The sequence goes on along the minus strand of DATFXR010000221.1, from coordinate 368 downwards.
TCGGCTCGTGGCGCTGGCAGCGCATCTACAACGCAGGCGCGCGCCCGCAACGGCTGCTGTGGGCCAGTACGGGAACGAAAGATCCCAATGCCTCCGACGTCCTCTACGTCCGCACGCTGGCGGCGCCGTTCACCGTGAACACGATGCCCGAGGGCACGCTGAAGGCGGTCGCTGATCACGGAACGGTCGGCGGTCTGCTGTCCGCCGACGGCGGCGACTCCGACGAAGTGCTGGCGCGGTTTGCCGAAGCCGATATCGACGCCGATGCCCTTGCCAATCAGCTCCAGTCCGACGGCGCGACGTCCTTTGTGAGCTCGTGGCGCGAACTCATGGACGTCATCGCGTCCAAGAGCGCCGCATTGCAGAAG
>DATFXR010000220.1:0-2371 GCA_035315685.1 Vicinamibacterales bacterium | reverse complement strand
CCGCTACAAGGAAGTCCGCGCGATCCACATTCCGAACGACGTCTCGCCGCCGTTCCACTTCAGCGCAATCGTCCCGGGGATGCACGTCGACAGGGCGAAGCAGCCGTTCGTGCTCAGCACGGCGCCGGTGGTGAAGCGCCCGAAGAATCTCGAGGACGCGGCGTTCTGGCCGGTGCGCCACCTCGCGGAGTTGATCCGATCACGCCAGGTCACGTCGCTCGAGCTCACCGAGATGTACCTCGCGCGGCTGCACCGCTACAACGACCTGCTGAACAACGTCGTCACGTTCCTCGACGACTACGGACGCACGGAGGCGAGACGCGCGGATGCGGAGATCGCGGCCGGAAAGTACAAGGGCCCGCTGCACGGCATCCCGTGGGGCGCGAAAGACATCATCTCGGTGAAGGGATTCAAGACCACCTGGGGTTCGCCGGCGTTCAAGGAGCAGTCGTTCGACTACGACGCCAGCGTCGTCGAGATGCTGCGCGACGCCGGCGCGGTGCTGATCGCCAAGCTGGCGACCGGCGAGCTCGCAGGCGGTGACCAGTGGTTCAACGGCCAGACGAAAAACCCGTGGGACCCGTCGCAGGGATCGAGCGGATCGTCGGCGGGCCCGGCATCGGCGACCGCCGCCGGCTGTGTGGCGTTCGGCATCGGCACCGAGACGAGCGGGTCGATTCTCAGCCCGGCGGCGCGCTGCGGTCTGGCCGGCCTGCGGCCGACGTTCGGCCGCATCAGCCGCTACGGCGTGATGGCGCTGTCGTGGACGCAAGACCGCCTCGGACCGCTCTGCCGCTACGCTGAGGACTGCGCGATCGTGATGCAGGCGATCGCGAAACCCGATGGCCGCGACATGAGCGTCTCGGACATCCCGTTCAACTGGAACGCCCAGACCGATATCAGGAGGCTGCGCGTCGGAGTCATCGAGGAATCGTTCGATGAGCTGACCAACGCGGCAGCAAAGGCCAATGCGCAGCAGACGCTCGACACGCTGCGCTCGCTCGGCGTGTCGACGTTCCTTCCGGTCACGGTGCCCGACATGCCGACGAACCTCGGTGGCCTTGGCGTCGAGTCGACCGTGTTCTTCGACGAGTACGCGCGCAGCGGCCGCATGAAGGAGGCGCGCGGCGGCGGCCGGCCGAACGGCAGGCTGATTCCTGCGGTCGAGTACCTGCAGTCGCAGCGCGTGCGGATGATGATGATGATGCGGCTGGCCGAGGCCACGTCACACGTCGACGTCTACCTCGTCGCGTCGAACAACAACGGCACCGGCGGCGCGGGGCGCGGCGGTGGACGCGGCGGCGCCGAGCCAGCCACCACCGAGCCGCCGCGTCCCCAGACGCCGACGCAGCGTCACTCGAACATGGCCAACCTCGCGTGCTATCCGGCAATCAACGTGCCGAACGGTTTCGCCGAAACCGCCAGCCCGACGAACATGACGTTCTTCGGCCGGCCGTTCGGCGAGTTGCCGATCCTCGCACTGGCGAAGGCATACCAGGACGCGGCGAAGCTTCACCTGAAGCGGCCGTCCCGATTGGAGACGTGAATCGCCGGACGCTTGGTACCCTACGGGACCTTGCTCAAGCCCTCAGTCAGCTCGATATATGTCCCCCACGGATCGGTGAGGAATGCGATCGAGATGCCGAGCGCCGGCACCTGCCGGTACGGGACGGCCAGCTTGATCCCGTCCGCCTCGAGCTTCATGCAGAACGCCTCGAGGTTCTTCACCTCGAAGCCGACGTGATCGAGCGCGCGGCCCTGCGTACCGACAACGGGATCGGTTGACGGCGAGAAGTTCAGCGTCACGCCGGGGAGGAGCGCCGACGGAAACGCGCCGCCGGAACGCGCTTCGGCGCCGAACGTCTTCACGTACCACGCCTGCATTTCGGTGTTCTTCGGGTTGAAGAAGTGGACGTGATGCAGCTGAATGGGAATCGTCTGCTGCTTCGCCTCGACGAACTCCACCTTCAGATCGTCCGGCCCCTGCGCGAACGCGATTGATGCGCCACCCGGCTGCAACGGTCCTGCGATGTCCTCCTTCACTTCGCGGCCCGGCGCCTCGGTCGAGGTGATCATCTTGAACCCGTTGGCCTTCACCTTGTCGACCACCGGACCGAGATTCGGCACCGAGAACCCGATGTGGTTGGCGGTGGTTCCTCGTGTGCCGCCAGTCGGTGCCTGGGCCCTGAAGAAGATCAGGACGTTCGGGAATTCGACGATCTCGGTGTTGTTGGTGCCGACCGTCACCCATTTTCCGCCGAGCGTCTCGACGAAGAACTTCTTCTCCGCCTCCAGGTTCGACGTGTTCAGGTGATGATGGCCGTAGACGATCGGGCCGTCCTTGGCAACCGTGAGCTGGGCCGCGGCGTTC
>DATFXR010000219.1:0-3080 GCA_035315685.1 Vicinamibacterales bacterium | reverse complement strand
CCGGTTGGATCGCGGATTTCGATAGCCTGTACGGTCGCACTGGTGGCGATTTGCGGTCCGCAAATTCCGTTCAGTCAGCCATCAGCCATCAGCCATCAGCCATCCACAAGTCGCCCCTGGCCGGTGGCGCTGGTCGACGTGGCCGATCGGGCCGGCCTTCGTCAGCCATCGATCTACGGCGGCGTCGACCGCAAGCGCTTCATCATCGAAACCAATGGCGCCGGCGTCGCCTTTCTCGACTACGACAACGACGGCTGGATCGACGCACTCGTGCTCAACGGCACGAGGTTGAAGGCCGGCACGCGTACGGCCGAAACCTATCCGCCGGGACAGGAACCGATCGCGCACCTGTACCGCAACAATCACGACGGCACGTTCACCGACGTGACCGCCGACGCCGGCCTTCGCGCGTCGGGCTGGGCGTCGGGTGTCTGCGTCGGCGACTACGACAACGACGGCCGGATCGATCTGTTCGTCACCTACTACGGGCAGAACGTGCTCTATCACAATGCCGGCGGCCGCTTCGAGGACGTCACCCGGCGCGCCGGCTTGCCGACCGGCGGCACGCGATGGGGATCGGGCTGCTCGTTCGTCGATTACGACCGGGACGGGCGCGTCGATCTGTTCGTCGCCAACTATCTGCGGTTCGATCTCGCGTCGGCGCCGGAAGTCGGCCAGGGACCCAACTGCCTGTGGAAGGGTGTGCCGGTCAACTGCGGACCGCGCGGCCTGCCGGCCGATACGAACCTGATGTTTCACAACGACGGCGGCGGCCGCTTCACCGACGTCTCGACGGCGGCGCGGATCGACCGTGTGACCGGCCGGTATCCGATGAGCGCCGTCGCGGCCGATTTCGACGGCGACGGCTGGATCGACATCTACGTCGCGTGCGATTCGACCGCGTCGATTCTGTATCACAACAACCATGACGGCACGTTCACCGATACCGCGGTCGAGAGCGGCGTCGCGTACAGCGAGAACGGCACGCAGCAGGCGGGCATGGGCATCGCCGTCGGCGATTTCAACGGCGATGGCCTGCTCGATCTCTTCAAGACGCACTTCGCGGACGACATTCCGGCGTTGTACCGCGCGCGGGGCAAGGGACTGTTCGACGACGTTGCGGTCGCCGCGGGACTTGGCGTGCTGAACCGCTACGTCGAATGGGGCGCCGGCATGCCTGACCTCGACAACGACGGACGTCCCGATCTGCTCTACGTCACGGGCAACGTCTACCCGGAAGTCGAAGCGGTCGTCGCAGCCTATCCGCACCGCGGCCCGCGCGTGGTGTTCCGGAACATCGACGGGGCGCGGTTCGAGAACGTCAGCGAGCGCAGCGGCCCCGGCGCCGTGGCGCGCCATTCGAGCCGCGGCGCAGCGTTCGGCGACTTCGACAACGACGGCGACTTGGACGTCCTCGTCTTCAACATGAACGAGCCGCCGTCGCTGCTCAGAAACGACTACCCGGGACCGAACCACTGGATTGCCGTGAAACTGGAGGGCACGACGTCCAATCGCGCGGCGCTCGGCGCGACCGTGCGCGTGACCGCCGGCGGCCGCACACAGGCGCAGGCCGTCTTGAGCCAGGCGAGCTATTACTCAGTCGACGATACCCGGCTGCATTTCGGCCTTGGCCCCGCGCAGGCGGCCGACAGAATCGAGGTGACGTGGCCGAGCGGACGGGTGGACACGCTCACCGGCGTCGCCGGCGATCGCGTGGTTTCGATCAAGGAACGCGCAGCGCCCGCACCTCGCTGAAGCGCTCAGCGCACGAACGGAACGACGACTTCTCGCCGGACATAGTCCGTCTCTCGACCGGGGACACGAATCTCGATCCGCTGAAGTCCGCCGGCCGGCCCGAGCATCGCTACGTTCTCGGCCGTGCCAAGCCGCCGCGGCGTGCGCACGCTTACGCGGTACGCGCGTCCGCCCCGCCCTTCGATCACCAGGCGCAGCGCGCGCTCGTCGGCACGGGCGCTCAGCGCTCGCAGTCCGCGGCTGTCGGCGCCGGGCTGAATCGCCTGTGGCTCGATGTACACCTCCGTGCCTGCGTCGCCGCTGAACACGACCTCGGCCGCCGCGGCGGCGGCGTCCACGGTCGCTGCGACGCGCTGGATGTCGCCGATCCGCACGATCGCCGGTCTGACGTCCCTGCCATTGATCGTCACGCGCCGGATGCGCGCGTCGAGTGGGAAGGCGGGCGAGACGACGATCCGCGTCCGCGGCGTACCGTCACGTGGCGTGATGCGGACGACGGCCCTGCTCGCGTCGCGCTCGAACGCGAGGTCGAACCGAGCGCTGCCGACGCGAACGCCCCGCGCCTCGACGCGATCCCATGCTGCGGGCAGCGCCGGCGCGAACCGCAGCGTGCGGCCGCCATCGGCGGCTTCGAGCCCGAGCAGGCCTCGCACCACCGGCGACACGACCATCGCCTCGGACCAGATCTGGTGGTGCGACGATCGTCCGAAGGGCGTGGCGAAGTCGCCCGACAGCAGTTCAGTCACGTCGCCGAGCGCACCGGCGTACGTCAGCAGCGCGTTCGCCATCAGCGCCTGGAAACCGACCAGCGGCCGCCCGTATCGGTATGCGCCGACGGCGCTCCAGCCGGTAAAGAGGGGCCACACCGATCCGTAGTGGTACGACAACGGATCGTAGAGCGCGCTGCGATCCGACAGGATCCGCGAGCCCCAGTCGGTGGCGATCGCGCCGCCGCCGAGGTGATCGATCTCGCGCTGCGCGTGCGCACCGTCGAGGGCGTCGAACCACAGCGGGACGGCGGGCAGCACCGTGTCTTCGTCGACGAGCCGGGCGCTGCGGAGCGACTCGAGCCGCGCCTGACGGCGTGCGCGGTTGGGGCCCGGCTCCGCGACCGGCGGCAACGCGCGCGGCAGCGCCGTCGCGAACGCATAGAACCCGCGGTCGTCGCTCCAATAGGTCTGCTCGATTGCCGCGCGCGTCTGTTCGGCAGCGGCGCGTGCCTCCGAGACCAGCGCCGGATCTCGCATCGCCTCGGCGAGTTCGGCGATCCCGCGCGACGCCGCGACCCAGAGACCCTCGAGATAGATCTCCTCGTGTGCGGGATA
>DATFXR010000218.1:0-8436 GCA_035315685.1 Vicinamibacterales bacterium | reverse complement strand
AGAATCGCGTCGATCAGCGGCAGCCCCGCTGCAGGACCGTCGCGCATCGCGATGGCGACGGCGCGATTCAACTCGATCACCGGCGACGGGTCCGAGCGCAGTAACAGGTCATACAGCCCGACGATTTCCACCCAGTCGGTCGCGGCGGCGCTCGGCGCTTCCGCATGCAGGGCGGCGATCGCCGCCTGGATTGCGTACGGGCCGTGTCCGGCGGCCAGCGCGCGCTGCACGATCCGGCTGCCTTCGGCGATCTGATCGCGGTTCCACAGGGATCGATCCTGGTCTTCGAGCAGGATCAGCTCGCCTGACGCCGTCGTCCTTGCTGCGCGACGTGAATCGTGCAGCAGCATCAGCGCGAGCAGTCCCTGCGCCTCCGACGCCGGCAGCAGCTCGACGATCAACCGGCCGAGGCGAATCGCCTCGCCAGAGAGATCGTGCCGTGTGACCGCGCTGCCGGACGAGGCGGTGTAGCCTTCGTTGAACACCAGATAGACGACGCGGAGCACCGTATCGAGCCGTTCGGGCAGCTCCTCGAGCGATGGCACCTGATACGGAATCCGCGCGTCACGAATCTTCGCCTTGGCGCGGACGATCCGTTGTGCCAGCGTCGGCGCCGGCGTGAGGTACGCCTGCGCGATCTCCTCCGTCCGCAGGCCGCACACCTCGCGCAGCGTCAGCGCCACCTGCGCGTCGGGCGCGAGGGCCGGATGACAGCAGGTGAAAATCAGCCGCAGCCGATCGTCCTCGACGCTCTCCTGGTCAGCCCAGGCGTCGGGGTCGACCGCGAGTTCCTCGGCCGCACCCGCTTCGTCGAGCTGATCGAACCTCGATTGCCGGCGCAGCCCGTCGATCGCCTTGAAGCGTCCCGCCGACACGAGCCACGAGCGCGGATTCCGCGGCACGCCTTCGCGCGGCCACTGTTCCAGCGCCGCTCTGAACGCGTCGTGCAAGGCTTCCTCGGCCGTATCGAAGTCGCCGAGCAGGCGGATGAGCGTCGCCAGCACACGCCGCGACTCGGCGACGTAGACGGCGTTGACGGTCTCGTGGATCGGTTCGGCCGCGTTCACCGCGGACGATCACATCATCATCGGCGCCGGGCGCGCAACCCGGGAAAGCAAAAGCACAGAGCGCAGAGCACGCAGAGCCGTTCTCCTCCAGGGGTGTTCCGCGGTCCTCGCCGGCGGTTCCGGCGTCCGGTTCTGCGCTGGACACGCTCTCACTTCGTGGTCGAACGGGGAGGGCGCAGATCGACAGTCGATGTACTTACTCGGCTGGTTCGTAGAGGGACTCGAACGTCGCGGCGCTCATCGCGTACGCGTCGGTGCCGTCCGCGTTGTTCGAGACGATGTAGTCGCCGGGTTGGTAGCTGGTGGCGCCTTCCTTGGTTTTCACGCTGCCGGCGCGCTCCGCTTTCTCGGCCCAGACAGGCGTCGTTTTCACGTACGACCCGGGCCCGGTGCGGCGATAGGTCCTCGCGAACACCTCGGCGTCCACGGAGTAGACGTCGCCGTCGTTGTCGACGATCCAATCGCCGGCTTTCGCGCGCTGTTCGCCGCCCCACTTGCGATAGACGAGACCATCAGTCTCGAGCGCGAGCCGGACGGCGGCGACGGAACGGTCGGGTCTGCGCACGAACCGGTCTCGCATGACGTGCGACATGATCGCATATGATCCCGGGCGCGATGTCACAGACGTTCGCGCCGGGGCGATCGAAGGTCAACACGCCGGCGCAGGTCCTGTTCGCCAGCCTCATCGGGACGACGATCGAATTCTTCGACTTCTACATTTACGCAACGGCCGCGGTACTGGTTTTTCCGCGGTTGTTCTTTCCTGCGTCCGATCCGGCATCGGCGACGCTCGCGTCGCTGGCCACCTTCGCGATCGCGTTTCTGGCGCGTCCGATCGGGTCGGCGCTGTTCGGCCACTTCGGTGATCGCGTCGGCCGCAAGACAACGCTCGTGGCGGCGCTGCTGACGATGGGGTTGTCGACGGTCACAATCGGCTTGTTGCCGACCTACGGCAGCATCGGCCTGGCGGCGCCGCTCCTGCTCGCGCTCTGCCGTTTCGGTCAAGGGCTCGGGCTCGGCGGTGAGTGGGGCGGTGCGGTGCTGCTCGCTGTGGAGAACGCGCCGCCGGGCAAGCGCGCCTGGTACGGGATGTTTCCGCAGCTCGGCGCGCCGATCGGATTTCTGTTTTCCGGCGGCGTCTTCCTGATCCTGTCGTCGGCGCTCACCGACGATCAGTTCTTCGCCTTCGGCTGGCGCATTCCCTTTCTCGCGAGCGCCGCGCTCGTGCTGCTTGGTCTGTACGTCCGGCTCACCATCACCGAGACGCCGGTGTTTGCCGACGCGGTCAAGCGCGAGGAGCGGGTCAAGGTACCGATGCTCACGGTCTTCCGAGACTACACGCTCACCTCGTTTCTTGCCGTGCTGGTGGCGCTGTCGGCGTTCGTCATCTTCTATCTGATGACCGTGTTCGCGCTGTCCTGGGGCACCACCGCGCTCGGCTTCACGCGTGGCCAGTTCCTCGTGATGCAGCTCTTTTCGATCCTCTTCTTCGCGGCGTTCATTCCGATCTCGGCGCGGCTCGCCGAGAACGGCCGACGGCGGTTCCTGATCGGCGTGAATGCTGCCGTCATCGTCTTTGGCCTGGTGATGGGCCCTTTGTTCGCGGCTGGCGCCGTTGGCGCGCTGCTGACGATGGTGATCGGCATGGCGCTGGTCGGCCTGGTCTACGGGCCGCTGGGCACGGTCCTGTCCGAACTGTTTCCGACGGCGGTGCGCTACTCCGGCAGCTCGTTGACCTTCAACCTCGCCGGCATTTTCGGGGCTTCCCTCGCGCCGTACGCAGCGACCTACCTCGCGAACAACTACGGCCTGCAATACGTGGGCTACTACCTGTCCGCCGGATCGGTGCTGTCCGTCATCGGCCTGCTCGCCACGCGCGAGACCAAAGACGATGTGCTGTGAGTGCACAATTAAGAATTAAGAGCAGGTTGCAAAATTAGCTCGCTCGCGGGTGGCCGCGAACGGGGCCGCCCCGCCGGGCGCGGAGCCGTGGGCCGTGACGAGTGCTCTTCTGGCGAGCACCCGGTGGGGCTGTTCGCGGACAGGACCCGCCTCGAGCTAATTTTGCAACGCACTCTAAGAAGTAATAATTAAGAATTCGTACAAGCCGTTCACACTTCCCGCGACGGAGTCGCCGTCGCGCGCGTTCGCGAATTCCGTAATTCTTAATTCTTAATTCTTAATTTCTCAGGCGCGGCCCGCAAACTCCCGCGTCTCCGTGTGCACCCTCACCCTCTCGCCTTCCTTGATGAACAGCGGCACGCGGATTTCCAGGCCAGTCTCGAGCGTGGCGGCCTTGGTGGCGCCGCCGCTCGCCGTGTCACCGCGGACCGCAGGCTCCGTGGAGGTGACGGTGAGCTCGACATGCGGCGGGAACTGGACGCCGATCGGGTTGCCGTTGTACTTCTGGATCTGCACCATCACGTTGTCGACGAGCAGCAGCCGGTCGTCGCCGATCAACTCCGGCCGCAGCGTCAGGGTCTCGAAGCTCTCCTGGTCCATGAAGTGGTGGCCGTCCGCGTCGGCGTAGAGAAACGACGCCGGTACCGTGATGAGATCCGGCTCCCGGAACTTGTCGCCGGCCTTGAAGGTGCGATCGAACACCGCGCGCGTGATCAGATTGCGCATCTTGATGCGGACCAGCGTCTGGCCGCCGCGCGCGGTCGGTTTCGAGATGTCCACGTCGAGGCAGTGGTAGGGCGCGTCCTCGAATTCGAAGAACATCTTCCGCTTGATCTCGATCGCTTCGAGCTGGCCGGCCATCGTGGAGGGCCGATTATATCGCGGCCGCCGCAGACGCTCGGCTGAAGCCTTCGCGCGACCGCGCGAGCGCAGAGGCCTCTCGGGCCGAGCCGATTTGTGCTACGGTGGCGTCGGCGGAGTGTCAGCCGTCTTTCAAAGGACCACGCGCAGGTGGAGAGTGTTTCGATTCTCAGACACGTGCCCCTGTTCGCCGATCTGGCGAACGCCGAGCTCGAGATCGTCGCGGGCGCATCGCGGCGCAAATCGTATCCGCGAGGAAGCATCATCTTCTCCGAGGGCGATCACGGCGATTACCTGCTGGTGGTCCTCAAGGGGCGCGTCAAGGTCTCACTGCTCGGCAGGGATCAGCAGGAAACGATTGTTCGCATTCTGGAGCGGCCGGAGTTCGTCGGCGAAATCGCGCTGATCGACGAGGCACCGCGCTCGGCGACGGTGATCGCGCTCGAACGCACCGAAGTCCTCGAGATTGCGCGGGACGCCTTCGTGAAGCTCGTCAGGAAGCAGCCGGGCATCTCGGTGAAGGTCATGACCCAGCTGGCACGAGCGCTGCGGCGGGCAACCGAGCAGATCCGCACGTTGTCGATGTTCGACGTCTACGGCCGTGTGCTCCGCTGCCTGCTCACCATCGCGCTCGACAAGGGCGAGAACACGAGGGCACGGATGGTCATCCGTCCACGCCCCTCGATCGCCGAGCTTGCACACATGGTCGGCTGCGAGCGCGAGACGGTCAGCCGTGCGATGAAAACGCTCCGGGCGAGCGGCTATGTGACCGATGTCGACCGCGGGCTGGCGGTCGAAGAGCGCGCCATTCGGCTGTACCTGCAGCCGACGCTGCAGAACCTGGCGGTTCAGTCCGACGAAGCCATTCCGCACGCGAGCTGAGCGGCCAGTCGCCGCTGCGCCCGCCCGACCGCCATCCGCGCCGCCGCCGCCGACGGCAGCGCAAAACGCTTGGCGATCCGCGCGAGGCTCCAGCCCAGATCGTTGCGTGCGACCAACAGCTTGCGATCCTTCGGGCGGAGCGTGCGCAGCGCCCGCACGTAGGAGAGATGCTCCTCGGCGCGAATCGCTTCCGCGAGCGGACTCGGCTGCTCCGACGGCAGGCATTCGTCCAGCGCCACCGCACCCGGATGGCGCTTCATGCGGCGGAACTCGTCGCACACGCGGCTCTTGGCCACCTTGCGCAGGTACGCCGACATCGAGCCGGCGTGCTCGGGCACGAACTCGGCGAGCCGCCGCAGCGTTTGCAGCGCCACCTTCTGCACGAGGTCGCACGTGTCCATCTGGTCGCGGGCGCTCGGCGGCAGATGGCGCGAGGCCCAGCGCTGAAACGCCGGCAGGCTCCGCACCAGCAGCTCTTCGCGCGCGGCACGATCGCCCTTCCGCGCATCATCGAGAAGCTCCATCGTCGGCTGCCGATCGGACGGCGCGTCGTTGTCAGTGAACGTGGGCACAGGTCGCGTCGACTGAGTCATGGCGTGTACTCCTGGTGTGAATTGACCGGCGGAATGTCACGCGGCCAGCCGAATGCGATCGGCCCTTCCGCAGCGCCAACAGCGCCTTGCGAACTTCCGCTGCGGACTGGCACCGCAGATCCGGATCCTTTTCGAGCAACGTCCGAGCGAGACGATCGAGGGCGCGCGCGGTCGCGGACTGCAGACGGCCGATTGCCGGCGGATCGCTCTCGAGCACGTTCATGAGCGCGTCCGCAGTCGATCGCGCGGCGAAGGGCGGCCGGCCGGCGGCCATCTCGTAGACCACCGCGCCCAGCGAGAAAAGATCGCTGCGCGGATCGGCGGGCAGCCTGAGGATCCGCTCCGGCGAAATGTAGTTGGTCGTGCCGAGCACGCTGGGCCGTCCCGTTTTGCAGCCCCAGCCCGGTCCGGCCGGAAGCGAACCACACGGGACGGCGAGCCCGAAGTCGAGCAGCTTGATGTGACCGTCGGTCGTCACGAAGACGTTCGCCGGCTTGATGTCCTGGTGCACCAGGCCGGCGCGATGCACGGCGGCGAGCGCGCCGGCGATTTCGGCGGCGACGTCGATGACGTCGAACGTGTCGAGCGGACCGGCGGTCAGCTTCGCCTGCAGCGTCCGCCCGTCGAGGCGCTCCATCGCGATGCACGGCCACCCGTCGCAGTCGGCGACGTCGTAGACCGTGCAGACGCGGCGATCGTTCGAGCGGATCATCGCTTCGGCCTCGCGATCGAGCCGCTGCTTCGCCGCGTGGGCGGACTGCGGCGTTGCCAGCGAGAACTTGAGCGCGACCGGCCGCCGGGTCAATGTATCGACGGCATCGAACACGACTCCCATACCGCCCACGCCGAGCGTGCCCACGACCTGATACCGGTCCAATTCATCGATGCGCGTTCGACGCCGTTCGTCATCACCCCGCGGCATTGCTCCCTCTCTCCTTGCACCCTAATGACGGAAAGTTTGAACGCGTTTCCCTGATCCGCGGTGTGATGGCTGTCAACCGCGAACCGTGATCTCGATCACGGATGCCGTGGAGTTCGCGAAAAACGACTCCGCGTCGCGCGCGTGTGCCGGCCGGACGACGCGTTGTCGTCCGTTGCAGCCGCCGGTCAGCTCTCAGAGGAGGCCGATCTGGTCAGGTCACGGCGCCGCACGTCCGGCGCCGCAGCGCGGTCAAAGGGGTAGTGAGGGATGACCGAAAAACGTTTCAGGCCGGAAAAGGAAACGGCCGGCGCTTGGAACGCCGGCCGTCGTCGAACGAGTGGGGACCGTCTAGCGACTGCCCCCGTAAGTGTTTGCCATGCATACACCTCCCGGCCGCGACCAGGTCGTTGGGCTCTGCGCAGCAGAGCAGGGTCGCTTGAAGCCTTTTCTTGCGCCGGCGCCTGGCGCCTGGCGATTCCGAGCCTTCAGAATAGCACGGTCATCGGCCTCGGCCGCGCGATCCAGCAGAGGATCGTGAGCCCTTGCGCATGTCGTCCCACAGCCGGTAGCCGCCGAGAAAGGCATTGGCGTTCGCGCCCAGCCGCACGCCCTTCGGCAGCTCTTTCATCAATTTTGCATTGCCGCCGCCGAGGACCACGTCTTCCACGCAGAGCGCGACTCGAAAGCGCTCGATGACGTCGCGCACGTGCCTGCGCCATTTCTTCTTGCCCGTGCGTTTCATGCCCGCCTTGCCGATGTAGTCCTCGTAGCTCTGACCTTTCTTGTAAGGCAGGTGCGCCAGTTCCATCGGTTCGAGCACGCCATCCAGGACCAGCGCGGAGCCCAGTCCGGTGCCAAGGCCGAGAAAGAGCATGCGGCCGCCCCTGTAGCTGCCGAGCGCCTGCATGGCCGCGTCGTTGACCATCCGCACCGGCCGGCCAAACGCCTTCTTGAAATTGAAATCGACCCACCCTCGACCGAGGTTCACCGGCTCGGTGACCGCTTTGCCGCGCACGACGACACCTGGGTAGCCGATCGAGACGACGTCGAACGGGCAATCCGCCACCGCTTCGAGCACGGCCTTCACCATCTTTCCGGGCGTGAGCGCGTCTCCGGATGGAATCTTGATCGGCGCCCGGTGTCCCGGTGCGTGCACCTTGACGTTAGTACCGCCGATGTCGACGACGAGAATTTTCACGTCCGGCACTATAGCGCGAGTTGCGGCTAAGATGCCTGCGATGCGCGTGGCGATCGTCGGCGGTCCCGGGATCGGCAAGAGCACGCTGGTGCGCCAGCTTGGCGACCTCTATCACCACGGCTCGTACGGGGAAGGCGAGAAGGGCGTCTGGGCTCCAGGCGTGCTCGAGGACATTGCGGCAGGACAGAACCCGATCGGCGTGACGGCATATTTCGCCAGGCTCTACGATGCCAACTATCGCGCGGTTGCCGAAATCGATCGCCCCGGCAGGGTCATCTTCATCGAGGGAGCGCGGATCACGCTGGAGGCGCACATCGCCGAGTATCCGCCCGAGTACCACGACGAGCTGCGGAAGGTCGCCTCGATCGGCGACTGGTGGAATCCGGACGTGACGGTCGTGCTCACCTCGAGCACGGCGACGATCGATCGTCACATCCGGCTGCGCGGTCGATCGCATGAAGAGGTGGAATACATGGTCGGCAGGTTCCGCCTGATCGACCACGAGTTCCGGCGGCTGGCGCCGCGGTATCCGAACGCGGTCGTGTTCGACCGCGACGACAAGGAGTTCCACGAGCGCGAGAGTCTGCTCGACGTGATTCGCGCCGCGTCGCTCCCGCCGTTCGTCGAGATTGCCTATGAGAAGCGGGATCGACTCTGATGCCGAGCGGATCGCCCTCCACGGCTGAACATCGCCGGCTCGCCGTCCGCGCATGGCATGGCGTTCCGCCGTGGCGGAAGTGGGGCTGCTACGTCTCGGATCGTGCGTGGGGAACCGTGCGCGAGGATTACAGCAGTGACGGCGACGCGTGGCGCTTTCTCACCCACGACATGGCGCGAAGCAAGGCGTACCGCTGGGGCGAGGACGGCATTGCCGGCATCTGCGATCGCTATCAACTGCTGGTGTTCGCGCCGGCGTTCTGGAATACGCACGATCCGATCCTGAAGGAGCGCTACTTCGGCCTGACGTCGTGGGAAGGGAACCACGGCGAGGACGTGAAGGAGTACTACTTT
>DATFXR010000217.1:0-3623 GCA_035315685.1 Vicinamibacterales bacterium | reverse complement strand
AAGGCACGAAGACACGAAGACAATTCTTGTTCTCAATAAGAGAATCTTCGTGCCTTCGTGTCTTCGTGGCTTGCCCGTCTGTCGCAATCATCAGGGCTGCGACGCCGTCGTCTTACGTGTCGCCCAGTCGTAGTGCTCGGCTGCATGCTTGAGCAGATCGGCGACGTCCTCGGGCAGCAGATATCCGTGTTCGACGAGATCGAGCGCCGCTGCGGCGAACCTGCCGAGGTACTCGTCGCGGTTGCGGTAGCGTTCCTCGATCGAGAGGCGCGGATCGTTCGCACGTTCGCGATCAGCGCGGGTCCGCGCGAACGGGATGTACGATCCGATCTCGCCGGCGAGGCGCTCGGGTGCGCCGATTGAGGCGTCGCGATAGTTCCAGCCCGCCTGCGTCGCGAGCGGAACGGCGATATCGGGCAGCCGAATGCCGGCTCGGACGTTGCCGTCGCGATCGACCGACGGAACACGCACCACGAAGGGCGCGCCGACTTCTGGCGGCTCGACGCTGACGATCCCCTTGGACCAGTCCGGGCCGAAGTTCAGGTGAAACGCGCGCAGCGGCTGCTGCGGCAGCTGGTAGCCGGGAATCGCGGGCCATCCCGCGCGATCCGGCGAGGTGAGCGTGCCGTCGGACAGCCGCGGATAGGCGCTCGACGGCGGCGCAACATCCTCGGTCACCCAGCGATCGAGCGCGCGGAACAAGGCGCGAACGGTCGGCGAGCTGTCGAGCGGGTTGAGCGCGGCGCGGCCGACCATGCCGCCGCCGACGCGGCCGCTCGGCGGAAACGGTCCCGGTCCGTGCGGCGCGGACGCAATCATGTACACGCGCGTGGTCGGCGGCAGGTCGGCATCCTTCGTCCCGGTTGGATCAGTGTGGACGAGCGAGCCGGCGCGGTTGAAATACTCCGAGTTGGTCAGGAGGTGGAACACCTTGGGCGCAGTGCCGGTGCGCTCCGCGCGCGCGAGGAGGCTGTCCACCGCGCCGGTTTCCGGATCGGTTTCGGGACCGTCGGCGAACGGAAACAGATCGACCGGAAACAGGATGTTGAAGAACTGCAGCGCGTCGCGCGACGCCTGGCCGAAGCGATGGTTGAATGATCCGCGCCCCGCACCGCCAACCTGATCGAACACACCGTCGAAGACGCGACGGCCCTGTTCGTCTTCGTTGAAACCCTGATAGAGAAAGTGGCGCAGGAAGCGGCCGCTCTGCGACACGCCCCAGCCGTACGCGAGCCTGATGCCGCGAGCCGGATTCGCATCCGTGCTGTCGTACTTGATGAAGCTGACGAGATCGCGCGTACCCGACAGTCCGAGGCCGATCACGCGTGGATCGGTGGTCCGGTAGACGACGTCGTAGATGCGGCCCGGCTCGAAGCCGCCATCGAGCGCCACGGTTCCAGCGTCGGCGAAGCGCCATTTCGACCGCGGGATCAGCGTGCCCCTGGCGGTCGGTTCGTCGCGGGCCGTCATCGTGTTCTCGGGGCTCGCCAGGTCGAGCACGGGGTACGCCTGGTGATTGCGATCGGCGAGGGGCGCCGTGGCCGCGCGCTCGTTGAGGATGAAGTTGCCGCGAACCAGGCCGGTGATGCGGCGGCCGTTCTCCGTCGCAACCGGCATCTCCATCCGCATCACGCCGGCGCGCTCGGGGACGTCCCACTGCCATCCCATCCACAACAGCGTGAATCCCTGACGCATCAGCGCGCCGTCGCCGAACTGCGCGTCGGTCGTCGGATCAGGAGAACCCGCCGCTTTCTGAAACGTCGCGAGGATCGACTTGCCGCCGCGGTTCCCGACCTCGTAGAAGAGGCGCCCGTTGCCGCGAGCAGGATCCACCGGCTTGAGCATGTAGAAGTCGGCGCTCGCTTCGACGTCGCCGCCTGCATTGCGGGGTGCGAGTTTCAGGTCGACGATCACCTGGTTGCGCGGCAGGTCCGGATCGACGCCGAACTCGACCTTGCCGACCAGCTTCTCGTACGGACCGGCGGCGCCGAACGCGCGGCCGTTGAGCACGACCTCGCGCCGCTCGATGCGAAGCCGCACGACGTGCGCATCTGCCGCAGGCGCGGCGAGCAGGACGAGCGCAATCGCGAGAGTGATTCTCATAGCAGCGTCCAGACTGTCACGCTGAACTTCCATCAGGAACCGCGGAGACCGCCGAGACCGCAGAGAATTATTTTCTCTCTGTGACGGCGAATTCCGTGCACCACTGTCACGCTGAAGCGTCCACCTGGGAACGCAAAGGCCGCAGAGCACGCAGAGACACGGTAAAGGCTATCGGTTCAAAAACGCGATCGACGTTGTCCGCGGGCTCAGGGCTCTCTGTGGTTGCTTTCCCGCCGCCGGTCCGGCTTAACAGGATGCTGAAAAACGCATCCTGCATGGCCGAGGGCTAATGGCTAATGGCGAAAGCCCGGGTATTTCTTCCATCAGCCATCAGCCTTTAGCCATCAGGCTCACTTTTTCATCGGCCTGCTAAAGCCGGACCTGCGGGCATCAGCCAGCCCCCAGTCCCCAGCCCCCAGCCCCCGGCGTCACCGCGTGCGTGCGACGGCGACTTCGGACGCGCGTCGGCATTGGCGATGTCCCAGCTCACCTGGTGCACCAGGCGCGCGATCTTTTCCATCTTCACGTAGTTGATCTTCTCAGGCCGGTCGTACGAACGATCTTTCCCTTCACCAGCTCGCCACGGTAGTCGTCGTAGCCGAGCGGCGGTGCGCTGATCCCGAATCCAACGAATACGACAGGCGCCGACGCCACGCCGCTCGCGCTGAACCGGTGCGGGTAGAACTCCTGCCCGGCGTGGAGGCGGCGCTCGCCGTCCGCGGCGCCGATCTCGAGAACGTTGGCCGCGGGATCGGCGCCAAGCGTCGCCGTCATCAGGTTGTAGGTCTGGAAGTACGAGTTGTTCGGCGCCGCCGGCTTCAGACCCAGCCGTTCGAACCGCGAGCGGATGAAGTCAGCCGTCGCGCGGTTCTCTTCGGTGTCAGTGAGCCTGCCGCGCATCGAGTCGGCGGCGACGAAAAACAGATCCGCGCGCAGATCCTCCTGACGAATCGACTCGTTCTGCGGCGCCCGCTGCTGCGCCGCGAGCGGGATGCACGCCGACACGATGGCAAGACCGCGCACGAGGCAGCTACGCATGAAACTCTCCGGGAGAAGAGAACCTTGGAACCGAGAACCTTAGAACTTTAGAACCTCTGAATCTCAGTACGTGTTGCGGACGCGAGTGGAGCGGACAAGATACATCAGCCACGTGGCGTGATACAGCAGGGATTCGCCGACGAACCAGATCGTGTCGCCGGGCAGGCGGTTGCTCGGCATGTAGGGCGTCAGGTACGTAAACAGATCGGCCGCGCCCGACGCCACGAGCGCCGCGATCGCCAGCGTGACCGCCGCCGGCCGCCGCGTGAGCAGTGCAAGGCCGGCGGCGATGCCAACGGCGGTCACGAGCAGGCGGCCGATGAGCACGAGCGCGAGCGGCGGGCCGCGCAACGGCAGCGCGTCGAGCGCGTGCGACGCAGCAACGGCGAAGCTGAACGGATGCCAGAGCAGCAGCAGTCCGCAGAGCACGAGCAGCCATCCGCCGACGCCTTCTGGATCGCTTCGCTGCGCGGGGTCGCGCG
>DATFXR010000216.1:0-20320 GCA_035315685.1 Vicinamibacterales bacterium | reverse complement strand
AGGCACGATCTGGATGAACGGCAGGCTGGTGGAGTGGAAGGACGCGACGATTCATATCGCGTCGCACGTCATTCACTACGGCAGCGGCGTGTTCGAGGGTGCGCGCTGCTATGCGACGCCGAAAGGCTCCGCGTGCTTCCGTCTCGACGCGCACATGCGTCGGCTCCAGCTGTCCGGGAAGATCTACCGCATGGAGTACCCGCTCGATCTCGCGGGCTGGCAGAGCGCGGTCCTCGACACGATTCGCGCCAACCGCATGAAGTCGTGCTACATCCGGCCGATCCTCTATCGCGGCTACGAATCGCTCGGCGTCAACCCGTTCACCTGCCCGGTCGATGCAGCGATCATGCTGTGGGACTGGGGCGCCTACCTCGGCAAGGAAGCGCTCGAGCAGGGCTGCGACGTCAAGGTGGCGTCGTGGTCGCGGATGGCACCGAACACGCTGCCGGCGATGGCCAAGAGCACGGCGAACTACGCGAACTCGGCGCTCATCAAGATGGAAGCGATCAGCGACGGCTACTCCGAAGGAATCGCGCTCGACGTCTCCGGCAACGTCAGCGAAGGCAGCGGCCAGAATCTCTTCATCGTCCGCGACGGCACGATCCATACGCCGCCGCTCGGCTCGTCGATTCTCGGCGGCATCACCCGCGACTCGATCGTCACGCTCGCGCGCGATCTCGGCCACACCGTCGCCGAGACGATCATTCCGCGCGAAGCGCTGTACACCGCCGACGAAGTGTTTTTCGTCGGGACTGCGGCCGAAGTGACCCCCGTGCGATCGATCGACAAGATTCAGGTCGGCGCAGGACATCGCGGCCCGGTGACCGCGGCGCTCCAGCAGGCATTTTTCGACGTCATCAATGGCGAGGTGCCGGACACGCACGGCTGGCTCACGTACGTGTATCCGGAGGAGGACTCGCTGCGCTCGCCGCAGCAGACTGCAGCCGGGGCTAGGGGCTAGGCGCTGGGGGCTGGGGGCTAGCTGTATTCATCGCGCGACGGCTTCAGCCGAGCGGCAGCTAGCCCCGAGCCCCGCTTCGAATATGCATGTAAACGATCTCCTCAAAATCGCCGTGGAGAGCGGCGCCTCCGACCTGCACCTGAAAGTTGGCAGTCTTCCGATGATGCGCGTCCGCGGCGTGCTGCAACCGGCAACTCCGGAAAAGCGGCTCGACCACGAGGACGTGATCGCGATGAGCGCCGCGATCATGTCGACCACCCAGCGGCAGAAGTTCAAGGAAACCCAGGACGTCGACCTCGCCTATAGCGTGCCGGGCCTCGGTCGCTTCCGCTGCAACATCTTCCAGCAGCGCGGAACGGTCGGCATGGTCCTGCGCGTCATCCCGATGACGATCCGGACGATCGACGAGCTCGGGCTGCCGCCGGTGCTGAAACGAATCGCCGAGGAGGAGCGCGGTCTGGTGCTCGTCACCGGCACGACCGGCAGCGGGAAGAGCACTACGCTGGCGGCGATGATCGACCACATCAACCGGCTGCGCTCGGCGCACGTGATGACGGTCGAGGATCCGATCGAGTTCCTGCACCGCGATCATCGTTCGATGATCAACCAGCGCGAGGTCGCGGTCGACACCCGCTCGTTCGCACACGCGCTGCGCAGCGCACTGCGGCAGGATCCCGACGTGATCCTGGTCGGCGAGATGCGCGACTTCGAGACCATCGAGACCGGCCTCCTTGCCGCGGAGACCGGCCATCTCGTCTTCTCCACGCTTCACACGCTCGACGCGGCGGAAACCGTCAACCGCATCATCGCCGTCTTTCCGCCGCATCAGCAGAAGCAGATCCGGCTGCAGCTGGCGACCGTTCTGAAAGCGGTGATCTCGCAGCGGTTGATGCCGCGGGCCGACGGAAACGGACGCGCCCCCGCCGTCGAAGTGATGATCAGCACGCCGCTCATCCGCGACGCGATCGTCGACAAGGAGAAGACCCACCTGATTCACGGCGCGATCGCCGCCGGCACGTCGCAGTACGGGATGCAGACCTTCGATCAGTCGATCTTCGGGCTGTTCGAGCAGAGGCTGGTGTCTTATGAGGAAGCGCTGCGCTGGGCCAGCAACGTCGACGAATTCAAGCTGAAGGTGCAGGGAATCTCGACGACATCCGACCTCAGCCGCGACCAGATGGCGAGAGCCGCGATGGCCAATCCGGAGATCACGCGCTTCGGATCGTGAGGCGACAGGGCGCTAGCGCCCGCGCTGCTGCACCGTAAAGGTCCTGCCTGCAATCGTCGCCGTACCCGTACGCGGGTCACCGGGGTTTTCGTCCACCGTCACCCGCACGGTTCCGTTTCCGGTACCGGATCCGCCGCCTCCAGGTCCGCTGATCGACACCGAAATCCAGGCCGCACCGCTCGACGCGGTCCACGTGCACGTTGCCAGCGACGCGGTCACCGTCACGGTCGTGGTGCCACCGCCTCGGTCGAACATTTGAGATGTCGGCGAAATCGAGAACGTGCACGGCGGCAGCGCGGCGGCCTGATTGGCCGTGAACGTCTGACCGGCGATCGTGACCGTCCCGGAGCGCGCGTCAACGGTGTTCGCGGCGAACGACAAGCCGACGCTGCCATTTCCGGTCCCGCTCGCACCCGACGTGATCGTCACCCACCCCGCTTGCGAGGCCGCAGTCCAGGCGCACGTCGGCGCCGATGCGGTCACCGCGACCGAGCCGGCGCCGCCCGATGCCGGGACGTTCTGACTCGTCGGGGCGATCGTGAACGTGCATGGTGCCGGCGCCGCCGCCTGATTGACCGTGAAGGTCTGGCCACCAATGGACACCGTTCCACTGCGCACCGCTCCGGTATTGGCGGCGGCAGTCACCGTGACGCTGCCGTTGCCCGTTCCGCTCACGCCGGCGGTGACGGTCAGCCATGCGGCGTTCGAGGTCGCCGTCCAGGCGCACGAGGAGGCGGACGCGGTGACCGTCACGGTTGCCGTTCCGCCCCCGGCAGCGACAGGCGCACTCGACGGCGCAATCGTCACGCTGCACGGCGGCGGAGTGGGCGGAGGTGCAGGCGGAGGCGCCGACTGAACCACCGTGAACACCAAGCCGGCAATCGCCATCGTGCCGGTGCGCTCGGCGCCGGCGTTCGCGGCGACGGCGATCGACACGGTGCCGCCGCCCGTGCCGGACGCGCCGGACACGACGGTGATCCATGGCACATCCGAGGTCGCCGTCCAGGCGCAGCCGCTCGCCCCCGTCACGTTGACGCTGGCCGTCCCCGCTGCGGCCGCCACGCGCACGGACGCCGCCGACAGCGCGAAGTTGCAGCTCGGCGGCGGAGGCGGAGGGGGCGCAGGAGTCGGCGTCGGCTCCGGCGTCGGGTTTGGCGGTGGTGGCGTCGGCGAAGGAGTCGGCGTCGGCGTGGGTGTCGGTGGTGGCGCTGTCCCCGCTTCGGTCACGACGACGATCTGGCCACCGACGCGAACCGTGCCCGAGCGTTCGCCGCCCGAATTCTGGGCCGCCCGCAGCGAGATCGACGCGCTCCCCGTCCCCGATGCTGGCCCGGCGATCGTCAGCCAGGCGGCATCGCTGACCGCGGTCCACGGACAGCCGTTCAGCGTGTCGAGGGCAATCGTGATCGACCCGCCGTTGACGGGGACCGCCGCGTTTGATGGCGAGGCGCTGAACCGGCAGGGTGCCGGGTCCTGGGTCACCATCAGCTGCGTATTGTTGACGTCGAGGATCGCGCGGCGAACAATCGCGTCAGGGTTCGCAAGGACCTTGTATGGAACGGTGGCGTCGCCCTGGCCGCTGGCGTTATCGCTCAGCTCAGCCCAGCTCGCGTTGCTGGTCACCGACCACGAGCACTCCCGGTTCGTCGAGACGGCCAGCGTCCCTGTCGCGCCGGCCGGCGCCACATTGGTGGTAATCGAGTTCTGTACAGATACCTGGCACTTCGCGGCAGAGGGCGCGGTCACGCCAGTCGTGGTGGTCGTGCATGACAGCGCAAGCAGCGAGATCGCGATCGCCAGAGCCGTGCACAGACGCATGGCGGCACGGCTCATTTGCAAGACGAGCGACGTCAGCAGGAAGCGGCCGGTATAATCCGCAAGCGCAGCCCAATGCTCGACAGCGGTACCCGCCTCGGCATCTACGAAGTCCTCGCGCCGCTGGGTGCGGGCGGCATGGGCGAGGTGTATCGCGCCCGCGACACCAGGCTGAATCGCGCCGTCGCGATCAAGATTCTTCCATCCGCATTCGTCGGCGATTCGGATCGCATTGCTCGCTTCGAGCGCGAGGCGCAGTTGCTCGCCGCCGTCAACCATCCCCATATCGCTGCTATTTACGGCCTCGAGCAGTCGAATTCCCTCCAGTTTCTCGTGCTCGAGCTCGTCGACGGCGCAACGCTGGCCGAGAGGCTGACCGCGCTCGGTGGGCGGCCGCTCGGAGTGGATGAGGCGCTGGCAATCGCGCGGCAGATTGCGGATGCACTCCAGGCGGCGCACGACAAAGGGATCGTGCATCGCGATCTGAAGCCGGCGAACATTGCGATCACCAGTGAGGGCCAGGTGAAGGTGCTGGACTTCGGCCTCGCCAAGCTGGACCCGGTTGGTCCCGAACCGTCGGTGGCAGGGTTGCCGCACTCGCCGACGCTGACGTTCGCCGCGACACAGGCCGGCATGATTCTGGGCACTGCCGCCTACATGAGCCCCGAACAGGCAAGAGGCAAAACGACGGACAAGCGAACCGACGTGTGGGCGTTCGCCTGTGTGCTGTACGAGATGCTCACGGGGCGCCGGGCGTTCGACGGCGACGATGCGACCGAGACGATCGCCGCGATCGTCCGCGGCGAGCCGGACTGGAGTGCGTTACCGGCGTCGCTTCCACCGGAGGTGACGGTGTTGCTGCGCCGATCGCTCGAAAAAGACCGGCAGCTGCGCGTCGCCGATATCAGCACTGCGCGGTTTCTGCTGGCAGAACGGATCGCGCCATCAGCCGCATTGCCGAAATCAGCACCGCCGCGCTTCACGACACGGCAGGTCGCGGCATTTGCGGTCGCGGCCATCGCGGCATCGCTGCTCGCCGCTGCCGGCGGTTGGGTCCTCTCGCGGCGGACGTTTTCGCCCGCGCCTCGACAGACCGTCCGGTTTTCGGTGGCGCTGCCCCCGACGCAATCGACGGCGCCGCAGCCCGATCGTGACGTCGTCATCTCGCCCGACGGGACGCGGATTGTGTACCGCATCGGGCGGTCCCAGGTCGATTCCACGCTCGCGGTGCGCGGCCTCAACGACCTCGACGCGCGTGTCCTGTCGAACATCGGCAACCTGCGTTCACCGTTCATTTCGGCCGACAGCCGTTGGATTGGGTACAACGCCGGGGTTTCGCCCTCCGAGTTCAAGAAGATCCCAATCGACGGAGGCACGCCCGCGACGATTTGCAAGGTCCCCGCGGCACCGCGCGGTGCGACGTGGGGGCCCGACGGCACCATCGTGTTTGCGACCGCGGACATCGAGACGGGCCTGTTCAGCGTTTCTGCAGACGGCGGCGATCCCAAGCCGCTCACGACGCCGGACCAGGAGCGCGAAGGCGACCATGTCTTTCCATCGTTTCTTCCTGGCGGCACGCGGGTGCTCTACACGATCCTGCCAAAGGCCGACGGCGGCCCTGCGCAAATTGCCGTGCTGGACCTGAAGTCGGGCGCGCGGAAGACGATCCTCACGAACGCTCGATCGGCAGAATGGGTTCCCGGCGGATATCTCGCGTACATGGTCGGCATCGCCTCTGTGCGCCTGATTCGTTTCGACCTGGACCGCCTCGAAACGAACGGCGACCCCGTGACGATCATCGATCGTGTGCTGCCGACGGCGTCGGCGGCCGGCAACTTCTCGGTGTCGGCAACGGGCTCGCTCGCGTATATCTCCGGCGTGGTCGGCAATGCGATTGCGGCGCCGCGGTCGCTGGTCTGGGTGGATCGGCAAGGGCGCGAGCAACCGATCGGCGCGCCCGTCAGGTCGTACGGTTCGGCTCGCCTCTCGCCTGATGGCGGGCGGATCGCCGTCGATATCCGCGATCAGGACGCGGACATCTGGACGTGGGACATGTCGCGTGGCGGGTTGACGCGGATCACCGCCGACCCGGGCGCCGATCTCAGCCCCGTGTGGACACCCGATGGGCGGCGCCTTGCCTGGGCCTCGACCAGGAATGGCGCGACCTCACCGAGCATCTATTGGCAGTCGTCTGACGGCACGGGCACCGCCGAACGATTGTCGAGACCGTCTGCCGCACTGTTTCCGACAGCGTTCTCGCCGGACGGCACCCGGTTGGTGATGTTCCACAACTCGTCCGCCTCTGCTCAGGACATCGGCGTACTACAGATCGATCGCGGGCCGGATGGCACCGTCAAGGAGTCGCTGCCGATTCCGTTGATCCACTCGCCGGCCGTCGAGGTGACGCCCGATCTGTCGCCTGACGGACGGTGGATCGCGTACACGTCGAACGAGTCGGGCCGGCCGGAGATCTACGTCAGACCGTTTCCGGATGTGAATGCCAGCCGCGTCTCCATCTCGACTGACGGCGGCAGCCGGCCGGTCTTCGCGCGCAACGGCCGCGAGCTCTTCTACCTCGATGCGGACAACCTGCTCACAGAGGTCGACGTGGACACCTCCGGCGGTCTCTTTCGCGCCAGCCGGCCGCGGCCGATCCTGAAAAAGCCGTACGTCGCAGGCTCGACGAATCTTGGCTTCGATCTCCGCGCGTACGACGTGTCGGCCGACGGCCAGCGCTTCCTCATGCTCAAAGACGAAACGCCGACCGACCGGACGTCCGGGCCGATGTCAATCGTCTGGGTCGTGAACTGGAGCGATGAGCTGAAGGCGAAATGAGCGCGTACGACGACGGCGTCAGGATGCTCGCGCGGCGCGAGCTGTCGGAGCTGCAGGTCCGTCAGCGCCTCGCGCGCAAGGGCCACGACGCCGCCGCGGTAGACGAGGCGATCGCCCGCCTGCGCGAGGAGCGCGCGATTGACGATGCGCGGGTCGCCGAGGCGATCGCGCGCACCGAGACGTCGCTTCGCCGCCGCGGCAAACTGCGCGTCAGGATGCAGATTCAGCGGGCCGGCATCTCGAACGCGATGGCGAAGCGGGCCGTCGACGAAGCGTTCGACGGGATCGACGACGACGCCCTGCTCGAAGCGTCGCTGGCGAAACGGCTCCGCGGGAGGGAAACGATCGCCGACGACCGCGAATTTCAGCGACTGTACCGTTATCTGATCGGCCAGGGCTTCGAAGCGGAGCGCGTGATGAAGGCGCTCGCGGCCCGTCGGCGCTAGGTCCGTCACATCCGCTCGGCTGAAGCCTTCGCGCTACCTCCGTGGAATCGCCCTCGTCGGCCGACCTGCCTGACCCGCCCGACCCGCCTGACCCGCCCCGACGTGCGTGACCTGCCCGACCTACCTGGCCCACGCGACCTACCTGGCCTACACTCCCTCCGTGGATGAAGTCTCTTCCCTTCGCGGACAGGTCGCGCTGGTCACGGGCGCGAGCCGGGGTGTCGGACGCGGCATTGCCGCTGCGCTCAATGATGCCGGCGCGATCGTCTACGCGACCGGCCGCACTGTCGCGAGCGCCAATCTCGCTCCGGCGATCGTTCGCGTGCCCTGCGATCACACCGACGATGCCGCCGTACGCGGCGCCTTCGACCGCATCGAGGCCGAACAGCGGCGGCTGGACATCCTCGTGAACAATGCCTGGGGCGGATACGAGCAGATGGCGGACGCGAGCGGTCGCTTCACCTGGACCGTGCCGTTCTGGGAGCAGCCGCTGGTGCGATGGGACCTGATGATCACTGCCGGCGTCCGCGCCGCGTTCGTGGCGAGCCAGCATGCCGCCCGACTGATGGTGAGCAACGGCCGCGGCCTCATCGCCAACATTTCGTTCTGGGCGGCGCAGAAGTACCTCGGCAACGCGATCTATGGCATCGCCAAGGCCGCGACCGACAAGCTGACCATCGACGCGGCGCACGAATTGCGGAAACACAACGTCACCGTCGTCTCGCTGTATCCGGGCCTGGTGAAGACGGAAGCGGTGATTGCCGCAGGCGTGTTCGATCTCTCCCGTGCGGAGTCGCCCGAATTCCTGGGGCGGGCAATTGCCGCGCTCGCGTCGGATGCAGCGGTTTCGCGATGGACCGGTCAGGTCGTCGTCGCCGCGGCGCTGGCGCGGGAGTACGGATTCACCGACATCGACGGCAACACGCCGCCGGCGCTGTCGATCAGTGATCTGTGACAAGGTCGCAAAGGACAACAAAGGACGCTGAGGATGCACGGATTCGGAATGCCGAATAGGCGTGGACGGCTCGGACTGGTGACACTTGCCGGCATCGCCTCTGCGTCCTCTGTTGCCCTTTGTGCCCTTGTCACCCAGCCAGGCGTGAGCCTGGCGGTCGTGATCAGGAACGGCACGGTGATCGACGGCACCGGCGGCTCACGCTACCGCGCCGACGTCGGGATCGCCGACGGCGTCGTCGTCCGCATCGGCAATCTGGCGGCCGAACGCGCCACGATCGAGATCGACGCGACCGGCCTCTACGTCGCGCCGGGATTCATCAACATCCACAGCCACGCGTCGCCTGAGGCGCTGCCCACTGCCGAGAACATGCTGACGCAGGGGGTGACGACCGAGATCGTGAATCCGGACGGCGGCGGTTTCACGGACAACACGCAGCAGCTCGCCGATTCCGCGCGCAATGGACTCGCCGTGAACGTCGGCGCGTACATCGGGTTCAACAGCGTCTGGGCCGCAGTCGTCGGCGCGGCTGACCGGCGGCCGACCGACGAGGACATCGCCAAGATGCGCGCGATGATCGTCGACGGCCTCGAGCACGGCGCGTGGGGCGTGTCAGCCGGCCTCGACTACAAGCCGGCGTACTACGCCCAGGTCGAAGAGGTGGTGCGCGTCGTGGAGCCGGCCGCGCAGTGGCGGACAAACTTTCCGAATCACGATCGGCTCACGCCGGAATCGCACTACAGCTCGCACGCGGGTGTGGCCGAGACCCTCGCGATCGGCAGCAAGGCGGGGCTCATGCCGGTGGTCACGCACATGAAATCGCAGGGGCACGAGCAGGGCAAAGCCGGCGATCTGCTCGCGATGATGGACGCCGCGACCAGGCGCGGCTCGTACACCGCGGCCGACGTCTATCCCTACCTCGCCGGCCAGACCGGCCTCGGGGCGCTGACGATCCCGGCGTGGGCCCAGGACGGCGGCCGCGACGCGATGGTGCAGCGGTTCCAGGAGCCGCCGCTGCGCGCGCGGATCGTGAAGGAGACCGAGGAGGCGATGGACGCGCGCTTCGGCGGCGTCGACGGCGTCTACCTGCCGGCGATCAAACGCGAGCTCGCCGACATCGCCCGCGAGCAGGGAGTGTCGCCTGGCGAAGCGGTCGTCAGGATTCTCGAGCAGCGCAACGAGACCGGCATCATGCGCTTCGGATCCGAAGAGGATCTCGTGAAGATTCTGAAGTATCCCGCCGCGTCGATCGCCTGCGACTGCGGCGCGACGCTCAACACGCGACAGCATCCGCGCGCGTGGGGCAGCTTCCCTCGTGTGCTGGGACGCTACGTGCGCGATCAGAAGGTGCTGACGTGGGAGGACGCGGTCCGAAAGATGACCGGGCTGCCCGCGAGCACGATCGGCATGGTCGATCGCGGTTTCCTCGCGCCCGGCATGGCGGCCGACGTCACGATTTTCAATCCGGAGACCGTCATCGACCGCGCAACCTACGAGGAACCGGCGCAGCTGTCCGACGGGATCCGTTTCGTCATCGTCAATGGTGTCGTCGCGCTGCGCGAGGGGAAGCCGACTGGCGAGCGTGGCGGACGCGTGCTCACCCGCACGGGGCACATGCCGAGCCGCCCGATGAATCGGCCGCTGTCTCCGAGACGACTCGCGGCGCGAGGCATGCTTCCCGACGGGGCTCGCGTCACGATCGATCTCACCCAGCCGACTGGTGAAGTTCGCGCGAAAGGAACCGTTCGCATCGTCGACTCGCGCGGCGCGGTGCAGGTGGACGGCGCCGATCTCGGCGTGCTCCAGACGGCGACGCAGTGGGCGAGCATCACCGGCGTCGCGAGAACGTCAGCGGCGGGCGAGCGCCGCCCATTCACGCTCACGGTCGAGCACTCGGATCCGTTCATCGCGGGACATCCGCGCACGGTGACGCTCGAGCGACCGGGTCAACCGCCGCTGAGCGGTGTTCTAAAATAACGGGATGCGCGCGAACGACATCCGGTCCTCCTTCCTGAAGTACTTCGAGCAGAACGGCCATCGCGTCGTGGCCAGCTCGCCGCTCGTCCCCGGCGACGATCCGACCCTGCTGTTCACCAATGCCGGCATGAACCAGTTCAAAGACCTGTTCCTGGGCCGGGAGAAACGCGACTATTCGCGCGCGACGACGGCTCAGAAGGTGATGCGCGTCAGCGGGAAGCACAACGACCTCGACAACGTCGGCCCGTCGCACCGTCACCACACCTACTTCGAGATGCTCGGCAACTTCTCCTTCGGCGACTACTTCAAGAAGGAGGCGCTGCGCTACGCGTGGGAGCTGCTCACCGACGTCTGGAAGATGGACCCGAACCGGCTGATCGTGTCGATCTTCAAAGGCGAGCACGGGATCCCGCGGGACGACGAGGCGTACGACGTGTGGCGGGGTCTCGGCGTCCCGGCCGATCGGATTCTCGAGCTCGGCGGCGACGACAACTTCTGGCAGATGGGTGATACCGGTCCCTGCGGACGCTGCTCGGAGATCTACTACGTCCGGGGCGGCAGCGGCTACGACCCCGAGATCGAGATCTGGAACAACGTCTTCATGGAGTTCGAGCGGACGGCGGACGGCGTATTGACGCCGCTGCCCGCGCCGTCGATCGACACCGGGATGGGCTTCGAGCGCATCACGGCGGTGCTGCAGAACAAGGAGTCCAACTACGACACCGACGTGTTCACGCCGCTGCTGGCGGAGATCGGCGAGCTGTCGGGCCGCACCTACCACGGTGCGATGAGCACCACCGACATCTCGATGCGCGTCGTCGCCGATCACATCCGCTCGACGACGTTCCTGATTGCCGACGGCGTGATTCCATCGAACGAATTCCGCGGCTATGTGCTGCGCAAGATCATGCGCCGCGCGATGCGGCACGGCAAGCATCTCGGCTTCACCGAACCGTTCCTGCACCGGCTGGTGGGTGTACTCGATCGCGAGATGGGCGGTGCGTATCCGGAAATGCGGCGCAACCGCGAGATGATCGACAAGACGATCCTCGCCGAGGAACACCGCTTCGAAGCGGTGCTCACCGAAGGACTGCCGCGCCTGGAGGCTGAGCTTGCGAAAGTCTCGGGAACCAGATCGAAGATGCTGTCCGGGGAAGTCGCATTCCGGCTCTACGACACGTTCGGTGTTCCGTACGAATTCATCGAGGATACCGCCGCAACTCAGGGGATCACCGTCGACAAGGCCGGATACGAGACGGCGATGGAGGCGCAGCGCGAGAAAGCGCGCGCCGGCAGCGCGTTCGGCGCGAAGAAAGGCGAGGGGTGGACGCTCCCGGCCGATGCGCCGCTCGACCTGAGCGTCGGCGACAACTTCGAGGGTTACACGACGACGCGAGTGACCGGGACACGGATCGTCGCGCTCTTTGACGAGCATCGCGTGCCGGTCGAGACGCTCGGGATGGGCGATCGCGGCTACGCGGCGCTGTCGAAGACGCCGTTCTATCTCGAGGCGGGCGGTCAAGTGTCGGATTCGGGCCGGATCGTCAACGAAGCGACCGGCGCGTCCGCCACCGTCGAGGGGCTGGCGCGCATCCAGCCGGGGCTGCCGCGCGCGCACCGCGTCCATGTCAACAACGGCAACCTCGGAGTCCGCGACATCGTGACGGCTGACGTCGATGCGGACGCCCGCAACGCAACGCGACGCAATCACACGGCAACGCACCTGCTCCACGCGGCGCTGCGTAGCGTCCTCGGGTCGCACGTCAAGCAGGCAGGATCGCTGGTCGCACCCGATCGGCTGCGGTTCGACTTCGTGCATTTCCAGCCGGTCACGCGAGACGAGCTCGATCGCATCGAGCGGATCGTCAACGAGCAGATCACGCGCAATACGCCGGTGACGACCGAGGTGCGCTCGACACAGGAGGCGATCGCCGCCGGCGCGATGGCGCTCTTCGGCGAAAAGTACGGCGACCAGGTCCGGGTCGTCAGCGTGCCAGGGTTCAGCATGGAACTGTGCGGCGGGACGCACGTGAGCGCGACCGGCGACATCGGCTTCTTCGCGATCGTCGCGGAAGGCGGCGTCGCCGCCGGCGTCCGCCGCATCGAGGCGTTCACCGGCGCTGGCGCCGTCGCCTGGGCGCAGCAGCAGCGGACGGCGCTGTCGGCGATCCTCGACGCGTTGCACATCCCGGCGGATCAGGCGGTTGACGCGATCGAGAAGCTGCACGCGGAGAGCCGGCGGCTGGCGCGCGACCTGTCGCAGGCGAAGACGAAGCTGGCGATGGGCGGCGGCGCATCACCGGGCGTCGTGGACGAGGCTGTCGACATCGGCGGCGTGAGACTCGCGCGGCGGCGTGTCGCCGACCTCGACAAGGACGCGTTGCGCAATCTCGCCGATTCGCTGAAGACGATGATCAAGAGCGGCGTCGTCGTCATCGCGTCAGAGAACGCCGGCAAGGTGCAGATCGTCGTCGCCGTGACGCCCGACCTGACGCAGCAGATCAAGGCGGGACAGATCGTCAAGGAGATCGCGCCGATAGTCGGCGGCGGCGGCGGCGGGCGACCAGACTTCGCAGAGGCCGGCGGCAAGCAGCCTGAGAAGATCGACGAGATGCTGGCGGCAGCCGAGAGCGTCGTGAAGAAGCTCGTCGGGGCTGGAACCAGTCGCTAGTCGCTCGTCGCTCGTCGCTCGTCGCCAGTCGCTGGTCGCTGGTCGCTGGTCATCGTAGCGCGAAGGCTTCAGGGAGCGTTTCTCGCTGTGGCAGGTAGTGTCCGGCTTTAGCCGGACTTCTCAGGGTCGACCGAAGGCGTCCTGGAGTCACCTCGTCGGAACGCGCGCAGTCAGCTCGGCAAACCAGTTGAGGATCACGTTTACCTGTACCTGCTCGTCCTCGTTCTCGGACCGCGGTGGCACCAGCAAGGCCACGAACCGTTTCCCATCGGGCGAGAGGTCGACGACGTTGCCCGGTCCACTGCCGGCGACGAAGAGCCCATCGATCGAAAAGAGTTCAGTTGGCTTGCCATGCTCGAAGCTCGCACCAGTTCGCAGAATCTCGATCGAATAGAAGGTCGTTCTCCCGCCTGGCTTGGCCTCGACGTAGAGGAGCCGTCTGCCATCAGGCGACCACATCGGGTTGGATCCGCCGTCCGTCGTGACTTGATGGTGTCCGCCTGTCGGCGGCAAAGGATCGAGATAGATGTTGCTTCTACCTTCATGCCGCCACTCATAGGCCAGTGAGCGGCTGTCGGGCGAAATTGATGGAGAGAACATGATCTCGCCGTTCGGCGCCTCGAACAGCGTTCTGGGCGCCTTGTCTCCCGTCAATGCGAGAGTCACGACGGCCTGTCCTCCGGTGCGGTCTTGGACGGCAGTGCGATCCGTGAGCAGCACCAGCGTTTTCCCGTCGGGGGCGATGGAATACGGAAAGTACGAACGCCGCGCCTGTTCCGTCAGCCGTTCGGCCGGCGAACTGCCGTCGGCGCGCTGCCAGAACAGACCGGCCTGTTCTCCGTCGCCAGACCGGAACACGACGCGGCCGTCGCGAGTCCACATGGGCAAGACATGGCCCCCGTCGAGCGTGAGCCTCCCGATCGGTTTCCGGCCACTGAGGTCGTGGATCCAGATGACGCCATCACTGGTGTACAACGCGATTTGCTTACCGTCGGGGAGGGAGAACCTCGGGCTGTGATAGCGCCCCGCCGGAAGGTCGAGCCGCGTTACGCTGCCGGTCATGTCGATCAGCGCCAGCGATCGTGTTGGCGATGGCTCGCTCGCCGTCCCGGGAAGGTAAGCGACCGTGCCATTGGCGGACACGCTGAAGTGCGCAGCGCCGGCCGTAAATCGGCCCGAGCCTGCCGTTCTGACGTTGTCGACGAGTGCAACGGGGTCGCCCACTTCAAGTCGGGAGAGGTCGAACGGCCGGCCCCAGAGAGTCGCCGCGAGGGCGTACAGGATGTGACCGGTTGGGATGTAGCGCGCGTCACTGCCGCCTTCGATCAGAACCTTGCGGTCGCCGGTTTTCAGCGACTGGACGACGATCTTTGCCCGGTCCCAGTTGCGCTGCCGTGTCGGATCGAGGTCCGCGCCCTGCTCTCCTAGCGTGAAGAGCACGTGCTCACGATCGGGCAACAACTGCGGACTGCTGGCGAGCTCCCGAGGGTTTACCTTGATGATCGTCTCTGGTGTTCCACCAGCAGCGGAGACGCGTTGGATGCCATCGCGGCCTCCTCCAATCAGAATCTGATTGTCGACACCCCAGCTGGCTCCAAAGGGAACCATCGCTTCGCAGATGACCACGGGGGCGCCGCCACCAATCGCGACCTTGCGCAGGGTTCCTCGAGGAGGTCCGGTGCGGTCCGATGCCCAGAATCCGATCCATCGGCCATCGGCCGAGAAGAACAACCCGCTGACGTCCTGATCAGTGCTGCCGGCGAGTGGATGAAGCTCTTCGTCGGCCATCGCTCGTACATAGAGCTGGCGGTCTGCGGCCAGGATGAGGCGCGAGCCATCGGGAGACAGCGCGAGCACATGACGAACGGGTCGGTTCAGTCGCAGCCCTTGCGGAAGCGTGATGCTGAAGCGCGTAACGCCCGTCGAGTTCGGCGACGCTGGTTTCAGCACCCAGACGGCGTAACCAGTGGATGCGGCGAACGCGGCAGCGGCAGCAAGAATAAACCGCCTCCGCGACGGCGGCTGAGTCGGCAGAGTCGGCTCTGCATCCTCCTGGCCCACCCAACGAAGCGCCCGCGACAAATCCTGCGCCGTTTGCCAGCGATCGTCCGGATCTTTTGCCAAACAGGTCCGCACGATGCGATCGAGAAACCGCGGTGTCATCGGCTGGACGGTCGCGACCGCCGCCGGCTCCGACCGCATGATTGCGGCAATCAGGCTCGCGTGGCTCGTGCCCTCGAACGCCTTCTTTCCCGTCAGCATCTCGTAGACGACGGCCCCGAACGCGAAGATGTCGCTGCGCGCATCGGCTTCTTTTCCTTCGAGCTGCTCGGGCGCCATGTACTGACAGGTGCCCAGGATCGTGCCTTCCGCGGTAAGGCGCGGCGGTTTGGTCGGGTGAAGCGAGGAGCGACCGCTGGTCACAGACGGACCGGGCCTCGCCAGACCGAAGTCGAGCAACTTTGCGCCGCCCTTGGTCAGCACGATATTGCCCGGCTTCAAATCGCGATGAATGACTCCGTGGCCATGCGCGACGGTCAGTGCATTGGCAATCTCGATGCTGTACCTCAGAGCCAGATCGAGCGGTAGCGGTCCCTTGTCCAGCCGCGCGGCCAGCGTCTCGCCTTCCAGGTACTCCATCACCAGGAAATCGATGCCGTCCTGGTGACCAACATCGTGCAACGTGCACAGGTGAGGGTGCGCCAGTCCCGCAATTGCCCGGGCTTCGCGATCGAATCGGGCGCGGTACTGCGGGTCGTTCGCAAGCCTCGGCGACAACACTTTGATTGCCACGGTGCGATTGAGACGCACGTCGGTCGCGCGGTAGACCCGGCCCATGCCGCCGCCGTCAAGGAACCGATCGATGCGGTACGGTCCAATCTGGGTGCCGGCGGCCAGGTTCGGCTCTTCAACGTCGAGAATCGCGGCAGCCGTTTCGAGGATCGGTCGATCGATCACCAAGCGTGCGTGTTCCTGCGCCAGCAGCGATTCGACTTCTCGTCGCAGTTCCGTATCGTCGCCGCTCGCACTCGCAAGATACTGGCCGCGTTCGAGCGGTGGGCGTGCGAGCACCGATTGATAAAGATCGGCGATCCGTTGCCAGCGCTCGGAATCCATGCCGGTTGGCTCAGCCACACAGTCTAGCTGCTTATCGTGACCCTGGAGCCGGCGTCACCTTCAGCGAGAGAAGGAGCGCGCTCGTTGCCCACGCGGTACCAGCGGCCGAGATGAACTGGTCGCTGCCATAGGGAAATCCACTCTCGATATACGGTTGAGTTCCTCTCGCACGGCTCACAACGAGCCACGATCCGTCCGCAGCCTGGCTTTCCAGCAGAAACGACAAGCCTTTGCGGTACACCGTCGAGGAGGTCGGCAGGCCGCCGGCCTCGTGCACTGCGACCAGAACTCTCCCTGTCGCGTAGGCGTCGCTGGCGAGATCCGGCAGCTGCGACCATCCGCCGTCGGTTCGTTGCTCCGCGACCAGCATCGCGACGTACGTCGCGGTGACAGACCGTTCGACATCCAGCCAACCGAGACCTTGCAGCTGAGATGCCCGGTCTTCCGTCGATTGCGGTTGCGCAGAGAGAAGCCAGGTACGCGCACGCCGCAACGCATCGGCGGTCTCGCGTTCAAGGCTGGGCGGCGCGTAGAGCTGCAACGCTCGGACACTCAGCGCGGTGGCCGTAGCGTCGCTGCCCTCGAGCGGCAAACGGCCCGGATCCGGGGATCGGAAACGGCCGTCGATCATCTGGCGCGCCACGATGAAGTGCGCCAACGCGTCGGTCGTCGGATTCGGCGCCACCTTGGCAGCCGCCAGTGCGAGGAGCGCGTAGGCAGCCCCTAACGGCCCACCACCAATGAGTCCGATGCCGGCTGGTCCGGAATACAGATCTTCCCGCGTCGGAGCGAAGCGCGCGAGCGTCGCCTGCACACGTTCGCGCAGCGCTTCTTCGTCGACACGAAATCCGCGGGGACGCGCCAGGGCGAACGCGAGCGCCGGCACCGCCTGGTGGTGACACGAGACACAACCCGACTTCTCGATCCATGTTCGACTGCTCGTTTCCATCAGATGCAGGCTCTTGGTTACGGCCGTCCTGATCTGAGCGCTGTTGAACTCCTGGCCCTGTGCCGGCACCCTTAGCATCAACGGCGCCGCCAGCGCGAAGGCGACGTCTCTTCCAGTCATTTTCGTCACCTCCTGCGCGTCAGCGCGCTGCGCCTGCGGCGAGAAGCATTCTGACGATCTCGGTCTCACCCCGTTGTCTGGCGAGCATCAACGCGGTCAGGTCTTTGCTGCCATTCACCGCACGCGGTTCCGAAATACACAGATCGCAGCGCGTGGCCACGACGTTCGGATCGGCGCCGCGATCGAGCAGTAGCCGAATCATGTCGTGACCGGCGCGATCGCTGCCGGCCGCCCACATCAACGGCGTGCCGCGGGCACTCATCGCGTTCACGTCGGCACCCCAATCGAGAAGCGCCTCGGCGTTGGCCGTCATGCCAAAGAGGGCTGCCTCCATGAGTGGGGTGCCGGTTCCTCCATTTCCGCGGGTGACGTTTGGATCAGCGTCATGTTCAAGCAGCCACTCGAGCACGTCCAAAGGACCGTTCGAAGCCCAGAACAGAGGTGTGACCCCGTTGCGTCGGCCGTTGTCGATCCGTGCGCCCGCCGCGACAAGCGCTTTCACGCTTTCGAGATCGCCGAAATCGGTCGCGTACATCAAGGGCGGAACGCCCGCTCTGTCGACTGTTCTGGGATCGGCCTTCTGTTCGAGGAGGAGCTTGACGACGTCCGACGAACCAGGACGGCTCGCAGCCGTCATCAGTGCGGTGACACCCGCGTCCGATCTCACGTCGACCTCAGCGCCATGTGCCACCAGCAGTTTCACCTTGGCGAGGTCGCGGATGGATCGCATCAGGGCGGTGCCGCCGCGCTTGTCGCGAGCATTTGGATCGGCTCGGTGCTCGAGAAGCAGCTCCATGCACGCGGCCGTCGAGTACGCCGCCGCGTACATCAATGGTGTATCGCCCTCATCGCTCCGACCGTTCACGTCAGCGTCGCCGCGCGCCACCAGTTCAGCCACGGCGCGCACGTCCGACTGCCGAATCGACTGGAACAGCGCGCTCGTTGCCGTCGGATCGCGGAGTGGCCACACGGCTTTGCCACCCGCCTCCGGGGATTGTGCCGATGCGGCGCAGACCGCAACCAGGGCCGTCATCGCGATCGCATCTCTCATGCAGCCTCCTGTCACATGGGTAAGCGAAAAACAGGAGCAGGCACTACAATCCGGGCGCAGGCCGTGGTCGAAGATCCACGATCCGGCGAAATCACTGCGTTGCTCAAGGCCTGGGGCCACGGCGACGCCGCCGCGTTGGACCGTCTCACACCGCTGATCTACGAAGAGCTGCGGCAGCTGGCGCACCGCTACATGCGCCATGAGCGTGCCGGTCATACGTTGCAGACCACGGCGCTGGTGCACGAGGCCTATGTGCGGCTGGTCGACGTGACAGGCGTCGACTGGAAGGACCGCCTCCACTTTCTGGCGGTCTCGGCTCGCATCATGCGGCACGTTCTCGTGGATGCGGCACGCGCGCGTGCATCAGCCAAGCGTGGTGGTGGGCTGGAATGGGTCGAGCACTCGGCCGCCGTGAACTGGGACCAGCTGCCCGCGGCCCGTTCGGACCGCATCGCGGAACTGATCGCCTTGGACGACGCCCTGAGCAAGCTCGCGCGGATGGATCCTCGACGAGGACAGGTGGTCGAGCTGCGGTTTTTCGGGGGATTGACCGTCCAGGAAACCGCTGACGTCCTGAACATTTCACCTCAGAGCGTCATGCGCGACTGGCAGATCGCGAGAGCCTGGCTCGCACGCGAGTTATCCGCGTAGCATGAATGATTGCAGATGCCTCGTTCGGTGCCCGCCGACATACCGAAACCGTCACACGATTACGATCTCCGCGGTCTGACGTCTGAGAGATAGCTAGCCCAAGCCCCAAGCCCCCGGCTGCCAGTCCCCAGCTCCCAGCCCCCAGCCTCGGTGCGCAGCCGCGGCCCGATCCCTAGCCCTACACGACGGCGCCCCGCCATCCGATACCTCAAACTGTTGACCTGCCGCAAGCTATTCGGCCGACTCGCCGCCACGTTCCTGCTGGCGGGAGCCGTGTTCGTCGGCTCGGCTGTTCCGGCGGCTGCGCAGATCTACACATGGCGCGACGCGAACGGACGGCTCGTGCTGTCGAACACCCGGCCGTCATCTGAAACGGCAGCGACGACCTACGCTGTGCCGAAGGCCGAGGAGGTCCGCGCGACGCGGGCGGTGGCGACGCGGCGATGGAGCGCGTACGAGGAGCTGATCACAGAGCATTCCCGCGTCCAGGGCGTCCGTGCTGATCTCGTGCGCGCGGTGATGCAGGTGGAGTCGGCGTTCAACCCGT
Source organism: Vicinamibacterales bacterium (assembly GCA_035315685.1). Taxonomy (GTDB): domain Bacteria; phylum Acidobacteriota; class Vicinamibacteria; order Vicinamibacterales; family CAVVIG01; genus QHWK01. The sequence continues at coordinate 997 of DATFXR010000216.1, read as the reverse complement.
ACGCGCGGTCGCCGAAGGGCGCGCTCGGGCTGATGCAGCTGATGCCGGCGACCATTCGCCAGTACGGTGTCAGAAATCCCTTCGACCCGGCCGACAACGTGCGCGCCGGCGTCGCCTACCTGCGCGAGCTGCTGAATCGCTATCACGACGACGAAGAGCTCGCGCTCGCGGCGTACAACGCGGGCCCGGGCGCCGTGGACAAACACGGCCAGAGCGTGCCGCCCTATCGCGAGACGCGCAGCTACGTCGCGCAGGTCAACCAGATCGCCGGGCGCAAAGTCGAGGAGCAGAAAACGGGCTCGACCATCATCTACAAGGTGACTGAGACCACCATCGACGGCCGCGAGATCGTCCGCTACACAGACCGTAAGCCAGCCGACGGCGACTTCGCTGTCGTCGGCGGACGCTGATCATGGCTGATGGCTGATGGCTGATGGCTGATGGCTATGGTTTATGACCAACGGCTGAAGGGCTCTGGCCAATGGGATCAACCATCTGCCATCTGCCATTCAGCCATCAGCCATGAGCCATCAGCCATCACTCGACGCGCTCGACAGCGGTAGCGTCGAGCGCGTCGTAGGCAGGCCCTAGCGCCTCGGTAGCGAGCAGCACCTCGATCGCCACTACCGCCGCGCAGCACGCTGCCGCCGGGACCACGGCCGCCGCACCAAGCGCCAGCCGAAACGCGAACCAGACCGCCAGCCCAACGATCGCGCCCGGCAGCACGGTCACAATCAGGAGCAGCCAGGTCGCCCCGAGCATGATCAGCCGCTGCCCCATCGCGTCGAGACCGCGTGGCCGTTGACTGCCGAGCGGTACCCACGCCGGGAAGAGAAGCGCTGCTCCGTTCTGAATCGTCAACTGCGCCACCACGATCGCCGGCGCCAGCATCGCCACCGCGGCGCCCGCCGACAGCCGCCACGCGACGCCGACGCGCGCGAGTGGCGTGGACGCGGCGAGCAGCTCGGCGATCGTGAGCGTTCCCCACGACGCCGCC
>DATFXR010000215.1:0-6981 GCA_035315685.1 Vicinamibacterales bacterium | reverse complement strand
TGGTGACGCGGCGCGCGATTGCCATCGGCGACGTGCAGGCGTTCGTGTCCTACGCCCGACAGTTCAACATGCCGATCTCGCAGTTGAGCGGCATTGCGAACGTGATCCAGCTGACGATCGTCTCGGCCGAGCGCGTGTTCGAGCTGCTCGACGAACCCGAAGAGACGCCGGATGCCGCCGACGCGCTGGCGATCGCCGCTCCGCGCGGCGCCGTGCAGTTCGACGCCATGAGCTTCCGCTACAAGCCGGATGTGCCGCTGATCGAGAACATGTCAATCGACGTCACGCCCGGACAGATGATCGCGATCGTCGGGCCGACCGGCGCAGGCAAGACGACGCTCGTGAACCTGCTGATGCGGTTCTACGACGTCGACAGCGGGGCCATTCGCGTGGACGGCGTGGACGTCCGGCAGCTGAAGCGCGGCGCGCTGCGGCGGATGTTCGGCATGGTGCTCCAGGACACGTGGCTGTTCTCCGGCACGATTCGCGAGAACATCGCCTACGGCCGCGAGCGCGCGGGCGAGGACGAGATCGTGACCGCGGCGCGGGCGGCGCAGGCCGACCACTTCATCCGGACGCTGCCCGACAACTACGACACGCCGATCAACGAGGAGGCGAGCAACCTGTCGCAGGGCCAGAAGCAGCTGCTGACGATTGCGCGGGCGTTCCTCGCCGATCCCGCGGTTCTGATCCTCGACGAGGCCACCAGCAGCGTGGACACCCGCACCGAGATCCTCATTCAGCGCGCGATGAGCGAGCTGATGCGCGGCCGGACGACGTTCGTCATCGCGCACCGGCTGTCGACCGTCCGCAACGCGGACGTGATCCTGATGATTGAGCACGGCCGGATCGTCGAAAGAGGCACACATGACGAACTGCTGGCCGCGAAGGGACCGTACGCGGAGCTGTATCGCAGCCAGTTCGCCGGGCGGACAGCGCGGTCGGTCTCGCTGGTATCGTAGGACGGCAATGTTCGGGTGGACGCAGCGCGCCTTGGCGAAGCGACCGTATGACGCGCGCTGACGCTCGGCTGAAGCCTTCGCGCTGCACCGTATTTCTGATCGTGCCGTGCCTGGTCACGATGGCAATCGGGGCGGCGGCGCCGCACTGGCCGCGCGGCGCCACCGTGCACGTCTGGGTGGACGCGCGGAACGCGCCCGCATCGGGCGTCAGCCTCGTGCAGCGGGCGATGCACAGGTGGACGGAGGCCGCCGCAGGACGGTTTGCGCTTGAATCCGTCGATCGACGCGAGGCGGCCGATATCCAGGTCCGGTTTCTCGGCAGCGACAGCGTCTACGGCGAGACCAGGCCTCACCTCGATCCCGGGACCGGGATGATCGTCGAGGCCGAAGTCCTGATCAATCGCGACGTCCCGGACGATCCCCTGTTCCAGCAGATCGTCGTCTACCTGACCGCGCTGCACGAGCTTGGGCACGCCCTCGGGCTGGAACACACCGATGACTTCGCCACGATCATGTACCGCTTCAGGCGTCCCGACGATGGCGGGCGGTACTTCGGGGCGTATCGCCAACAGCTCCGCACGATCGACGATGTCGGCTCAGCCCGCGCCACCGGGCTGGCGCCCGCCGACGTGACCGCGCTCCGCCAACTCTACGACCACTGACTCACAGGCTCGTTTGCTGTCCTTAAATTGCCCCACGTAATTCGGTCTGTAGCCGTATCCCTGCTCGATCCCGCGAAGGCGCGCAAGCACGCCTCTAAGCCGCCCCCGCCGCAACACGGGGCTTGCAGCCTACAACGGACCGGATAAACTGCCGGAGAGGCGAGGCGTAATTACGAGGGCAGATGGCGGAGATTGAAATCACCCAGGCCGAAGCCGACGCCCTGATTGCCATGGATAAAAAGTGTATCGAGGAAGGCGACCTGACGTTTCCAATGCCGGGCGAACGCCTAGCGGTCCCGCTGGTATCGGTTGACCGCCGCGAAAACTTCTTTCTCGACATCACACGCGCGCAAATCAAGTTGACGAAGGCGACCTATCAAAACCGCGCGCGCCAGGCGATTATCTTGCTGCGTCTCGACCTGGACGGACCACCGCACCGCAATCCCGAAGACGAATGGGTGCCCTGTCCACACCTTCACACGTACCGCCAAGGTTTCGGCGACAAATGGGCCATGCGGGCGCCCGTCGCGGCATATCCGAACCCGAGCGATTTAGTTTCTACACTGACAGCCTTCATGCGCGAATGCCATATCGTTGATCCGCCAGCCATCCAACGCGGGCTGTTCCCATGACAACAATTGTGCAGGACATCGAGCGGTTGCTAGACGAGTATCGCCACTGGCTGAAGGACCGGACCGGTCTGCGCGCCATCGACGACGAATGGGTTGAAATCACGACGCCGTATCTCGACAGGCACAACGATGCAATGCAAATCTATGCGCGGCGCGAAAACGGCGGTTTTGTCCTGAGCGACGACCGCTACATCATCCATGACCTCGAAGCGTCTGGCTGCGCGCTGAACACCGACAAGCGGCAGCAGCTTTTGAAAGTGACGCTCAATGGTTTCGGCGTGAAGTTGGACGGCGACGCGTTGCAGGTTCACGCGTCGACGGAAGATTTTCCACTCCGCAAGCACAATCTGATTCAAGCGATGCTGGCGGTGAACGATCTGTTTTTTTTGGCGAAGCCGCTCGTGGAAAGTCTGTTTTACGAAGACGTAGTGGCGTGGCTTGACACAAACGACATTCGCTACACGCCGAAGGTCAAGTTTACCGGCATCAGCGGCTACGACCATTTGTTCCATTTCGTAATTCCAAAATCGCCACGGCACCAAAAGCCCGAACGCATTGTGCAAGCCGTCAACCAGCCGACGCGCCAGGCAGCGCAAGCGCTCATTCACCAATGGACTGACACGCGCGAGGTCAGAGCCGAAGATTCACGCGCCTATGTCTTCCTGAACGACGAGCAAGAGGTTCCGCGTGGCGTTGTCGAAGCGCTATCCAGCTACAAAATCAGGCCGGTCGTTTGGAGCGCACGGCTTGAAGTCGTGCAGGAATTGGCGGCCTAAGAGACGTCATTCGCCGTGCGCCGTTCTCTGCTGGGCCCGCGCGTTGACCAAAACGCCGTGATTACGACGCGCCTTCGCGGCGGCCGAGCCCTCAGGCTCTGTTACGGTTTATCTCAATCGATCTGGAGGCTATCGCACACAAGAGTTGCGTCTAGCGGTTCAAACCGTTGGATCGCGTCGAACTGAAAGGGTGCTGCCCTTCTCGGTGTCTCCTTGGGGGACTCGCTGCGGAGTCTTGTACGCGCTCCAACATCTCGGCCGATCAGCCTTCAGGCTGTCCCGCGCGCCAGGGACGCCCGACGCTGAACGCCGCTGTCTGAGCTCCTGAATCGCCATGGCGGCCGCCGGAACAAGCCGTAGACGCTCTACGTCAAAGCCGTAGATTGTCTACGACTATGGCCAAATCTTCCGATGAACAGCGCCTGGAGCTCCTCCAGGGCACGCTCGACATGCTCATCCTGCGGATCCTCCAGTGGGGGCCGCAGCACGGTCACGGGATCGGCCAGGCAATCCGCTCCCGGTCCGACGAACTGCTCAAGGTCGAGACCGGCTCGCTCTACCCCGCCCTGCACCGGCTCGTGAAGCGCGGCTGGCTCAAGGCGGAATGGGGGATCAGCGAAGCCAACCAGCGTGCCAGGTTCTATGAGCTGACCGCCGCCGGCAAAGCGCAGCTGTCACGCGAGCGCGACCGGTGGTCGCAGCTCGTCGACGCGATTGGGCGCGTCATGAACCCGGCGGCCAGCAAGGAGTAGCTCATGCGGCCTGACGACGACGACCTCGACGAAGAGATTCGCGGTCACCTCGCGATCAGCATGAAGGAGCGGCTCGAGCGCGGCGAGGATCCGAAATCGGCGCGGCTCGCGGCGCTGAAGGAGTTCGGCAACCTGACGCTGACGCGCGACTCGATGCGGCGCGTCTGGCGTCATCGCTGGTTCGACGAAGCTGACGCGCTCGTACGGGACCTGCGGTTCGCCCTGCGCTCGCTCAGCCGCGCGAAGGGGCTTGCGGCCACCGTGGTCGTCACGCTCGCGCTCGGCATCGGCGCCAACGCCGCCATCTTCAGCGTCGTCCGCGGCGTGCTGCTCCGTCCGCTCGTCAATCGCGACGAAGAGCGGCTGCTCTACATCCGCCAGAGCGAGCCCGGCATCTCGCGCAACCTGACGTTCTCGGTGCCCGAAGTCGACGACTTCAAATCGCGCGTGAAGAGCGTCGGCGCATTCGGCGACTTCTCGACCGTCGACTTCACCATGATCGGCCTCGGCAACGAGCCCCGCATCGTGAAAGCTGGTGTCGTCGGCGGCTCGTTCTTCGAGGTGATGGGGCTTCGCCCGGTGCTCGGCCGCCTCCTGAACGCGCGAGACGATGGACCCGACGCGGCTGGCGCGGCGGTGCTCACACACAGGTTCTGGAGCACGTCGCTGAACAGCGACCCGGGCGTCGTCGGCAAGACCATTCGGCTCGGCCCGCGCCCAGCGACCGTGGTCGGCGTGCTCGAGCCGTCAGTGCCATATCCCGCCGACACCGAGATCATTGCGAACGTCGTGACCAGTCCACATCACCTCGGCGCGACGATGGTCACGAACCGCACGCATCGCATGACCGAGCTGTTCGGCCGCCTCGCGCCCGGCGCCTCGATCGACGGCGCGCGCGCTGAACTGACCGCCGTGCACGCGGCGATGGTCCGCGAGCATCCCGAGGCGTACTCGCCGAAGGCCACCGTCAACCTCACCGTTACCCGGCTCCGCGACCAGATCGCGGCGCCGGCGCGGACGGTTCTGATCGTACTGCTCGCGACCGCGGCGGTCGTGTTCATCATCGCGTGCTCGAATGTCGCCAACCTGATTCTGGCGCGCTCAGTGCGCCGCGAAGGCGAGCTGGCGGTGCGGGCCGCGCTCGGCGCCGGCAGCGGCGCGCTCCGGCGCACGCTGCTCGCGGAGAGCCTCGTGCTGTGCGGCGCCGGCGCGGTGTTCGGCGTCGTGATGGCGCGCCCGCTCGTCGCGCTCGTCGCCGGCTATGCGGCGCGCTTCTCGGTGCGAGCGCTCGAGGTCAGCGTCGATTCCAGCGTGGTCTGGGTCGGCGCCGCCCTGGCGATGGCCGCGGCGGTGCTGCTCGCCTACGTCCCGCGGCTGCCGTCGCCGCACGCGCCGGCCGGACTCGGACTGGCGACCGGCGGCGTCCGGATCACGCCCGGCACGAATCGCCGCCTGAGGATCTTCGCGACCATGCAGATTGCGTTCTCGTTCGTGCTGCTCGCCGGCGCCGGCATGCTCCTCGCGACGCTGGTCGCGATGCAGAACGCGACAACGGGCTACGACATGCGCCACGTACTGGCGTTCGACGTTCCGTCGCCGGCGACCGGCGTATACGGTCCAAAAATGATCGAGTTCTACGACCAAGCGACCCGTCGCGTGAGCGCTCTGCCGGGCGTCGAGGCCGCTTCAGTCGGTACTACGGTCCCCTGGCGTGATGGCGGCACGATGCCTCGACTGCCGTTCGCGGTCGAGGGATACACGCCGGCGGACGGCGAACAGAATCCGCTCGGGCGGCTGCGCATGGTGGCGCCGCGATTCTTCAACGTCCTCGGCATTCCTCTGCTTGCCGGCCGCGACTTCACCGACGATGACCGCGCCGATTCGGAACCGGTGGCGATTGTCAGCCAGGCGATCGCACAGCGGCTGTTTTCGAACGGCGACGCCGTGAACCGGAAGCTCTGGTGGACCGGTGCGACGGGGAGAAGCTTCGGACCGCAACAGCGGCGGCGGATCGTCGGCGTGGCGGCGGACGTGGACGACGAGAACATCGTGAGGTCGCCAGCGCTGACCGTCTATATGCCGGTGCGGCAGATGGGGTTAGCGGGCCGCCTGTTCGTGCGCGCATCGGCGGGCGATCCGTACACGCTCGTGCCAACGGTGACGCGCGTCATCCGCGACATCGCTCCCGACCAGCCGGTCGAGCGCGCCGCCACACTCGAAGACATTCGTGCGGCGGTGCTGTCGCCCGACCGCGTGAATGCGTTCGTTTTCGCCGGATTTGCCGGCATCGCGCTGCTGATCGCAGTCGTCGGCGTCGCAGGCGTGCTGGCGTTTTCAGTGAGCGCGCGGACGCGCGAGTTCGGCATCCGGATGGCGGTTGGATCCGCACCACGACAGTTGCTCGGCCGCGTCCTTTCTGAAGGCATCGTGATTGCCGCCATCGGGATCGCGGCCGGCGCGGCGGGCGGCTACCTGCTCGCACTCGTGATCTCGAGGCTCATCACCAGCGTACAACTGCCCGGCGCGATGCCCGTGGCGGGAGCGGCGGCGGTGCTCGTCTCCGCGGCGATCGTCGCGTCGCTGATGCCGGCCGCTCGCGCCGCGCGCGTGGACGTCCTGCAGGCGCTCCGATCGGAGTAACAGCATGGTCCTGTCGGGCGCGCCGCCCGCAGTATTCCCTCGTACGTAATCCAGCGACCACGCCACGTGTCGACGCGCGCGCGTCTCGCTGACGCGTGATACGCTCCGACCGTCCGAATTCTGTCATTTCGGAAGGGCCGCCTGCCGCATGACGATAGCCCGACGCCTGGTCCTCCTGTTGACGGTGCCGCTGCTGGCGCTGGCGGGGCTGGGCGTCTTCACCCGCATCCAACTGGCCGAGATCGAAGCGCGCAGCCGCTTCGTGGCCGAGTCGCGGATCGTCGCGCTGGCCACGCTCGGCAACCTCGGGCGGAGTTTCGCCGAGTTGCGCGTCAACATGCGCAGCCATCTGCTGGCCGCCACCGACGCGGAACGCGCGGCGGCGCGCGCCGCTTTCGACGAGGACGAACGCGAGGTGAATCGGCTGCTGCAGCAGTACGCGGACGGCATGGTTCTCGGCGACCGGAGTCGCCGGATGCTCACCGACTACCAGACGTCGAGCCGCGAGTGGATTGCCGGCGTCAGGCAGGTGATGCGGCTGTCGGACGAAGGCCGCA